>NZ_JBWKIR010000014.1:0-201943 GCF_056432605.1 Streptomyces sp. NPDC045022
GGAGATCCTGTGCGGTCTGTTCGCCGAGATCCTGGGCGTGGAGCGGGTCGGTGTCGACGACAGCTTCTTCGACCTCGGCGGCCACTCCCTCCTCGCCACGATGCTGCTGCGCCGCATCCAGCAGACCCTGGACACCAGGATCGGAGTCCAGGATCTGTTCCGCTCGCCGAGTCCGGCGGCGCTGGCCGAGATGATCGACACCACCTCGGGGTCGGACGACTTCAGCACGCTGTTCCCGATCCGTACCAGCGGTACCCGCGCCCCGATCTTCTGCATTCACCCCTCCGGCGGACTGAGCTGGTCCTATTACGCGGTGAGCAGGGAGCTCGGCGCCGACCACCCTGTGTACGGGCTGCAGGCACGCGGCGTCGGTGAACACGAAGAGCCGGCCGCCACGCTTGAGGAGATGGCCGAGGAGTACATCACCCTGATCCGCTCCGTGCAGGACAGCGGTCCGTACCACCTGCTCGGCTGGTCCTTCGGCGGTCTCGTCGCGCACGCCATGGCCGTACGGCTGCGGCAGCAGGGCGAGAACGTGTCCTTCCTCGGTCTGCTGGACGTCGTACCGCTGCCCCCGGAGCAGGCCGCGGAAGCCAGGTGGCGGCCGACGCGGGAGGAGGCCGCGCGGGCGGTACGACAGGAGACCGGTGGCGGGGCCCACTTCGAGCCCGCGGTCGAGGAGCGCCTCGTCGACGTCTACCTCAACCACGTCCGTCTGATCACCGAATGCGAACCGGGTGTCTTCGACGGAGACGCGACGCTCTTCGACGCCACCGAAAACGTGCTGCAGGGCATCGACAAGGCCCAGGCCTGGGCCCCGTACATCGGCGGAGAAGTGGTCCGTCACCCCCTGGCGTCCGACCACAACGGCGTGTTCCGGCCGGAGCCGGTACGGGCCCTCTGTGAGGTGATCAAGGCGGCCTACGACAGCGAGAGCGGGCACGCCGACCACTGACCACCCCACCGGCGGGGGGCCAGGCTTCCAGCCTGGCCTCTCGCCCGGGGCCCTGTGACGAACAGACCCCGTGGACTCTCACAGGAGGCGTACCGGTGTGAACCGTGAGGCGGTGTGCAGGTCGGCCTGGATTCCGTCGGCGGCCGTGCGCAGTTCGGGGAGCAGGGCGTGCACGCAGTCCTCCACGGTGCGCCGGGCCGCGTGGGTGGCCACGTTCACCGCGGCGACCGCCCGGCCCGTCCGGTCCCGTACCGGTACGGCGATCGACCGCAGCCCGGACTCCAGCTCCGCGTCGGCGAGCGCGTACCCCCGTGTGCGGACCTCGGCGAGCGCCGGGGACGGTGGTTCGGTGGTGTCGGCCAGCAGGACGCGGCCGAGCGCGGTCGCGGTGGCCGGCAGCCGGGCGCCCACGGTGATGTGCACGGTCAGGACCCGGCTCGCGCTCGCCCCCGCCGTGTACTGGATCTCCGTGCCGTCGCCCGTCAGGACCGCCAGCGCCGTCGGCTCGTGCAACCGGTCCGCGAGCGCCCGCAGATGGGGCTCGGCCAGCCGGGGCAGCGTGCTGCGCGACAGCGGCGGGAAACCCAGGTCGAGCACGCGCGGGGTGAGGGTGAAGGTGCGGTCGGGGCGTGCGGCCACCAGGCCCAGGTGCCCGTAGGTGATCAGGGCCCGGCGGGCGGTGGCGCGGGACAGGCCGGTCGCCCGCGCCACCTCGGTCAGGGACAGCGCCGGGCGGCCCTCGCCGAACACGGTCAGCACGGTCAGGCCCCGGGCCAGGGACTCCACGAAGTCCCGGCCCAGTTCGTGCTTGGAGGCGCTGGTCCACGCGGCCAGGCCCGTGGGCGGCGGCCCGGGCTCGGGCGGCGGTGCCGTGCGCAGCTCCGCCTCCATCGCCGCCACCGCCGTACGCAACCGGGAGAGCAGCGTGGTGCGCAGGCCGGCCGCCGAGTGCCGGCTGGTGTGACTGACCACGCTCGCCACGCAGGCGACGCGGCCGGTGTCCGGTTCGCGTACCGGTACGGACACGGCGACCAGACCCGGCTCGATCAGCTGGTCGTCCACCGCCCAGCCGTCCCGCCCGGCCCGGTCGACCCGGCCCGCGAAGTCGTCGGGGGCGGCCGGGGAACGGGGCGATACGGCGGGGAAGGACGCGTCCGCCGGGTCCTGAAGCCGCCGGGGACGCCACCGCTTCCAGTCCGCCCGCGCCCACTCGGCCGCGAACAACGCCCCGGGCGCGGTGCGTTCGGCCGGGAGCAGGTCGCCGATGCGGAAACTCACCGACATCGCCCGGCGGCGGGTGGCCTGGTGGATGAAGCGGATGCCGTCGCCGTCGGCGACCGCGAGCGACACCGACTCGTCCAGCTCGTCGGCGAGGGCGTCGGCGTGCGCGCCGAGCAGCGCGGGCAGGCGCAGGGCGGCCAGGTAGGCGTTGCCCAGCTCCATCACGCGCGGGGTGAGGACGACGTCCCGGCCGTCGAGGCGGACGTGGCCCATGCGGGCCAGGGTCGCGGTGATCCGGTCGACCGTGGACCTGGCCAGCCCGGTGGCCCGCTCCAGCGCGCTCGGGCTCAGTGTGCCGCCCGCCTCGGTCAGCCGCCGCAGCACCCCGACCCCGCGCAGCAGCGGCCCCACCGCCTCGGCGGGCGGTTCACCGATGGCGTCGGAGGTGGGTCCGATGGTGTCGCCGCCCGGACCTGGGGTGTCGGCCCCCGGCGCGGGTGACTCGGCCGTCTGGGCGGCGGGTCTCACGGTCGCGGCCGTCTCGGCGGCCGGTCCTATGGTCGCGGCGGTTTCGGCGGGCGGCTCGGCCGTCTCGGCGGCGGGTCCCACGGTGCCGGCGGTCTGCGCAAGTGGCTCTGCCGTCTCGGCGAGTGTGCCGACCGTCTCGGCAAGTGGCTCGGCGGTCCGCGCAGGTGGCTCTGCCGTCTCGGCCGGTGATTCGGCCGTCTCGGCAAGTGGCTCGGCCGTCTCGGCGCGTGCCTCGACCGCCTCGGCGCGTGGCCCCTTCCCGGCAGGGTCGCCGGGATCATGGGCGGTCTTCGCGGGCATCGGTCTCTCCGGTACGGCATACGGGCTTGCCTACGGTAAACCCGGGCCGGCGCCCGCCCGCCCCGCCGGAACGGCTACCCCCGCGTCACCCGTACCCGATAGTTCCCGTCCCCGTCCGTCCCCGTCACCTGGACCGTGATGGCATGGCGCGGGTCCTTGAAGGTCTCCCCGACGGAGAACGGGGCGTCGGAGAGTTCCGCGTGGACGTTGGGGCTGCGGGTGCAGCCGCCGCTGCCCCGGTGGCTGTCGTAGACCGTGACCGGACCGCGTCCGGTGTCGACCGTGGCGTCGATCTTGTAGATCAGGATGCCAGGACGGCACACCGCCTCGTCGTTGCCGCCCTGTGTGCGCAACTCCAGGGCGTAGGCGCTCCGCGCGTCCACGGGTACGAGGATCAGCTTTCCGCCGCCCGGCTTGTACAGCGGCGTCAGCAGGTACTCCGCGCTGCCCGGCGTCGCCGCGCAGCCGACCTGCCCGCTGTCCAGCCAGCCCAGCTTCCACTTGTGCCAGCCGAGCAGATCGTTGTTGGCGCCCCAGTCCTCGCTCATGATGTCCCAGTGCCCTACGGTGCCCCCGCCCTCCTGCGTGTACAGGTCGGGCAGACCGAAGGTGTGGCCGTTCTCGTGCGGTAGCACCCGGTAGCCGGTGCGGGCGTAGGAGCCGGAGCCGTCGTCCTGGCGGGAGTAGACGAAGGAGGCGTTGGCGATGGGCATGCCGTCGGCGACCGGGGCGTCCTCGTTGCCGGCGAAGGTGACGGACAGCACGGTGTCCAGGGCGGAGGGTCCGGCGTTCGGGGTGACCAGCACGTTCAGCAGGTCGTACGAGCGGAAGTCCACCGTCGGGTCGGCCTCGGCCACGATGTCCTGCACCAGCTGCCGGTAGCCGGGGTCGAAGGGCGCGCCGCGCTCTATGCCGTACGCCCTGAAGCTCTTCGGCATCCGCAACCAGGTCGGGATGGGTGTCTCGGGCCGGTAGTCGAGCCGACCGTACGACGCGTTGCGGAACCACTCCTGGGTCTGCGGGAAGAACTCGCTGAAGCGGTCCATGGCGCTGCCTTTGCCGGGCGCGTCGGAGAAGTCGACCATCAGGGTCAGGGCGTGGACCGTGCCCGTGGAGCGGGAGTAGCCGGGGGGGGTGGGGAGGCCCTCGGTCATCTGCACGTCCAGGCCGCCGTGGAGCAGGCAGGGGGAGAGGGCGGAGGAGCGGATCAGGCCGATGGGCCCGGCGGTGGTGGGCGCCGCCAGATGTCCGGTCCCGGCCGAGGTACTGACCGCGAGGGTCAGCGCGGTCACTGCGGCGAGGGCGGCCACGCGGCGCGGGCATATGCGGTGCGGGCATATGCGGTGCGGGCGTATGCGGTGCGGGCGTATGCGGCGACGTGTGCGGTGCGGGCGTATGCGGCGGCGGGGCGACTGCGGCGGCATGCGTGGACCCTTCGCTCCAGGGCAGCCGCCGGTCTCCGGCTGCACCCTTGCGATCACCCTGAGCCGAAGGGGTGGAGGACGCGCGCTGGGGAAGCCGACCGTGGGAATGCCGGTGCGCAGGGGAGTGAAAGCCGGCGGCTGGTGAGTGTGGCTCAGCTCACACGCCTTCATTTCCGCGGCGGGAAATAACCGGGGACCGCCTCCCCGTTTAGCTCTGTGTCCGAGCGAAACGGGGACCGCTTCCCCGGATCGCCCCCAACGCCTCAAGGAGTACGCCGTGCCGACCGCGACCTCCCCCGCACCGCGCAAGGTGCCCCGGCCCCGTGCCGACGCCGTGCGCAACCGGGAGCGGATCGTCACCGCCGCCCGGGAGATGTTCGTCGAACACGGCCCGGACGTGCCGCTCGACGAGATCGCCCGCCGGGCGGCCGTGGGCAACGCCACGGTGTACCGCAACTTCCCCGACCGCGAGGCCCTCGTCCGCGAGGTCGTCTGCTCCGTCATGGACCGGACGGCCGAGGCGGCCGAAGCGGCCCTCGCCGAGAACGGGAACGCCTTCGCGGCCCTGGAGCGCTTTGTGCACGCCGCCGCGGACGAGCGGATCAGCGCGCTGTGCCCGATGATGTCCGGCACCTTCGACCAGCACCACCCCGACCTGGAAGCCTCCCGGGAGCGTGTCGAGCAGCTCATCGAGAAGGTCATGGGCCGGGCCAAGGCGGCCGGGCAGCTCCGGCCCGATGTCGGCGTCGGTGACCTGCTGATCATCGTGGCCCAGCTGAGCCGGCCCCCGGCCGGTACGGACTGCCTGCGCGGCGACCGGTTCGTCCACCGCCACCTTCAGCTGTTCCTCGACGGCCTCCGGGCCCCCGCCCGCTCCGTCCTGCCGGGTACGGCCGTCACGATCAAGGAGCTGCGCCCGTCCTGAACGACCAGCGACCAACCAGCGACCAACCAACCAGCGACCAACCAGCCGGCGACCGACCGGATCAGCCGGCGACCGACCGGACCACCGACCGACCGGACCACCGACCGACCGGACCACCGACCGACCGGACCACCGACCGACCGGACCACCGAGCGGTCGACCAGCGACCAACGGACCAACCAGCGACCGGCCAGGACAGGCGCGCACTGACCGGCGCGCACTGGCCGATTCAGACTGCCTGACCGATCAGACGCCCTGACCGTCGTCCCGACCACAGATCAAGACTCCGGCCGCTCGGCTGTCCCGCACCGATGAGTCCGGGCCCCGACCACAGTCCACCAACGACACGGCAGCCTCTTCCGGTCGCCGATTGCCTGCCCTGTCAGCTCCAGCCCTTTCAGCTCTGTTTTCTCACCATTTTTCCGTCACGAAGTCCCGGAGTGGGTATCCCCATGTCAGAAACAGCCCTCAAGGCTCCCGGCCTCGCCGCCTCGCGCGGTGACGCCAACCGCTGGAAGGCGCTCGTCTTCATCGCGCTCGCCCAGCTGATGGTCGTCCTGGACGCCACCATCGTGAACATCGCCCTGCCCTCCGCCCAGCAGGACCTCGGCATATCCGAGGGCAACAAGCAGTGGGTCGTCACGGCGTACGCCCTCGCCTTCGGCGGTCTGCTGCTCTTCGGTGGCCGCATCGCCGACCTGTGGGGCCGTAAGCGCGCCTTCGTGCTGGGTCTCGTCGGTTTCGCCGCCGCCTCCGCGCTCGGCGGTGCCGCCACCACCGGCGCGATGATGTTCGGCGCCCGCGCCCTCCAGGGTGCTTTCGGCGCGCTGCTCGCCCCGGCCGCGCTGTCCCTGCTGGCGGTGATGTTCACCGACGCCAAGGAGCGCGCCAAGGCGTTCGGCATCTACGGCGCCATCGCGGGCGGTGGCGGTGCCGTCGGTCTGATCCTGGGCGGTTTCCTCACCGAGTACCTGGACTGGCGCTGGACCTTCTTCGTGAACGTCCCGTTCGCCGTCGTGGCCGCGGCCGGCGCCTACTTCGTCATCCGGGAGCCGGAGGGCGGCCGCAACCGCTCCCCGCTCGACATCCCCGGCGTGGTCCTCTCCACGCTCGGCCTGGTCTCCCTGGTGTACGGCTTCACCCGCGCCGCGTCCGACGGCTGGGGTGACAGCGTGACCGTCTCCATGTTCGTCGCGTCCGCGGTGCTGCTGGTGACGTTCGTGATCGTCGAGGCCCGGGTCAAGGCCCCGCTGCTGCCGCTGCGTGTGGTGACCGACCGCAACCGCGGTGGCATCTACCTCTCCCTCGGCCTCGCGATCATCGGCATGTTCGGCCTGTTCCTCTTCCTGACCTACTACCTCCAGATCGTGAAGGGCTACTCGCCGGTCAAGACCGGCTTCGCGTTCCTGCCGATGGTCGCCGGCATGATCGCCGGCTCCACCCAGATCGGCACCCGGCTGATGACCCGCGTCCCGGCCCGCCTGCTGATGGGCCCGGGCTTCCTGGTCGCCGGTCTCGGCATGCTGCTGCTGACCCAGCTGGAGATCGGCTCCTCGTACGCCGGCCTGCTGCTGCCCGCGATCATGCTGCTCGGTCTCGGCATGGGTACGGCGTTCATGCCGGCGATGTCCCTGGCCACCCAGGGCGTCGAGCCCCGGGACGCCGGTGTCGCCTCCGCGATGGTCAACACCTCGCAGCAGGTCGGCGGCGCGATCGGCACCGCCCTGCTGAACACGATCGCCGCCTCGGCGACCACCTCGTACATCAGGGACCACATCGCCGGCGTCTCCGCCAAGCCGCAGCAGGACCTGGTGAAGCTCCAGGGCATGGTGCACGGATACAGCACCGCGATCTGGTTCGCCGTCGGCATCCTGGGCCTCGCGTCCCTGATCGCCTTCACCTTCGTCAACGCCGGCCGTCCGGGCAGCAGCACCCCGGTGGCCTCCGGCGAGGGCGTCGAGGACGAGCTGCCGATACCGGTGGTGGCCCACTGACGGTGAGCCGTTAGCGGAGCCAGGGCAGGTCCGCACCCGCTTCGTTGGGCTGGAGGCCCTCGGTGACGATCTCCATGATCTCGCCGAGGGCCCTCTGCTGTTCGGGGGTGAGCCGGTCGAACAGCGCCTGCCGTACGGCGTCCACATGGCCGGGCGCGGTGCGCCGCAGCACCTCCACGCCCTCGTCGGTGAGCACCGCGAACTGACCGCGCTTGTCGGAGGGGCAGTCCTCGCGGCGGACCCAGCCGTTCTTCTCCAGCCGGGCGATCGCGTGGGACAGCCGGGAGCGGGTGATCTTCGCCTGCATCGCCAGTTCGGTCATCCGCAACCGGCGGCGCGGCGCCTCGGCGAGGCCGACGAGGAGGCCGTAGTAGATGTGCGGCATGCCCGCGTCACGCTGCAGCTGCCGGTCGAGGTGGTCCTCCAGCAGGGTGGTGGCGTGCAGATAGGCGCGCCAGACGCGCTGTTCCTCGTCGGTGAGCCAGCGGTGCCCCGCGGTGGAGTCCGGTGCCGTAGTCATGCGTTCCACTGTACGAGGCATCTCCTTGAAACTTGAACAAGTCGGACGTACGCTTCGAGCGAGAGCTTGAGAGTTAAAGCATCTGCCGATCAGGAGCCGCGACCATGTCCGCCACTGCCCAGGACGTCACTCAGGGTGCCACCCGGGAGCGCATGCCCGCCCTGTACCTCAGCCATGGCGCCCCGCCGCTCGCCGACGACCCGGTCTGGCCCGGCCAGCTCGCCGCGTGGTCCGCCGGCCTGCCCCGGCCCAAGGCCATCCTCATGGTCTCCGCCCACTGGGAGGAGGCCCCGCTCGCGCTCGGCGCCGTGGAGACCGTCCCGCTCGTCTACGACTTCTGGGGCTTCCCCGAGCACTACTACCGGGTCCAGTACGCCGCCCCCGGCGCCCCCGAGCTGGCCGAGTCGGTCCGCAAGCTGCTGCGCGGCCCCGGCATCCCCGTCCAGGACATCCCCGACCGCGGCCTCGACCACGGCGCCTACGTCCCCCTCGTCGAGATGTTCCCGGCCGCCGACATCCCCGCCCTGCAGATCTCCATGCCCACCCTCGACCCGGTCCGCCTGATGGACATCGGCCGCAGGCTCGCCCCCCTGCGCGACGAGGGCGTGCTGATCGTCGGCTCCGGTTTCTTCACCCACAACCTCGCCGCACTCCGGTACACCGGCGGCGGTGTCCCCAGCTGGTCCTCCGAGTTCGACGACTGGGGCAGGCGGGCCCTTCAGGACCGCGACTGGGACGCGCTGCTCGACTTCCTGGACAAGGCCCCGGCCGGCCGCTACGCCCACCCGCGTACCGAGCACTTCGCCCCGCTCTTCGTGACCATGGGGGCAGCGGAGGCGGGCGGCGAGCTCGACGCGCAGAAGTCGGTGATCGACGGGTTCTGGATGGGAATGGCGAAGCGGTCGGTGCAGTTCGGCTGAGAGCCGGGTGCGCCTGAGGGCCGGGTACGCCTGAGGGCCGGGTACGGCAGCGGACTGGGTGCGACTCAGGGTCGGTGCAGCTCTTTCTCGTACCAGGCGACGTCCCAGTAGCGGCCGAACTTGCGGCCCACCTCGCGGTGGGTGCCGACATACCGGAAGCCGAAGCGGGCGTGCAGCCGCTCGGAGGCCTCGTTGGGCTGGGCGATGCCCGCGTAGGCGCGGTGCACGTCCTCGTCGGCCAGCGCCTTGAAGAGGGTGTCGTAGAGCAGGCCGCCGATCCCGCGCCGGCCCGCGTCCGGGGCGACGTACACCGACGACTCCACGGACGTGGCGTACGCGGGCTTCGGCCGGTAAGGGCTGGATGTGGCGTACCCCAGAATCTCCTGTGACCGCGCGTCCGTGGCAACCATCAGCCGGTGCGGGCCGTCTTCCGGGTGGGAGAGCAGCCAATGGCGGCGCTCTTCCGCAGTGAAGACCGCCGTATCGAATGTGATGGCCGTCTCACGTACGTAGTGGTTGTAGAGGGCCGTGAGGGATTCCAGATCTCCCTCGACTCCGGGCCTGACCTGCACCTCTGTATGTGCCGACGTCATCCTGCCTCCCCGGGTGGCGGACAGGGTACTGCATGATCAGAAAAATCGGGGGGTGGGTTGGGAATTCTGTCCGGATTCCAGTCGTTGTTTCCCACGGATGCAGGGCACTCGAGGAGAGTCCCAGAGACAGTCCCTGGAGTGCCTAGCGTTCGTCAGGACCACCCGCCAGCCCACCATCGCAAGGGAGCACGCATGGCAACCCGCGCCGTCGCCCGTCGTCAGTCCGCCGCCGGCGAGACGGTCGACTCGGCAAGCAGTGTTCGCGCTCATGGCGGCGAGATCGCCGACCGCGACCTGGTCGGCATGTACCTCGACGAGATCGCGCGCACGCCGCTGCTCGACGCCGCAAAGGAGGTCGAGCTGTCCCAGACCATCGAGGCGGGTGTGTTCGCGCAGCAGGTCCTCGACGGGTGCGAGGAGAGCAAGGCGGACGCCACCCGCGAGGAGCTGGAGGCGCTGGTCGCCGAGGGTGAGCGGGCCAAGGACGTCTTCATCCGTTCCAACCTCCGCCTGGTCGTCGCGGTGGCCCGGCGCTATCCGCGCAGCGGCCTGCCCCTGCTCGACCTGATCCAGGAGGGCAACGCCGGCCTGGTGCGCGCCGTCGAGAAGTTCGACTACCGCAAGGGCTTCAAGTTCTCGACGTACGCCACCTGGTGGATCCGCCAGGCCATCACCCGCTCCATCGCCGACCAGTCCCGCACGATCCGGCTGCCCGTCCACCTGGTGGAGGAGCTGGGCCGCATCCGCCGAGTGCAGCGCGAGTTCAACCGCGAGAACGGCCGTGACCCGGAGCCGGCGGAGATCGCCAAGGAGCTGGGCTCGACGCCGGAGCGTGTCATCGACGTCCTGGACTGGGCCCGTGACCCGGTCTCGCTGAACATGGCGGTGGACGACGAGGGCGAGACCCAGTTCGGCGACCTGCTGGAGGACACCTCGGCGGTCTCCCCGGAGCAGTCCGTCCTGACGCTGCTGCGCAGCGAGGAACTGGACGACCTGATCGGCCGCCTGGACCAGCGCACGGCCTCCATCATCAAGATGCGCTACGGCATCGACGACGGCCGCGAGCGCACCCTGACCGAGGTCGGCAAGGAGCACGGCCTGACGCGCGAGCGTATCCGGCAGATCGAGAAGCACGCCCTCCTCGAACTGAAGAAGCTGGCCCGCGACACCGGCTTCGACGCGGCGGCGTAAGAGGTGTAAGGGGTCTGAGGTGTAGAGGTTGGGGTGCAGGGGTGTGGGGCGCAGGAGTCTGCGCGGTGCGCACGCCCGTGGCGAAAGACGGCGCAAACATGGCGCGGTACCGTCGCTTCAAGTCCCGGGACCCGGGGAAAAACCCTTGCGGGCCCAGGAGCGCTGGCCCCGGGAACCGTACTCACCGCACTCCCCACCTCACCGCACCACTCACCACCCGAACGACCGGCGGTCCGCAATCGCACCATCGACCGACGCCGTTGCCGCCCCACGCGACATCGCACGCACCGGCCGACCCCACGTGAGCCACGTCCCGACGCAATCCCCCCCCGGCGCCGGGACCTTCCAGAGTCGGGCTTCGGCGCCTACCCCCCCAGGCGCCGGGGCCCGGCTCCTTTTCATAACGGCAGACGGGACGGGTGATCGCCCCAGGAGGCGGGGGGTGGTCGCTGGGGGGAACGACGGCGCGTCGGGGTGGCCCACAGGAGCGGCGGCCCATTGGAACGGCGGCCCACCCCGTACCTGAACCCCGGGGTGGACCGCCGGATGGCAGATTCTGCCACATGGGCATAGCCTGCCGAGATGAGCACCACCCGTAACACCGCCCACCAGCCGTTTTCCGCCTCCGCGCCGGTCTCCCTCACCGAACGCCGGAAAGCCGAGACCCGGATGGAGATCGCCCGGGCGGCGGCCGGCCTGTTCGTCCAGCAGGGCCTGCGGGCCACCCGCGCCGAGGACATCGCCCAGGCCGCGGGCATCGCACCGCGCACGTTCTACCGCTACTTCGCCACCAAGGAGGAGGCGGTCGCTCCCCTCTACGCGGCGGGCGCCCAACGCTGGGCGGAAGCGGTCCGCGCGGCCCCGGCCCGGCTCACCGTCCCGGAGGCACTGGAACACGCCGTCCGGCACACCTTCACCCCAGGAGCCGGCGTCTCCGCCGCCTCCTGGGAATGGGTCCGCACCCTGATCCGCCTGGCCGACACCAGCCCCGCCCTGCGCAAGGTCTGGGCGGAGGTGTGCCAGACCTCGGAAGGGATGCTGGGCGAGATCCTCGCCGCCCGTCTGTCCTCTACGGGGAGAGAGGGAGACGCGGAGCGAGCGGAGAACGCCGGAGCCGAGGGGGTGGCGGGTGGAGGGGGCGGAGCCCGAGTCGAGGGGGCGGGTGAGGTGGGCGGAGTCACGGCCGGGGACAACGCCGACAACGTTGCCTCACCGCCGCTCCCGGCCCCCGCTCGAGTCACCCCGGTCCTTCGCTTCGCCGCGGCCGTGGCCGGCGCCGCCGTCCGCGTGGCCGTGGAGTCCTGGGCCGCCACGACATCCCCGCCCACCGGCCCGGACGGCCCGGCGGCCCTGGCGCTGCGGAACCTGCGCGCACTGCGGGACTTCGGCTGGGACGCGCAAGGCTGAGCCGTACCAGCGGGCGTGGCGCCGAGGCCGACGGCGGCCTCGCGGCAGCCGCACCACCTGTGCATCAACGGCTGGGGCGAGGGCGCGGCACGTTCAGCCTGGAACGGCGAGGGCGGCACGTTCAGCCTGGGACGGCGAGGGCGCGGCACGTTCAGCCTGGGACGGCGAGGGCGCGGCGCACTCAGCCTCCCGCCCGGCTCAGCCCCGCCCGTCCCCTTCGGCTCGACCGCCCGGCTCAGCCTTCCGTCCCCTCCGGCCCAGCCTCCCGCCCGGCCCAGCCTCCCGCCCGGCTCAGCCCCTCACCCAGCTAAGCCCTCCGTCCGCTCCGCCTCAGCTTCGCGGCTCGTCGGGTTCGACCACCCGGCTCAGCCCCCGCCCGCCTCAGCCCCCGCCCTCCTCAGCCCCCGCCCTCCTCAGCCCCCGCCCGCCTCACCCCCAGCCCGACTCAGCCTCCCGCCCAACTCCCTCACATAAGCCGCCAGTTCCGTCGGCTCGCGTGCCGTGAACTCGCACCCCACCATCACCAGCCGCACCGCCAGCCACTCCACGGGATCGCCGGTGGTGCCGCGCAGGACACAGCCGCCCCGCCCGTCGTCCTCGGGCGCCCCCACCCACGGCGGCAGCCGCGTGGCGACCTGCTCCGCCGGCGCGGCGAACCACACCTCGAACTCGTACGTCTCCTGCCGCCGGTGAATGGACTGCCGCAGATACTCGGCGGCGCTCCCCGCCGGCAACTCCCTCGGGGTGAACCGGACTCCGGTCGCGAACGGCGCGCTCACCCGGTCCACCCGGAAGGTGCGCCAGTCCGCGCGGTCGAGGTCGTAGGCGACCAGGTACCACCGCAGTCCGGTCGACACCAGCCGGTACGGTTCCGTCAGCCGCCGCGACTCGCTGCCGTCCTTGTCGCGGTAGGCGAACCGCAGCCGTTCCCGTCCCGCCACCGTCGAGGCCATCACGGTCAGCGTCTCCGGAGCGATGCTCGGCCCGTCCCCGCTGGTCAGCGGCGTGGTCGCGGCCTGCAGCGTGGCCACCCGGTGCCGCAGCCGGGCCGGCAGCACCTGCTCCAGCTTGGCCAGGGCCCGGACCGACGCCTCGTCCACACCCTCCAGGGCGTGCCCGGCACCGGCGCGCAGCCCGACCGCGATCGCGACCGCCTCCTCGTCGTCCAGCACCAGCGGCGGCATCGCCTTGCCCGCGACCAGCCGGTACCCGCCGTCAGCACCCTTGGTGGCCTGCACCGGATAGCCCAGCTCTCGCAGCCGGTCGATGTCCCGCCGGACGGTACGGCGGGACACCCCGAGCCGGCCGGCCAGCTCACCGCCGGGCCACTCGCGCGGGGTCTGAAGGAGGGAGAGGAGCTGGAGCAGCCGGGCCGGGGTGTCCGTCGTCATGGGTACGAGGATGCCGCAGAAGTAGGACACGATCTGACCTAATGGGGTCCTAGCGTGAACGCATGACCTCCACGGAACAGACGCACTCCGCTCGACCCGCCGCTGGTGACGGCGGTTCCCCGGGCGCCCCGGCCGACCGCCGCCGCTGGTTCGCCCTCGCGATCGTGATGACGGCGGCCTTCATGGACCTGGTCGACGTCACGATCGTCAACATCGCCATCCCCTCGATCCAGCGGACCGCTCACGCCTCCGTCAGCCAGATCCAGTGGATAACGGCCGGTTACGCCCTCGCCTTCGCCGCCGGCCTGATCACCGGTGGCCGTCTCGGCGACATCCACGGCCGCAGGCGGCTGTTCCTGCTCGGCATCGCCGGCTTCACGCTCGCCTCCGCGCTGTGCGGCTTCGCCGTGAACCCGGAGATGCTGGTCGCCTCGCGCATCCTGCAGGGCGGTATGGCGGCGCTGATGGTGCCGCAGGTGCTGTCGATCGTGCACGCCACCTTCCCCGCCCACGAACGCGGCAAGGTCTTCGGGCTGTTCGGCGCGATCGTCGGTCTGGGCGCGGTCTCGGGGCCGCTGCTCGGCGCACTGCTGACGGAGTGGAACCTGTTCGGGCTGGAATGGCGGCCCATCTTCCTCATCAACCTGCCGGTCGGCATCGCCGCGTGGCTGCTCGGCCGCCGTTTCATCACCGAGTCCCGCGCCCCGAAGGCGCTCAAGCTGGACCTGGTCGGCGTCGGCCTGGTCTCACTGGGCCTGCTGATGCTGCTCTACCCGCTCACCCGCGGCCGTGAGCTGGGCTGGCCGCTGTGGGGCAACGTCTCGATGGCCGGCGCGTTCGGTGTCTTCGCTGCGCTGGTGGCGTACGAGCGGCGCAAGGCGGCCCGGGACGGCTCCCCGCTGATCGAGCTGTCCCTCTTCCGCGTGAAGAGCTTCGCCGCCGGCATCGCCGTACAGACCGTCTTCGGGGTCGCGCTCGGCATCTTCTTCCTGGTCTGGACGCTGTACATGCAGATCGGCCTCGGCTGGAGCCCGCTGCGGGCCGGGCTGACCGGCGTGCCGTTCTCGCTCGCGGTGTCGACGGCGGCCGGGATGTCGGTGCAGAAGCTGGTCCCGCGGTTCGGCCGCAAGGTGCTCCAGGCGGGCGCGCTGCTCATGGGCCTGGGTGTGCTGCTGTACCTGGGGGCGGCCCACCGCTACGGCCTGTCCATCGCCCCCTGGCAGATGGCCCTCCCGTTGGTCGTGATGGGCGTCGGCATGGGGCTGATCGTGGCCCCGCTGACCGACGCGGTGCTCTCGGAGGTGCCCCGCGAGCACGCCGGTTCCGCGTCTGGGCTGATCAACACCGTGCAGCAGATGGGCAACGCGCTCGGGCTCGGGCTCGTGTCGGTGGTCTTCTTCGGGGAGATCGGCGACCGGCTGGCCCTGGCCCAGGTGGGCCCGGCGTTCGTGCACGCCTTCCAGCACGCGCTGTGGTGGGTCGCCGGGATCATGGGCGTGATCTTCCTGCTGATGTCCGCCCTGCCGAAGCGGCCGGTCCAGCATGTGGAGGGAGCCACCGGCACGGAGCTTCCGGCGGCGGAGACGGAGCGCGAACTCGTGGCTTGACAGGCGCGGAGTCTGACGAGGCGTGGAGGTCATGGACCAGCCGCGGCGGACCGGTCACGCATGCCGGTCATGCCCAGGCACGGGGTCCTGACCAGGTGCGATGAGGGGCCCGGTATCGATCAGGTACCGGGCCCTTCTGCTGTCCGGACAGAACCGGAAGCCCGTTTATGCCCGATCGCAGTCCGAACCTGTTTACTTCCCCCTCGTGCGAGCGTAGCCTCCCAGTGGAACCACACATTCGGGCATGAGGTGGAGGCGAACGGACATGTACGCAACGGAGCGGCAGCAGGAGATCCTCCGGCTCGCCCGCGACGGCGGCCGGGTGGACGTGCTGTCGCTGGCCGAGGAGTTCCAGGTGACGGCGGAGACGATCCGCCGCGATCTGAAAGCCCTCGACCGTGCCGGCCTGGTCCGCCGGGTGCACGGTGGCGCCATCCCGGTCGGCCGCCTCGACTTCGAGCCGGACCTCACCGAGCGCGAGGCCACCGCCGCCGACGAGAAGGACCGCATCGCCAAGGCCGCCCTCGCCGAACTGCCGACCGAGGGCACGATGATCCTCGACGCCGGTACGACGGTCGCCCGGGTCGCCGCGGCGCTCCCGCTGGAGGCCTCGCTCACCGTCGTCACGCACAGCCTGCCCATCGCCGCCCGCCTCGCCGACCACCCGGGCATCCAGCTCCACCTGGTCGGAGGGCGCGTACGGCACCGCACGCGCGCCGCCGTGGACGCCTGGGCGCTCCGCGCGTACGGCGAGATCCGCGCCGACGTGCTGTTCGTGGCCGCCAACGGCTTCTCCGCCGAGCAGGGTCTGACCACCCCGGACCTCGCCGAGGCCGCGGTCAAGCGGGCCGCGGTGGCCGCCGCCCGCCGTGTCGTCCTCCTCGCCGACTGCGCCAAACACGGCCAGGAGCACTTCGCCCGCTTCGGCGGCCTGAACGACGTGGACCTGTTGATCACCGACAGCGGGCTGAGCCCCGAAGACGCCGCCGCCATCGAGCGCGGCGGCACGGAAGTAGTGCGCGCATGATCCTCACCGTCACCCCCAACCCGTCCCTCGACCGCACCTACGAGGTCCAGGCCCTGAAGCGCGGCGAGGTCATCCGCGCCGAGACCGAGCGCACGGACCCCGGCGGCAAGGGCGTGAACGTCTCGCGCGCCGTCGCGGCCGCCGGACGGCGCACGGTCGCCGTCCTGCCCCTGGGCGGTGCGCCGGGGGCGCTCGTCGCCGACCTGCTCGACGCACAGGGCATCGAGGTCGCGCCGGTGCCGATCGCCGGAGCCACCCGCTCCAACATCGCGCTCGCGGAGTCCGACGGCGTGCTCACGAAGATCAACGCGCCGGGGCCCGTGCTGTCGACGGCGGAGCAGGAACTCCTCCTGGACGCGGTACGCGCGCAGTCGCCCGACGCCGACTGGATCGCGTGCTGCGGCAGTCTGCCCGGGGGGCTCGCGCCCTCCTGGTACGCCGACGTCGTCACGCGGGCGCACGCTGGAGGCGCGCGCATCGCTCTGGACACCTCCGGGCGAGCGCTCCTGGAGGCGCTGCGCGCCCGGCCCGACGTGGTGAAGCCCAACGCCGGGGAACTCGCGCAAGCCGTCGGGCGCCCCCTGACGACCGTGGGCGACGCGCTCAAGGCGGCCGAGGAACTGCGCGGGATGGGAGCGCGCGCCGTACTCGCCAGCCTGGGCGCTGACGGGCAGCTCCTCGTCGAGGACACCGGCGCCTGGTTCGGCAGCGCGCGCGTGGACACCGTCCGCAGCAACGTCGGCGCCGGCGACTCCTCCCTGGCCGGCTTCCTCGTCGCCGGTGGCAGCGGCCCGGACGCCCTCGCCTCCGCCGTCGCCCACGGTGCCGCCGCCGTCCAGCTCCCCGGCAGCGTCATGCCGACCCCCGCCGACCTGCACCCGGCCGCGGTGACCGTCACGGCCGAGATCCCGCTGGAGCGCGAACTGACGGAGCCGGTGACATGAACGCCCTGATCCGATGCCGTACGACCGCTCCGTACCGGCCCTGGCGAGGCTCCCCGGCACTCGCCACGGACCCCACACCCACCGCATCCCCCCACAGCACCCCCGTCCCCTCCTGCGCCCACACCTCCCCCCGGGCGATACGCGTGCATTGGAGCCCGCGATGAGCGACATGATCACCGCTGACCTGGTCGATCTCGACCTGTCCGCCGACACCAAGGAAGCGGCGGCGCGCGCCCTCGCCGAGCGCATGGTCGCCCAGGGCCGGGTGACCGACCTGGCGGGCTTCCTCGCCGACGTGGCCGCCCGCGAGGCCCAGATGCCGACCGGCCTCGACGGCGGCATCGGCATCCCGCACTGCCGCAGCGCCCACGTGACCGAGCCGACCCTCGCCTTCGGCCGCAGCGCCGCCGGTATCGACTTCGGCGCCGCGGACGGCCCGGCCGACCTGATCTTCCTGATCGCGGCACCCGCCGGCGCCGACGACGCCCACCTGACGATCCTGTCCTCGCTGGCCCGCCAGCTGATGAACGCCGAATTCACCTCCGCGCTGCGGTCGGTGGGCGACGCGGACACGGCTGCGGCGCTGATCCGGGGGGACGAGGTGCCGTCGGGGGAGAGCGCGCGGGAGGCTGCCGCGAGCGCCGGTGGTGAACCGGCCGCGGGGGACGCGAACGGCACGGCGAGTGCGGAAAGCGTGACTGCGGGAGCGGGCGCCGACGCCGATGGCGCTCAGGCCGCTCAGGGCGTTTCGAGCGTCGCTCAGGGCGCCGTGAGCGCCTCCGAGGACACCGCCGCGGCGCCGGTGGCGGCCTCCGCCGGCGCCGCGGCGGGCAGTACCGCGTCCACCGAGGGCCCCTCCGCCCCGGCGCAGACGACCCCCGCGGGTGCCGGCTCGGGCACGGACTCCGGCGAACGCCCGTTCCGTGTCGTCGCCGTCACCTCCTGCCCGACCGGCATCGCCCACACCTACATGGCGGCCGAGTCCCTGGAGAACGCGGGCCGGGAGGCCGGCGTCGAGGTGGTCGTCGAGACGCAGGGCTCGGCCGGCTTCACCCGGCTGGACCCGGCCGTGATCGCGGCGGCGGACGGCGTGATCTTCGCCCACGACGTCCCCGTACGTGACAAGGACCGCTTCGCGGGCAAGCCGACCGTCGACGTCGGAGTGAAGGCGGGCATCAACCGCCCGGCCGAACTCCTCACGGACGTCCGCGAGAAGGCGGCGCGCGGCGAGGCGAGCGCTCCGGCGGCCACGTCGGGCGGCACACCGGTCGAGCGCTCGGGGGACTCCACCGAGGGCTACGGCACCAAGCTCCGCAAGTGGCTGATGTCCGGTGTCAGCTACATGGTTCCGTTCGTCGCCGCGGGCGGCCTGCTCATCGCCCTCGGCTTCGCGATCGGCGGCTGGCAGGTCAACAAGGCACCGTCGGTCATGGACCACTTCGTGTGGGCGCAGACCGACAGCTGGGGCGCGCTGCTCTTCCAGATCGGCGGCGTGGCCTTCAAGTTCCTCGTCCCGGTACTGGCCGGCTACATCGCCTACGGCATGGCCGACCGGCCGGGTCTCGTGCCTGGCTTCGTCGGCGGCGCGATCGCGTTGGACATCAACGCGGGCTTCCTCGGCGGTCTGGCAGCCGGTCTCATCGCCGGTGGCGTCGTCATGGGCATCCAGAAGGTGAGGATCCCGGCGGCCCTGCGCGGCATCATGCCGGTGGTGGCGATCCCGCTGATCTCCTCGGCCATCGTCGGATTCCTGATGTTCGTCGTGATCGGGAAACCCATCGCCTCCGCCCAGAAGGGCATGACCGACTGGCTGAACGGCCTCACCGGCACCAACGCCATCCTGCTCGGTGCCCTGCTCGGCCTGATGATGTGCTTCGACCTCGGCGGCCCGGTCAACAAGGTCGCCTACACCTTCGCCACGGCCGGCATCGCGGTCTCCAATCCCGGCGACTCGGCCATGAAGATCATGGCCGCGGTGATGGCGGCCGGCATGGTCCCGCCGCTGGCGATGGCCCTGGCGACCACCGTGCGCGGCAGGCTGTTCACCCCGACCGAGCGCGAGAACGGCAAGGCCGCCTGGGTCCTCGGCGCCTCCTTCATCACCGAGGGCGCGATCCCCTTCGCGGCGGCGGACCCGCTGCGGGTCATCCCGTCCTCCATGGTGGGCGGCGCGCTCACCGGCGCCCTGTCCATGACCTTCGCCGCCACCCTGCGCGCCCCGCACGGCGGCATCTTCGTGGTCCCGCTGATCGGCAACCCGTTCCTGTACCTGGTCGCCATCGCGGCCGGCGTGTGCGCCACCACGGCCCTGGTGGTCCTCCTCAAGGGGATGCGCAAGCAGCTCCCGGAGACCACCACCGGCCCCGCAGCCGATGCGGCCACCCCCCAGAAGGAGACGAAGCAGCCGGTGGCGGCCTGACCGCCGCCCAACCCCCTTGCCTTCCTGTCCTTTTGGTTCGCTGTGAGTTGTTCACGGCACCTGCGAGATACGTCACGGTCCGGGATCAAAGTCCCGGACCGTGGTGTGTACTGGGACGCATGCCTGAGCACGTCGCGACTCTCCAGCTGATCGGCGTGGCCGTCCTCGCTGTGGCGGCCGTCGCCTGGGCTGTCGTCCTGTGGCGCCTGCTGCGTCGCACCGGCTCCCGGGCCCCCGCCGGCCGCCCCGCCGCGCCCCTGCCGGCCCTGCCGCGCCAGCACCAGGTCGGCCCCCCGCTGGAGTCCGTCGAACTGACCCCCGCTGAACAGGACGCGTTCGCGGGCCTCGTACGGCACCTGGCCAACGGCTGACGGCTGGCGGCCAACGACTGAAGGCAGACGGTGGCGACAGGGCTGACGGCCCCCGCGGTGCCCGCAGCCGCCGACGACGCCCGCAGCGCCTCTCGAGCCGGGGCGCGCAGTACGCCCTGTGCTACCCCCGCCGTGCCGCGCGCCGCTCCATGGCCTCCCGGGCCGCCTCCTCGGACATGTACACCTCGCACATGTGCCGCCCGTCGGGCGTCGCCGTGTGCTCGACCTCCCACAAGGAGGTCTCGCTGCCGTCCGGCAGCAGGAACGCGTGCTCGTACAGTGCGTAGCTCAGCCCCGCGCGTCCGGCCCGTCCCGGCCGCCCGAACGCCTGCGTTATCTGGTGCGCGGTCGCCGTCGCCAGCAGTGCCGCCGTCTTCGCGCCGGGCCGGTCGGGGTTCTCCGCACGACGCAGGAGCCGGCGCGCGTGGTCCGCGGAGTCGTCCGAGGCGAACACATGCCGGGGCTCGGGAATCGCCCACAGCCGCATCAGCGCGGGCATCTCGAAGTCCGGCGTCTCCGGAGGCAGCCCGAGCCGCGCCGTGGCAGCCTGCAACTCCTCCTCGTCGACGTACACCTCGTGCTCCGGGACGCCGCCCGGTGTCGGGTTGTGCACCAGCTCCCACAGCGTGACCGCCGAACCGTCGGCGAGCAGCCAGGTGTGCCGGTAGGTCTCACGGTGCAGCCCCGCGCTGTGGTGCGCGGAGTGCAGCGAACTGTCGTGCGCCAGCGCGCCGTCGAGTCGCCGTATCACTTCGTCCGGCAGCTCGAAGGAGTTCAGGGCACGGCCGAGGAGTCGCTCGAGATGCTCCTCCGGAGACTCGGGCGACTCGGCTGGTTCGTACGCTGCGGTCTCGTACGGAACGCTCAAGACATCTCCCGGCGTTGCTGCATGTCACCTTGTGGGTGCATACCGTAGCCCCTCGGTCGGACATCATGTCCGGGAACCGAGAAAACGTACGCCGAAAAACGCGCGGGCCGCGCGAAAAATTCCCGCGTGGCCCGTCGTCCGGTCAAAAGCCGCCGCTCAGACGGCGCTTCCCGCGGTCCAGGCACTCCACGACATGTTCCAGCCGTTGAGGCCGTTGTCCGGTGCCACCGTCGTGTCGGGGGAGTTCTTCACGACCACGACGTCCCCGGCGAGCGAGTTGTCGAAGAACCACTTGGCCGACGTTGCGCCCTGCGCGCCCTGCACGTCCGCGAGGCCGACACACCCGTGGCTGGTGCCCTCACGCCCGAAGGGCGGGTTGCCCTTGTCGTACCAGTAGTTGCCGTGGATGAACGTCCCCGACGACGTCAGCCGCATCGCGTGCGGCACGTCCGGGATGTCGTACTCCCCGCCGAATCCGACCGTCGAGCCGTTCATCCGGGTCTGCGTGAACTTCTCGGCGATCACCATCTGCCCGTTGTACGTGGTGTGCTCCGGGCTGCCCGCGGAGATCGGCACCGACTTGATCGTCCTGCCGTCCCGCACCACCGTCATCGTCTGTGTGGCGACGTCGACCGTCGAGACCTGCGACCGCCCGACGGTGAAGGAGACGGTCTTCTTCTGCACCCCGTAGACGCCCTTCGCGCCCTGCACCCCGTCCAGGTCGATCTTCATCGTGACCTTGGCGCCGGCCTTCCAGTACTCCTGCGGCCGGAAGTCCAGCCGCCGGTCCCCGAACCAGTGCCCGACCACCTGCTGACCACTGCTGGAGTCGACCGCGATGTGTGACTGCACGGCCTTCTTGTCGGTGATCGACTTGTCGAAGGTGAACGACACCGGCATGCCCGCCCCAACCGTGGTGCCGTTGTCCGGCGTGTAGGTGCCGATGAAGCTGTTGGCCGTGGTGACGGTGGTGAAGATGGAGTTGGCCGCCGCGGTGCGCCCGCCGGTGTCCTTGGCGGTCGCGTCTATCTCGTACTTCGTCCCGCGCTCGAGCCGCTGCTTCGGCTTCCAGTTGCTGCCGTCCGCCGATATCGCACCCGGCACGGCCTGCCCCGACCCCGCCACGGTCATCTTCACGTCGGTCAGCTTGCCGCCGCTGACCTTCACCCCGGTCGCGTTGACGGACGCGTCCGTTGAACCGTCCCTGGCCGAGATCGCGATCTTCGCCGTCGACGTCCTGGGGGAGTCCTTGCCGCCCCTGCTGTCGGCGTTGGCGCTGCCGCCGCAAGCGGTCAGGGTGAGGGCGCCGACCATCAGGGCGGCACAGGCCCCCAGTGCGCGCCGCGCTGCAATGTCCGGCGATGTCACGGGCTGCTCCCAGTTCGTGTGATGTACGTGATCCGTTCCAGTGCGTGAGGAAAGAGGGCACTGGCGCCCGGCAGGGTTCCCTCCGCCGCCCGTTGACGCCATCCGGTGACACAACCGCGACAATCCACAGCCGTGAGCGCAACACCCCTCAGCCAACCGGGCGTCGTTCGCGAGTTGTTGGAGACGGCGCGCGAAGGGGGACGGACGCGATCCGACCCCGCCCGCACCACCGCCTACCCCTTGCCGTACAACTCCCCGTACGACAGCCACACGCCCGCCGGTCCTTCGATCGACTCGGCGGCGCGTACGGCGCGTACGATCGCGCGCGTCACGAGATCCGCGCCGGCGGCGAGGATGTCGTTGAGCGCCAAGGGATGCGGGTCGAGCGGGTGGGTGCCGGTCGCCAGCGCGAACACCGTGTCCCCGTCGTGCAGGAGGTGCACGGGCCGTACGGCGCGTGCGATCCCGTCGTGCGCCGTGCCCGCCAGCTTCTGCGCCTGCGCCTTGGAGAGGCCCGCGTCGGTCGCGACCACTGCCAGCGTCGTGTTGAGCGGTTGCGGCGCGTTGTCCGCGGCGACCTCGGCGAGCCGGCGACGCGCGGCCTCGTGCACGCGCTCCTCCGGATACCGCACCCGGCCGTGGAACAGCTCCCCGTACAGCGCCCCGGTTTCCGGATCCACCACCGACCCCGCGGCGTTCACGACCACCAGCGCGGCCACGGTGATCCCCGAGTCGAGCACCGTGCTCGCGGTGCCCACCCCACCCTTGAGCCCGCCCGCCACGGCGCCCGTGCCGGCGCCCACGCCTCCCTCGGGCACCCGGCTGCCCGGCGCCGTCGCCGCCGCGGCCTCCACCGCCGCGCGCCCCATCGCGGCATCCGGCCGTGCGTGGAAGTTCCCGCCGCGCCCCAGATCGAAGACGCACGCGGCGGGCACGACCGGCACGACGTGCGCCGGGTCCGCCCCCACCGGCACACCCCGCCCCCGCTCTTCCAGCCACGCCATCACGCCGGACGCGGCGTCGAGCCCGTACGCGCTGCCGCCGGTCAGCACGACGGCGTCGACCGTCCGCACCACATTGCGCGGGTCGAGCGCGTCGGTCTCCTTGGTGCCCGGCCCGCCGCCGCGCACGTCCACGGCAGCGACGGCACCCCCCTCGGGAGCGAGGACGACCGTGGTACCGGTGAGCCAGCCGTCCCCGCTGCGGGTGGCGTGCCCCACCCGCAGCCCGGCGACGTCCGTCAGTGCGTCAACTGTCATGCGCGCCAGTCTGTCCCAGTGCGGGACGCCTCCCGTGGTCCAGCCGGCCGGCACGGGGCGTTCGCCTCGCGTTCCGGCCGTCCCGGCGCGGCGCCGTACCCTTGGGGTATGAGTACCGCCCCGGAATCCGAGCCGCGCGACCCGAAACCCGCGCTGGTCTTCGACGACCCGCTGGACCAGCAGTCCTCGGACGACACCGACCGCGGATGGGGCGAGCGCCCGGGCGGCGACAGCGCCGCCGACCTGAAGCGCTTCCTCGACGAGAAGCCGCCCCACCACCTCTGAGCCGCTCGCGAAAGCGTCGCTAGCGCTGGTCGTGCCCTGATCCGCGCTGTGCGACCAGTGCGTCGCGGATCTCCTTGAGCACCTCCAGCTCGGTCACGTCGATGACCTCCTTCGTGCCCTCTCGCGCCGCCTTGCGGGCCGACTGCCGGGCCAGGTACTTGGACATCGGCAGGACCATCAGGAAGTACACCACCGCCGCGGTGATCACGAACGTGAGCGTCGCACCGAGGACGGAGCCCCACAGGATCTGCACTCCGCTCTTGACCGAGCCGTCCGCGCCCACCTGGCACGGGTCCTTCAGGCAGGAGCTGTAGTTGTCCAGGTTCTGCGTGCCGATCGCGCCGACCAGCGGGTTGATGATCCCCTTCACGAGCGCGTTGACGATGTTCGTGAAGGCCGCGCCGATGACCACCGCGACTGCCAGATCGACGACGTTGCCGCGCATGAGAAAGGCCTTGAAGCCCTGCCAGACGCTCGCTTCCTTCTTCGCGCTCACCTCGGGGACTCTCCTCGCATGCACAGGGTGTGGAACGAAACGCTCCGCAACCTACGGCACGGTGTGGCCCTTGTGTCCAGTCCCGTCGCTCGATCGAAATGCTTGACGGCAGGCTGCCGGGAAAACCTGGGCGCCGGTTCAGCACAGCGTCACCGCCAGTCGCGCCGTGGCGCTCGCACCGACCAGCCGTGCCGCCGTGGCCCGGGGCACCGTCAGCACGACCAACGCCCCGCTCTCGCCGGCGCCCTCCAGGGGCTCCGGCACCTTCGTCACCCGCACCCCGCGCGCGAGTACTCGCGCACCACCCCCGGTCGAGGGGTCCTCGGCGGCGATGACGTCGACGCGGTCGCCGGCCCGTAGGAGCCGGACCGTGGCGGCGTCCGCGATCCGCACCGGCGCCGTCACCACGTCCACCGCGGGGTGCGGGCGTGCGGGGCCCGTGGCCGGGTGCCCGCGGGCCCGCTCCGCCCGGTGCGGTTCCGACGCCGTTCGCGGTCCGGCGGCCACCAGCGCTGCGGCCGTCACCGCGAGGCCGGCCGCGAGGGCCCGCCTGCGATGCCGTACGAGCCGCTGCAGCTGATACCGCCCCCCGCGCACCCGCACCGGAGCGAACTGCGGTACCTCACATGTCGCGGGGGCGTCCGTGCCCAGCGGGCGAGGGAGACGGAGGGGAGGCGGGAAAGGCGAAGGGGTGGGCGGGTGAGAAAGGGGGGACGAGGAGGGCGAAGGCATGGGAATCACCGCCTGCGACGAGGAATTCGGCTTGCGATGCCACGATGAGGCCTCGCGCCGAATCCCGTCGGAGCCGGTGGACCAGGGATGGATTGTGGACAACTCGCCCACCCGAACGGGGAATTCCGGTCGGTTTCCCCAGGCGGACCCCGGGTGGACTACGGCAGCTCGAAGCCCGGGTCCATGCCGCCCAGCGCGTTCACGCACAGGCAGTCCCGCGCCCCCGTCTCCGGCAGTGCCGCCACCGCGTCGAACAGCACCCCGCGCATCCGGTCCACGTTGGCCGCGAACACGCGCAGCACCTCCTCGTGGGAGACGCCCTCGCCGGTCTCGGCGCCCGCGTCCAGGTCGGTCACCAGGGTCAGCGACGTGTAGCACAGCTCCAGTTCCCGGGCGAGCGCCGCTTCCGGGTGACCGGTCATGCCCACGACCGACCAGCCCTGCGCCTGGTGCCACAACGATTCGGCACGGGTCGAGAAGCGCGGCCCTTCGACGACGACCAGCGTGCCGCCGTCCACCGGCTCCCAGTCCCGCCCGCGCGCCGCCTTCAGCGCGGCGGACCGCCCGGCCGGGCAGTAGGGGTCGGCCACGGACACGTGCACGACGTTCGGGACGGTCCCGTCGGGCAGCGGCAGCCCGTCGAAGTACGTCTGCGCCCTGGACTTCGTACGGTCGACCAGCTGGTCGGGCACCAGCAGCGTGCCGGGGCCGTACTCGGGGCGCAGCCCGCCGACCGCGCACGGACCGAGGACCTGGCGGACCCCGACCGAGCGCAGGGCCCACAGGTTGGCCCGGTAGTTGATGCGGTGCGGCGGCAGATGGTGCCCGCGGCCGTGCCGGGGCAGGAAGGCGACCCGCCGGCCGGCGATCTCGCCGAGGAAGAGGGAGTCGCTGGGCGGCCCGTAGGGGGTGTCCACCCCGACCTCGGTCACGTCGTCGAGGAACGAGTAGAAGCCCGAGCCGCCGATTACGCCGATCTCTGCGTTCGCCATGACCAGCACATTAGCTGGCCGCGAGAGCGCGGGGGAGCCGGTGCCGGAGAGACCGAAGACCCCGCCGTCGTACGACGGCAGGGCCCGGGGTGAGAGATGTCAGGCGGCGGAGCTGCTGGCGGAGCTCGACGAGGACGAAGACGTCGACGAGGACGAGGACGTCGACGAGGACGACTTCGAGTCGGACGACGAACTCGGCTTCGAGTCGGACGACGACGGGTTCGACTTCGAGGCAGGGCTGCTGCTCGACGTGGAACCGCGCGAGTCGTTGCGGTAGAAGCCGGAGCCCTTGAAGACAATGCCCACCGCGGAGAACACCTTCTTCAGGCGGCCACTGCAGTCGGGGCACTCGGTCAGGGCGTCATCGGTGAACTTCTGCACCGCCTCGAGGCCCTCGCCGCACTCGGTGCACTGGTACTGGTAGGTCGGCACTGTCTTCCTCCTGGCACTCTCACTCAATGAGTGCTAACGACGGTCCATAGTGACGTATTCCCGGGGATCAGTCCACCGTCACCGGCACGCGGTGACCGACGCCACGTGCGACGGTGTGGTTCCGGTGCTGGGTGACGAGCACGGAGCGCAGCGCCATGAGGGTCACCAGCGCGAGCACTGTGCCCGCCATGGGTACCAGGAATCCCGCGCCGTCCCACAGCCGGTCCTCCAGCTGTCCGGCGACGGTGACGGCGGCTGCCTGGCCGAGCGCGACGGCGCCGGTCAGCCAGGTGAAGGCCTCGGTGCGGGCGCCGGCCGGAACCAGGCTCTCGACCAGTGTGTAGCCGGTGATCAGCGCCGGTGCGATGCACATGCCGACCAGCAGGCCGAGACCGGCGAGCAGCAGCACCGAATGCGCCGTCCACAGGGCGGACGCGGTCAGGGCGAGCGCCGTGTAGCCGATGACCAGGCGCCGCTGGGGGGCCACCTTCCAGGCGATGGCGCCGCAGGCCAGGCCCGAGATCATGTTGCCGGCGGCGAAGACGCCGTACAGGACGCCGTTCAGGCCGGGCTCGCCGATCGACTCGGTGAACGCCGCCAGTGACACCTGCATGCCGCCGAAGACGGACCCGATGCCCAGGAACGTCACGACCAGGACCCGCACGCCCGGGATCCGCAGGGCGGAGGCGTGCTTCACGCGCGCGTGCCCGCTCTCGGCGCCCACCGGCGGCTGCGTGCCCTTCTGCGCGGCGAACAGCAGGCCGCCGACGAGGGTCAGCGCGGCCTCCGTGAACAGGCCCGCGGCCGGCGTCACGGCGGTGCACAGCGCGGTCGCCAGCAGCGGGCCGAAGACGAAGGTCAGCTCGTCCGTGACCGACTCGAACGCCGCCGCGGTGGTCATCAGGGGCGAGCCCTGCAGCTTCACGCCCCAGCGAGCCCGCACCATCGGGCCGACCTGCGGCACCGACGCGCCGGTCGGGACGGCAGCCAGGAACAGTGCCCACAGCGGTGCGTGCGCCAGCGCGAGCGCCGTCAGGGACAGGCCCGCCAGCGCGTGCACCAGGACGCCGGGAACCAGCACGGTGCGCTGGCCGTAGCGGTCGGCGAGGCGGCCGCTGTACGGGGCGAACAGCGCCATGGAGACACCGGTGGCGGCCGCGGCGGCGCCCGCGGCGCCGTACGAACCGGTGGTGTGCTGCACGAGCAGCACGATGGAGATCGTGAGCATCGCGAACGGCTGGCGCGCCGCGAAACCGGGGAGCAGGAACGTCCAGGCGCCGCGGGTGCGCAGCAGCTGTCCGTATCCCGGGCGGGACTTCACCGGCGGGTTCTCCGCCGGACCGGTGGTGACCGTGGATCCCACGGCCCGTGCCTTTCTACCGCCTGGTAGCGCGCCCGTGCGGGGGCGCCGAGAGCTGTCCTCTTGCGCGGAACTGCGGTAGATACCGGTGCCACTGCCAAGGGCGTCCCGGCCGCCATACGGTCGCGCCAGCTCTGCGTCAGGCAGAGTTGGTTCGATCAGGGTGCGCCTTCATCGTACAGGGATCACCGACTCGTACGGCTGTGAAAACGAGCACCACGGGTCTGGGCACCTGGGTTTTCGGGGGGTGGGCGAACCGTACGAACGGTTCCTCAGCGAGAGCTGCCCGACCCGTTGGTGCCCAGCCATCCCGCCAGCTTGCCGCCGTGGGCCACCGCGCGCAGGCGCCGTTCCGCCGCGTCGCGGACCGGGTCGGTGGCGACGACCAGCAGTTCGTCCCCCCGCCGCAGCACTGTCGTAGGCAGCGGAACGAACGATTTTTCTTGGCGCACGACGAGGGTGACGGCGGCTCCTGGCGGCAGCCGCAGCTCGTTGACCTCCACGCCGTGCATCCGGGAGCCCTCGGGGACAGAGATGGACAGCAGATGCCCGCGCAGCCGCTCCAGGGGCGCCGACTCGATGCCGAGGTCGGAGGCCTCGCCCTGCTCGCCCAGGCGCAGCTTGCGCGCCAGCCAGGGCAGCGTCGGCCCCTGGACCAGGGTGTAGACGACGACCAGCACGAAGACGATGTTGAAGATGCGGCGGCTGCCGGCGACGCCGTTCACCATCGGGATGGTCGCCAGGATGATGGGCACGGCGCCGCGCAGGCCCGCCCACGACATCAGGGTCTGTTCCTGCCATGGCACCCGGAACGGCGCCAGGCTGAGGACCACGCTCAGCGGCCGGGCCACCATGGTCAGGACCAGTCCGATGAGCAGGGCGGGCCAGACGTCGTCGCCCAGCTCGTGCGGGGTGACCAGCAGGCCGAGCACGACGAACATGCCGATCTGGGCGATCCAGCCGAGCCCCTCGGCGAAGCCGCGGGTGGCGGGCCAGTGGGGCAGCTTGGCGTTGCCGAGCGTCATCGACGCCAGGTAGACGGCCAGGAAGCCGCTGCCGTGCGCCAGCGCACCGGCGGCGTACGCGGTGACGGCGATGGCCATTACGGCGATGGGGTAGAGGCCGGAGGCGGGCAGGGCCACGTGCTTGAGCCCCCAGGACCCGAGCCAGCCCACCGCGAACCCGATGACCGCGCCGATGGCCAGCTCCAGGGCGATCTCGCCCAGCAGGACGTACCAGTGCTCGACCGGACCGGCCGTGGAGAAGGAGACGACCAGGATGACCACCGGGGCGTCGTTGAAGCCGGACTCCGCCTCCAGCATGCCCGTCACGCGCGCGGGGAGGGGAATTCTCCGGAGCACCGAGAAGACCGCCGCCGCGTCCGTGGACGACACCACCGCGCCGATGATGAGCGCCTGCCGCCACTCCAGCCCGACCAGGTAGTGCGCGCCCGCCGCGGTGACACCCACGCTGACGGCGACTCCGGCTGTCGCCAGGACGGAGGCGGACGCCAGGACCGGCCGGATCTCCTTCCACTTCGTGCCCAGGCCGCCCTCGGCGAGGATCACGACCAGGGCGGCGTATCCCATGACCTGGGTCACTTCGGCGCTGTTGAAGTGGATGTCGCCGAGGCCGTCCTGGCCCATGAGGACGCCGATTCCCAGGTAGACGAGCAGGCTGGGGAGCCCGCTGCGGGAGGAGATCCGGACGGCCGCGACGGCGACCAGCAGGACGGCGGAGCAGACGAGCAGGAGCTGGTTGAGGTGGTGAACAGTCAGGGGGCGTTCCTCCTCCGAGATCTCCGGTTACTTCGTTAGCTTACCTAACTCTTGACGCTTTCTTGACGCTTGCCGAGGCAAGATCGAACGCTCGTGCGCGCTGGTTCCCGACTCCGCGTCAAGCGGGGCAGGGCCCTGCGCCTATGGTTGCTCCAGCGCTCATTCAAAGTCACAGCCCGACCTGCCGCTCGCGTTAGGACAGCAAGGACAGCGATGCCCCCCAACACCACCGCCACAACGGGTGACACCGCCACCACGGGTGCCACGTCCGTCAAGTCCGGCAGGAAGAAGGGGCGCAAAGCCCGATTGGTCGTGCTGGTCCTGGTTCTGGCCATCATCGGAGGCATCGCCTACGGGGCGTACTGGTCGATCAGCACCGTCCGCGCCTCCTTCCCGCAGACCCAGGGTTCGATCACGCTCAAGGGCCTGTCCGGGCCGGTCGACGTGAAGCGGGACGGTTATGGCATCCCGCAGATCTACGCCTCCTCCGACCAGGACCTGTTCATGGCGCAGGGCTTCGTCCAGGCGCAGGACCGGTTCTACGAGATGGACGTGCGCCGGCACATGACCTCCGGACGCCTGTCGGAGATGTTCGGCAAGGACCAGGTCAAGAACGACGAGTTCCTGCGCACCCTCGGCTGGGACCGGATCGCCAAGGAGGAGTACGACACCAAGCTGTCGGCCTCCACGAAGACGTACCTCCAGGCATACGCCAAGGGGGTCAACGCCTACCTCCAGGGCAAGGACGGCGGGGACATCTCCCTGGAGTACGCCGCCCTGGGCTTCACCAACGACTACAAGCCGCAGGCGTGGACCCCGGTCGACTCCGTCGCCTGGCTGAAGGCCATGGCCTGGGACCTGCGCGGCAACATGCAGGACGAGATCGACCGCGCCCTGATGACCAGCCGTCTCGGTCCGCAGCAGATCCAGGACCTGTATCCGCAGTACCCCTACAGCCGCAACAAGCCGATCGTGCAGGAAGGCCGGTACAGCGAGCTGGCGAGGACCTTCCAGCAGAACGGCGGCACAGGCGGCTCCCAGGGCGCGACGGGGACCACGGGTACGACCGGTACGACCGGCTCCACGGGCACGACGGGCACGACCGGCTCCTCCACCTCGGGCACGACCGGATCGGCCCTCACCGGCCAGCTGGCGGGGCTCTACAAGGTCCTCGACGACGTCCCCACGGCCGTCGGCGTGAACGGCCAGGGCATCGGCTCCAACTCCTGGGTCGTCGCCGGGAAGTACACCATCACCAAGAAGCCCCTCCTCGCCAACGATCCGCACCTGTCGGCGTCCCTGCCGTCCGTCTGGTACCAGATGGGCCTGCACTGCCGGACCGTCTCCAGCAAGTGCCAGTACGACGTCACCGGCTACACCTTCGCCGGCATGCCCGGTGTGATCATCGGCCACAACGCGAAGATCGCCTGGGGCATGACCAACTCCGGCGTCGACGTCACGGACCTGTACCTGGAGAAGGTGACCGGGAACGGCTACCTGTACGACGGCAAGGTCCGGCCGTTCAAGACGCGCGAGGAGACCATCAAGGTCGCCGGCGGCACGTCCAAGCCCATCGTGGTCCGCCAGACCCAGGACGGGATGCCGCTGCTGTCGGACCGCGACGACGAACTCGTCCAGGTCGGCAAGAAGGCCACCGTCAACACCGCCGCACCCGACCGTGGTGACGGCTACGGCATCGCCCTGAGGTGGACCGCCCTCGACCCGGGCAACTCCATGGACGCCGTGTTCGCCATCGACAAGGCGGCGGACTGGAGCGGCTTCCGTGCGGCGGCCGCCCAGTTCGCCGTGCCCTCGCAGAACCTCGTCTACGCCGACGCCGAGCACATCGGCTACACCCTGCCCGGCAGGATCCCCACGCGCTCCTCCGCGGACGACGGCTCCATCCCGGCGCCGGGCTGGGACTCGAAGTACAAGTGGACCGGCTTCATCAAGCAGGACGAGCTGCCGTACGAGTTCGACCCCGAGCGCGGCTACATCGTCACCGCGAACCAGGCCGTGGTCGACAAGGACAAGTACCCGTACGCGCTCACCACCGACTGGGGCTACGGCACCCGCAGCCAGCGCATCACCGACCTGATCGAGTCCAAGATCAAGGACGGCGGCAGGATCTCCACCGACGACATGCGGCAGATGCAGCTGGACAACAGCAGCGAGATCGCCAAGCTGCTGGTGCCCAAGCTGCTGAAGATCAACCTTGCCGACGGGGACGTCCGGGAGGCGCAGAAGCTGCTGGAGGGCTGGGACTACACCCAGGAAGCCGACTCCGCTGCCGCCGCCTACTTCAACGCCGTCTGGCGCAACGTCCTCAAGCTCGCCTTCGGCAACAAGCTCCCCAAGGAGCTGCGCGTCAAGGGGCAGTGCCTGTGGGTCGACAAGATCGACAGCACCGGTCCGCTGGACGACGACACCAAGGTCCGCGAGTGCGGCCAGCGTGATGCCGACCAGGCGCAGCCGGACGGCGGCGACCGCTGGTTCGAGGTCGTGCGCACCCTGATGGACAAGCCGGACAGCGAGTGGTGGAAGACGCCCAAGTCGGGCACCCGTCCGGCCGCGAACAACCGCGACCAGCTGTTCGCCCGCGCCATGATCGACGCCCGCTGGGAGCTGACCGCCAAGCTCGGCAAGGACATCGACACCTGGAGCTGGGGGCGGCTGCACCGCCTGTTCCTGAAGAACCAGACGCTCGGCACCGAGGGCCCCAAGTTCCTGCAGTACGTGCTGAACCGCGGCCCCTGGAAGCTCAGCGGCGGCGAGGCCAGCGTGAACGCGAGCGGCTGGAACGCCGCCGGCGGCTACAACGTCCTCTGGGTGCCGTCCATGCGGATGGTCGTCAACCTCGCCGACCTCGACAAGTCCAGGTGGATCAACCTCACCGGCGCCTCCGGACACGCCTACAGCGCGCACTACACGGACCAGACGGGCAAGTGGGTCAAGGGCGAGCTGCTGCCCTGGTCTTTCTCGGACAAGGCGGTCGACAAGAGCACGAGCGACACGCTCGTCCTCGAGCCGTGAGCCGCTGAGCCACGCCACCGAAACGGCCCTCCACGCGTGCGTGGAGGGCCGTTTCGCGTGGAGGCGGCAGGTGCTGCGCCGGTGCGGGAGGGGGTGTGCCGGAGCCGGTCAGTCGCTCACGAACCGGCGCGTGCCGGAGGGCGTCACCACCGCGTGCACCGGCTTGTCGTGCGCCTCCACCGGGACGTGCGCGACGACCTCCGTGTCGTACAGCAGCACCACGAGGCGGGGGCGTGCGCCCGCGCGCTCCAGACGTGCCAGCACGCGGTCGTACGAGCCTCCGCCGCGCCCCAGGCGCATCCCGCGTGTGTCCACCGCGAGCCCGGGCAGCAGGACCACGTCCGCGTCCGTCACGGAATCCGGTCCGAGACGCTCGCCGGAGGGCTCGAACAGCGCCATCCTCCCCCCGTGTCGGACCCGCGCGAGGGAGTCCGGGCCGGCGTACTCGCCCCAGTCCAGGTCGTTGTCGGGCAGGAGCGCGGGGAGCAGGACGCGTACGCCCCGCGCGCGCAGCGCGTCCAGCAGCGCGAGCGTGCCGGGCTCGCCTCCCACGGAGACGTAGGCCGCCACCGTGTGCGCACGCGCCAGCTCGGGCAGCTCCAGGGCGCGCCGCGCCAGCGCGTGGCCCGCCTCACGGACGTCATCGTCCGTCAACCTGTTCCTCGCCGCGAGGAACTCCTGCCGCAACATTCGCTTGTCAGGCTGGCCTGTACGTCCGACGTGTTCCACCGGTCGTTCTCGCCCCTTTTCTCAATGCAGCCATATAAGGGTCAACCAACCGGGAGCCACGGATTCCCCTCCAAGGCACCGGATAAGGTTGCGGGCATGACTCAGTCGCACCCCAGGATCAGCAAGGCTGTCATCCCAGCAGCAGGCCTCGGCACCCGGTTCCTGCCGGCCACCAAGGCCACTCCCAAGGAGATGCTGCCGGTCGTTGACAAGCCGGCGATCCAGTACGTGGTCGAGGAGGCCGTGTCGGCGGGGCTCGACGACGTGCTCATGATCACCGGGCGTAACAAGCGCCCCCTCGAGGACCACTTCGACCGCAACTACGAGCTGGAATCGGCGCTTCAGAAGAAGGGCGACGCCGATCGGCTCGCGAAGGTGCAGGAGTCCAGCGACCTGGCGACCATGCACTACGTACGCCAGGGCGACCCAAGGGGTCTCGGCCATGCCGTGCTGTGCGCCGCCCCGCACGTCGGCCACGAGCCCTTCGCCGTCCTCCTCGGTGACGACCTGATCGACCCGCGGGACCCACTGCTCAGGCGCATGATCGAGGTCCAGGAGCAGCACGGCGGCAGCGTGGTCGCGCTCATGGAGGTCGCGCCCGAGCAGATCCACCTCTACGGCTGCGCGGCAGTGGAGGCCACCGCCGACGGTGACGTCGTGAAGGTGACCGGCCTGGTCGAGAAGCCGGACCCGGCGGACGCTCCGTCGAGCTACGCGATCATCGGCCGCTATGTCCTCGACCCGCACGTCTTCGACATACTGCGCAAGACCGAGCCCGGCCGCGGCGGCGAGATCCAGCTCACCGACGCCCTCCAGCAGCTGGCCCAGGACGAGAAGGTCGGCGGCCCGGTGCACGGCGTCGTCTTCAAGGGCCGCCGCTATGACACCGGGGACCGTGGCGACTATCTGCGTGCCATTGTCAGGCTCGCGTGCGAACGTGAAGACCTGGGCCCGGACTTCCGGACCTGGCTTCGCAGTTACGTAGCCGAGGAGATGCAGCAGTCTTGAGCAGCGCCGCGCCCCGCCCCGCCGACCCGGACCACCTGTGGTCGGTGGACGAGCACCTGGAGGACATCCTCTCGACCGTCCGCCCCCTCGAACCCATCGAGCTGCAACTGCTCGACGCCCAGGGCTGTGTCCTGGTCGAGGACGTCATGGTGCCGGTGTCGCTGCCGCCGTTCGACAACAGCTCGATGGACGGGTACGCGGTGCGGGTCGCGGACGTCGCGGGCGCCGGCGAGGAGTTCCCGGCCGTCCTGGAGGTCGTCGGGGACGTCGCGGCGGGCGCGGCGGACCTGGTGCGGGTCGGCCCGGGCCAGGCCGCCCGCATCATGACCGGCGCCCCGCTGCCGCCGGGCGCGGAGGCCGTCGTGCCCGTCGAGTGGACCGACGGCGGGCTCGGCGAGGGTCCGGTGAGCGGCATGCGGGCACGCAGCCTGGCCCCCGAGGGCGCGGAGGGGCACGTGCGGGTGCACCGCTCGGCCGAGGCGCGCGCGCACGTGCGCGCCAAGGGCAGCGACGTGCGGGCCGGCGACCGCGCCCTGGAGGCCGGGACGATCCTCGGACCGCCGCAGATCGCCCTGCTCGCCGCGATCGGCCGTGGCACGGTACGCGTGCGCCCGCGCCCGCGTGTGGTCGTCCTGTCCACCGGCAGCGAACTCGTCCAGCCCGGCGAGGAGCTGGCCACCGGCCAGATCTACGACTCCAACAGCTTCGCCCTCACCGCCGCCGCGCGCGACGCCGGAGCCATCGCCTACCGGGTGGGCGCCGTCGCCGACGACGTCGAGACCCTCCGTACCACCATCGAGGACCAGCTCATCCGTGCCGACCTGCTGGTGACCACGGGCGGGGTGAGCGTCGGCGCGTACGACGTCGTCAAGGAGGCGCTGTCATACGTCGGCGACGAGGACGAGGCGGGCGGCGGCATCGAGTTCCGCAAGCTCGCCATGCAGCCCGGCAAGCCCCAGGGCTTCGGTTCCATCGGCCCCGAGCACACGCCGCTGCTGGCCCTGCCCGGCAACCCGGTGTCGTCGTACGTCTCCTTCGAGCTGTTCGTCCGCCCCGCCATCCGCGCCCTGATGGGCCTCACGGACATCCACCGCCCGCTCGTGCGGGCCGCTCTGAAGGCGGACAAGGCGCTCCGCTCGCCCGAGGGGCGGCGCCAGTTCCTGCGCGGCGCGTACACCGACGGCGAGGTGACCCCCGTCGGCGGCGCGGGCTCCCACCTGATCGCGGCGCTGGCGCACGCCGACGCGCTGATCGTCGTCCCCGAGGACGTGGAATCCGTGGAGCCCGGCGCCGAGGTGGAGGTCCTGCTGCTCGGCTGACGCGCGCGTGCCCGTCCGCAGGGCGGTCCTGGTCCGGTGCGCGCGCGGGCTTGGCGGTACCGTGTCGCGCACAGCAGGCCCGTGCACCGCACTGCGACGGGCCCGGACCGGGAGCGCCACACACCATGACTGTGCCTTCCCGGGGGGAGACCCCCGGACGCCCTGTGCAGGACCGACTGACGCACATCGACGAGGCGGGCGCGGCCCGCATGGTCGACGTGTCCGGGAAGGACGTGACCGCGCGCACCGCCCGCGCCAGCGGCCGCGTCCTCGTCTCACCCCGCGTGGTCGAGCTGCTGCGCGGAGAGGGGGTCCCGAAGGGTGACGCCCTCGCCACCGCGCGTATCGCGGGCATCATGGGCGCCAAGCGAACCCCGGACCTCATCCCGCTGTGCCACCCGTTGTCGGTGTCCGGTGTGAAACTGGATCTGTCGGTCGCGGACGACGCCGTGGAGATCCAGGCCACCGTGCGGACGACGGACCGCACGGGCGTCGAGATGGAGGCCCTCACCGCCGTGACGGTCGCCGCGCTCACCGTGATCGACATGGTCAAGGCGGTCGACAAGGGAGCGGTCATCACGGACGTACGGGTGGAGGAGAAGACGGGCGGCAAGTCGGGCGACTGGAGCAGGGCATGACCTACCGCGCTCTGGTGGTCACCGCATCGAACAGGGCGGCCACGGGTGTCTACGAGGACAAGGGCGGTCCGCTGATCGCCGACGGCCTGAAAGGCTTCGGGTTCGCCGTCGACGGACCTCGGGTCGTCCCCGACGGGGACCCCGTGGAAGCGGCGCTGCGCGCGGGAGTCGAGGCCGGATACGACGCCATCGTCACCACCGGTGGCACCGGCCTCTCGCCCACCGACCGCACGCCCGAGGCGACCCGCGCGGTGATCGATCACGAGGTGCCGGGCATCGCCGAGGCCATCCGGGCGTTCGGGCGGGAGAAGGTGCCCACCGCCGCGCTGTCCCGCGGCCTGGCCGGTGTGGCGGGGCGGACCCTGATCGTCAACCTGCCGGGCTCCACGGGCGGGGTGAAGGACGGCCTGGCCGTGCTGGAGCCGCTGCTGGTCCACGCGGTCGACCAGATCCGCGGCGGCGACCACCCCAGACCCGGTAGTGGGGGTGCGAGCTGAACACCCCTTCCTGGCCCGTCGTGCTGGCGGACGGTGATGTCGTCCTCCGGCCGATAAAGCTGCGCGACCAGCGGATCTGGCGCGAGGTGAACCGGCGCAACCGGGACTGGCTGCGCCCCTGGGAGGCGACCATCCCGCCGCCCACGCCGAGCGGTCCGATCGCGCACCGGCCGACCTACCGGCAGATGGTGCGGCATCTGCGCGCCGAGGCCGGCGCGGGCCGGATGCTGCCGTTCGTCATCGAGTATCAGGGGCGTCTCGTCGGGCAGTTGACGGTCGCCGGGATCACCTGGGGGTCGATGTGCTCGGGGCATATCGGCTACTGGGTGGACGAGGGGGTGGCCGGTCGCGGGGTGATGCCGACGGCCGTCGCGCTCGTGGTGGACCACTGTTTCCGCACCGTCGGGCTGCACCGCATCGAGGTCTGCATTCGCCCCGAGAACCGGCCGAGCCGCCGGGTCGTGGAGAAACTCGGATTCCGCGAGGAGGGGCTCCGGCCGCGTTATCTGCACATCGACGGAGCCTGGCGCGACCATCTGGTCTATGCACTCACCGCGGAGGAGGCGCCCGACGGATTGCTCGCGCGCTGGCGGCGGGCACGCTCCCGGGAGGGGCAGCGTCCGCAGAACACGCCCCGGAATCCGTCCTAGTCCCCGGAATTGAATATGTGTTCGAAATTGATCGGCTACTGACCGTCTCGGGTCGTTGAATTCTCGGCTAGGGCGGTCCTCTGATCGCATCGGTCGCAAAAAAAGCTGGAAATATCAGCCAGATCGTGCGACACACCGGCCCAATTGGCAGATGGCCTCATGCAAACCCCTCTACGGTGTGAGGCGTGAGCAGCAGCGGCCTCATCTACGCAGTCATCGTCGGGGCCTGGGCCGCCTACTTGGTGCCGATGTGGCTCCGTAGGCAGGACGAGCTGAACGAGGCCCGTCCGACGGAACGCTTCAGCACCGCCATCCGGCTGCTGTCCGGACGGGCGGGCATGGAGCGCCGATACGCCAAGGACCTGCGGGCGCGCTCCGCCCAGGAGGGGGAGCCGGACGCCGGTGATCCGGACGCCGTCACCGACTCGGTGGACGTCCGGGCCTTCGCCATGCCTCCGACCCGCCGTCAGGTCCGTGCGGACACCGGCCCCGAGGCGCCCTCGAGCGCGGAACCGGCGCTCGACGAGGACGCCGCACCGGCGCCCCCGTCCGCCCCCGTGCCCGACTTCTCCGGCGCACCCGCGCACGCGTCCGGGCCCGCGCCCGCGCAGCAGCGCGTTCCCGCCGCGCGGCGTACGCCCTCGGCACAGGCGGCCGCAGCGCGCGCCCAGCGCTCGAAGGTGCTCGCGCGCCGCCGACGCACCACGGTGATGCTCTTCGTCGCCTTCACCCTCGGCGCGATCGTCGCCGCCATCGGCGGCCTCGCCTTCCTGTGGGCACCCGGCGTGCCCGCCGTGCTGCTCAGCGTCTACATCGCCTACCTGCGCTCCCAGGAACACCGCCGCTTCGCCTACCAGATGGACCGCCGGCGCGCCGAGGCCGCGGCCCAGCGACTGCGCGAACGGGAACGTCAGCCGCGTCGGCGCGCGCCCCTCGACCCGGGTCCCGGCGCGGACGAACCGGAGGAGGGACCGCAAACCGACACGGACACCGGTCTGTCCGCGCTCGCCGCGGACCGGCGCGCCCTCGTCGAGCAGACCGACCACGCCGAATGGGTCGACCAGCAGCGCGAGCGGCAGCGGCGGCCCGGTCATGGAGACAGCTGGGACCCGGTGCCGGTGCCGCTGCCCACGTACGTGACCGCGCCGGTCGCGCCGCGTGCCACCTCCGACGTGGATCTGGGGGCCCCCGACACGTGGAGTTCGGCGCGTTCCAGCTCCGTCTCGCCGGAGCACGAGGCGGGTCACGGGGCGGAGGCGGAGCCGGACGAGGAAGCGCCCGCGTCGGGTGACAAGCCGGCGGACGGCCGCAGCGACGCCCGCCGCGCGGCCTCCGCCCGCCGGGCACGCGAGCGCGGTCGCACCCCCCTCTTCGACCAGTACGAGGACGGCGACCGCCCGCGCGCGGCCAACGAGTGACGGCTGTCACCCAGCTGGAAGTCCGCCTCTGACCAGTCCGGGAACGGATTTCCAAGCACCCGGACGGGGATGCTAGAGTTTCACTCGTTGCAAGGGCCTGTGGCGCAGTCCGGTAGCGCACCTCGTTCGCATCGAGGGGGCCAGGGGTTCAAATCCCCTCAGGTCCACGCATCATGAAGCCCCGATCGGCAGCAGCCGACCGGGGCTTCATCGCGTCTACAGTCGCTTGGCGAAGCAGCGGCTCTCCTCGTGGTGGCGGTAGTAGCCGAACTTGGTGCACGGCTCGTATCCGCTGGAGGTGTACAGGGCGATGGCCTCCGGCTGCTTGCTGCCCGTCTCCAGGACCATGCGGACGCGGCCGGCCATGCGGGCGTCCTCCTCCAGGGCCGCGAGCATGCGGCGCGCGAGGCCCTGGCCCCGCATCTCCTCGATCACGTACATGCGCTTGAGTTCGGCGTCGCCGTCCTCGTTGCCCTCGTCGTTGTGCTCCTGGCTGCGCCAGCCGCCGGTGGCGACCGGGCGGTCGTACTCGTCGTACGCGATCAGGTACACACCCTGGGGCGGGGCGAAGTCCGCGGGGTCGAGCGCCGTGGCGTCGCCACCGTCGCCGTAACGCAGGTGGTACTCGGCCTGGACCTCGTCGTTGAGTTTGACGGCGTCCGGATGATCGAAGGGAACCGGGCGTATATTCATGCTGGGTATCGTACTTCTATGCAGGTGATGGGTCTCGGGCTTTGAGGGCCTCGACCAGTGTGCCGGTATCGTGCCCTGGTGCTGACTGTGACCTCGGTGAACGTGAACGGGCTTCGGGCCGCCGCCAGGAAGGGCTTCGTGGAGTGGCTCGCCCTGACCTCCGCGGACGTCGTCTGCCTGCAGGAGGTGCGCGCCGAGCCGCACCAGCTGCCCGCGGAGGTCCGGCAGCCCGACGGCTGGCACGTCGTACACGCCCCGGCCGCCGCCAAGGGGCGCGCGGGCGTCTCCCTCTACATGCGCCGCGAGCCGGACCGGGTCCGGGTCGGGTTCGGCTCTGCCGAGTTCGACAGCAGTGGGCGCTACGTGGAGGCCGACCTGCCCGGCGTCACCGTCGCCTCCCTCTATCTGCCCTCCGGTGAGGTCGGCACCGAGCGGCAGGACGAGAAGGTCCGCTTCATGGGCGAGTTCCTCGCCCACCTGAAGGAGCTGCGCGAGCGGGCCGCCGCCGACGGGCGCGAGGTGGTCGTCTGCGGCGACTGGAACATCGCCCACCAGCAGGCCGACCTCAAGAACTGGCGCGGCAACACCAAGAACTCCGGCTTCCTGCCCGAGGAGCGGGACTGGCTGGGCCGGGTGTTCGCCGCCGAGGAGGGCGGCTACGTCGACGTCGTCCGTGCCCTGCACCCGGAGACCGAGGGGCCGTACACATGGTGGTCTTACCGCGGGCGGGCTTTCGATAACGACAGCGGATGGCGCATCGACTACCACGCCGCCACCCCCGGCCTGGCCGCCAAGGCCGTCAAGGGCTTCGTCGAGCGGGCGGCCACGCACGCCGAGCGCTGGTCCGACCACGCGCCGGTGACCGTCGTCTACGACCGGTAGGCGTACGGCGTCCTCAGGCGCCCCGGTCCTTGCTGATCCGGCGGTCCAGGGCCAGGGAGAGTTCCGCCTCCACCACGCTGCGCGCGAGTGGACGCAGGCGGTGGAGGTCCTCCTCGGGGGCGTGGCGCAGGATCAGGTCGGCGAAGAGTTCGGCGAGGGCGTCGGCGTGTTCGCGGACCCGGGCGCCGGCTGTGAGGACGTCGGCGAGCGGGATGCCCTCGCGGACCAGCGCGGAGGAAACGTCCAGCAGGCGGCTGCTGATGTGGACGATCTCGTCGCCGTCGGTGCCGAGGTAGCCGAGGTCCAGGGCGGCGGCGAGGTTCTCGGGGGTGACCTCGCCCTCGAAGCGGGCGGCGAGCTCCTCGGGGGTGAGGCGGACCGGTTCCTCCTCGGTCGGGGCGCCGACGCCGAGGAGGTCGGCGACGTCGCGGCCGTGGTCGAAGGCCTCGGCCAGTTCCGCGATGCCGTTCAGCGTGTGGCCGCGCTCCAGCAGGGCGGCGATGGTGCGCAGGCGGGCCAGGTGGTGGTCGTCGTACCAGGCGATGCGGCCTTCGCGGCGCGGCGGCGGGAGCAGCTTGCGCTCGCGGTAGAAACGCAGCGTGCGCACGGTGATGCCGGCCAGGCGGGCCAGCTCCTCCATGCGGTACTCGCGCCCGGCTTCCGGGTGTTCTGCGTGCTCTGCCACGCCCGCAGCCTATGCCGGACGGCCGGTACCCGCGGCGGAGCCGCTGTTGTGAAGCTTCTTCGCCCGACCCCTACCGCTCGGTACGGAGCTGCTCTACAGTCCCATTGCGCCAGTGTTCACTGGCAGAGTCGAAGGCGATGCGTGGAGGCTTCGGGATGGCCGAGCACGAGCATGTGCGGGTGGCGGTGATCGGGTCCGGGTTCGGCGGGCTGGGGGCCGCCGTGCGGCTGCGCCGCGAGGGGATCACCGATTTCGTCGTCCTGGAGCGGGCCGACAGCGTCGGCGGCACCTGGCGTGACAACAGTTACCCGGGGTGCGCCTGTGACGTCCCCTCCCACCTCTACTCCTTCTCCTTCGCGCCCAACCCCGAGTGGCCGCGCACCTTCTCCGGACAGCGGCACATCCGCGCCTACCTGGAGCACGTCACCGACCTCTTCGGGCTGCGTCCGCACATCCGCTTCGACTCCGAGGTCAAGTTGATGACCTGGGACGCCGAGACCCTGCGCTGGCACATCGAGACCGCGCGCGGGTCCCTGACCGCCGACGTCGTCGTCTCCGCCACGGGGCCGCTGTCCGACCCGAAGATCCCCGAGATCCCGGGGCTCGAGTCCTTCCCCGGCAAGGTGTTCCACTCCGCGCGCTGGGACCACGACTACGACCTGCGCGGCAAGCGCGTCGCCATGGTGGGCACCGGCGCCTCCGCCATCCAGATCGTGCCCGCCATCCAGCCGCAGGCCGGCCGCCTCACCCTCTTCCAGCGCACCCCGCCGTGGGTGATGCCCCGCGTCGACCGCGCCATCAGCGGCGCCGAGCGGTGGCTGCACCGGTCGGTTCCCCTCACCACCCAGTTGCGGCGCGGACTGCTGTGGGGCATCCGGGAACTGCAGGTGCAGGCGTTCACCAAGCGGCCCGAGCAGCTCGGCCTCGTCGAACAGCTCGCCAAGCGCAACATGGCCCGTGCGATCAAGGACCCGGCCCTGCGCGCCAAGCTGACCCCCGACTACCGGATCGGCTGCAAGCGGATCCTGCTGTCCAGCGAGTACTACCCGGCGCTCGCCCAGCCCAACGTGGACGTCGTGGCGAGCGGGCTCAGCGAGATCCGCGGGTCCACGCTCGTCGCGGCCGACGGCACCGAGACCGAGGCCGACGCGATCATCTTCGGGACGGGCTTCCACGTCACGGACATGCCCATCGCCGAGCGCGTGGTCGGCGCGGACGGCAGCACGCTCGCGGAGTCCTGGAAGAACGGCATGCGGGCGCTGCGCGGAGCCGCGGCCGCCGGTTTCCCGAACTGGATGACGATCATCGGGCCCAACACCGGGCTCGGGAACTCCTCCATGATCCTGATGATCGAGTCCCAGCTGAACTACATGGCCGACTACCTGCGCCAGCTCGACGTCCTGGGGGTCCCCCCAGGCCCCCAAGGCACCGGGGGAGGCCGTACCGCCCTCGACGCCCGCCCCGCCGCCGTCGAGGCCTGGAACCACAAGGTGCAGGAACGCATGAAGCGCACCGTGTGGAACACCGGCGGCTGCACCAGCTGGTACCTGGACGCGAGCGGCCGCAACACCACCATCTGGCCCGGTACGACGACCGAGTTCCGGCGCGCGACCCGGCGGGTGGACCTGGGGGAGTACCAGGTCATCCGGAAGCCCGCGGAGAAGCAGGGGGGTGCGGCCGGGCAGGGGGCCGCGGCTGCCGAGAGGCGGACAGAGGCCGCGGTCGCCGGGGAACAGAAGAAGGCGGCTGTTGCCGAGAAGCAGAGCGAGGGTGCCGCATGAGCCGGCTCGCCGCCGTGGCCTGCGGCCCGTACGCCCCGCCCGTTCCGTCCCGCGAACTCACCGTCGTCTCCGCCGACGGCGCGCGGTTGCACGTCGAGGTGCACGGGCCCGAGAACGCGCCTCCCGTCGTCCTCTCCCACGGCTGGACGTGCTCGACCGCCTTCTGGGCGGCGCAGATTCGGGATCTGGCGACCGACCACCGGGTGATCACCTATGACCAGCGGGGGCACGGGCGCAGTCCCGCGAGCCCGGCGTGCACCACCGACGCGCTGGCGGACGACCTGGAAGCGGTGCTGGCGCAGACGCTCGGGCCCGGCGAGAAGGCCCTGATCGTCGGCCACTCCATGGGCGGCATGACCGTCATGGCCGCCGCCGGCCGCCCCCGCTTCCGCGCGCACGCCGCCGCCGTCCTGCTGTGCAGCACCGGCAGTTCGCGGCTGGTCGCGGAGGCGCGCGTGATGCCATGGCGTGCCGGAAGGCTGCGCACCTGGATGACCGCACGCGTTCTCGGCTCGCGCGCCCCCCTCGGGCCGGTCACGCCGGTAGCGAAGAGCATCCTCAAGTACGCCACCATGGGGGCCGGTTCCGCCCCGCACATGGTGGAGGCGTGCGCGCGGATCGTGCACGCCTGCCCGCGCGCCGTGCGCCACGCCTGGGCCGCCGTACTCGAGGCGCTCGATCTCGACCACGGCGTCCGGGAGTTGCACGCGCCCACCGCGGTGGTGCACGGCACGTCCGACCGGCTCACACCCCCGGTGCACGCCCGTGCGCTGGTCGCCGCGCTGCCGAACTGCGTCGGCCTCACCGAGCTGCCCGGCATCGGTCACATGACCCCGATCGAGGCTCCCGAGCTGGTGATCCGCAGGATCCGGGAACTGCTCGCCGCCTACGTCACGGGGGCCTCCCCCGAGCAAGGTTCCACCCCCGCGCAGATCAAGGAGGGCACATGAGCAGGGTCAGCCTCGAAGGGCAGGTCGCGGTCGTCACCGGAGCCGCGCGCGGTGTCGGAGAGCTGCTGGCGCGCAAGCTCTCCGCGCGCGGCGCGAAGGTGGCACTGGTCGGGCTGGAGGAGGAGGCGCTCAAGGAGGTCTCCGGGCGGCTGCACAGCGAGAGCGCGTACTGGTACGCCGACGTCACCGACCACGAGGCCATGGGCCGGGTGGCGCAGGAGGTGAAGGCGCGGTTCGGGAAGGTCGACATCGTGGTCGCCAACGCCGGTGTGGCGACGGGCGGTCCGTTCGCCGACTCCGATCCGCAGGCCTGGCGGCGCGTGATCGAGGTGAACCTGATCGGTTCGGCGGTGACCGCACGCGCGTTCCTGCCGGTGCTCGTCGAGAGCCGCGGTTATCTGCTCCAGATCGCCTCGCTCGCCGCCATCACGCCCGCGCCGATGATGACGGCGTACTGCGCGTCCAAGTCCGGCGTGGAGGCGTACGCGCACAGTCTGCGCGCGGAGGTCGGCTACCAGGGCGTGCGCGTCGGTGTCGGGTACCTGTCCTGGACCGACACCGACATGGTGCGCGGCGCCGACCAGGACGACGTCATGCGCGAACTGCGGCAACGGCTGCCGTGGCCGTCGAACAAGACGTACCCGCTGGGTCCTGCGGTGGACCGGCTCGTCGCCGGGATCGAGCGGCGCTCGGCGCACGTGTACGGGCAGTGGTGGCTGCGCGGCATGCAGGGTGTGCGCGGGTATCTCCCGGCGCTCATCGGGACGGTCGGCCAGCGCGAGATGAAGCGGTTCGCGCCCCGCCTGCAGGGGATGCGTTCGGGACTCGTCGGCGCAGGTGGGGCGGCCGATGAAGCGGCAAGGGCTACGCACCGTAACTGATCCACATGCGCTGCGTGTTCCCTCGTGTGAATCTGGTCGAGGCCCCACCAAGGGGTCAACCCCACAGCCTCACTCACCACAGGAGTGAACCCACATGGGTATGAAGGACCAGTTCCAGGACAAGGCCAACGAGGTGCAGGACCAGGCCAAGGACAAGATCGGCCAGGCGCGTGAGCGGGCCGGCCAGCGTGGCCAGCAGCAGCCGCAGCGTGGTCAGCAGCCCCAGCGTGGTCAGCAGCCCCAGCGCGGTGAGCAGCCCCAGCGTGGTGGGCAGCCGCAGCGTGGTGGGCAGCCGCAGCGTGGTGGGCAGCCGCAGTCCGAGCGTGGTCGCGAGAACATGCGCGACATCGAGGACACGGAGCGGGAGATGGACGACCGCTTCGACCGGGACTACGACGCTTAGTCGTCGCGCTCGGCTCTGGCCGGATCGACGCAGGGTGCCCTTCTTCCGGAGGGTGCCCTGCGTTCTTTGTGGTCAGTCACCGCCTTGGCGGCAGCTCGGGGCGGGAGTGGTCGGGGACGCCGCTGTAGTCGGGGGGAACCGCCGCCGGGTTGGTTTCCAGCAGATCCAGGGCGAGTCGGACGGCGTCGTCGAGCTGGGCGTGGCGGCCCTCCGCCCAGTCGAGAGGGGTGCGCAGGACCTCCAGGTCGGGGGCGACGCCGTGGTTCTCCACGGACCAGCCGTAGGCGTCGAACCAGGCCGCGTTCATGGGCACCGTGATGACCGTGCCGTCGCCGAGGCGGTGGCGGCCGGTCATGCCGACCACGCCGCCCCAGGTGCGCTGGCCGACGACCGGGCCGAGCTTCAGCAGCTTGAAGGCCGCGGTGATCATGTCGCCGTCCGAGGAGGTCGCTTCGTCGGCGAGGGCGACCACCGGGCCCCGCGGCGCGTTCGAGGTGTACGACACCGGTTGCGCGTCCCTGGTCAGGTCCCAGCCCACGATCGTGCGGGTCAGTTTCTCGATGACGAGTTCGCTGATGTGCCCGCCCGCGTTGCCGCGCACGTCCACGATCAGGGCGGGCCGGGACACCTCCATGCGCAGATCCCGGTTGAACTGGGCCCAGCCGGAGCCGCCCATGTCGGGGATGTGCAGATAGCCGCACTTGCCGTCGCTCAACTCCCGGACGACCTCCCGGCGTTTGGCCACCCAGTCCTGGTAGCGCAGGGGGCGTTCGTCGATGAGCGGGACGACGGCGACCCGCCGGGCGCGCCCGGCCTCACCCTCCGCCGGGGTGAACGTCAGCTCCACGGTCGTACCGCCCGAGCCGGCGAGCAGGGGATAGGGGCCGGTGACCGGGTCCACCGGGCGGCCGTCCACGTGGGTCAGTACGGCGCCGTCACGGATGCCGGTGCCGGCCAGTGGCGAGCGGGCCTTGGAGTCGGAGGACTCGCCGGGCAGGATGCGCTTGACCATCCAGCCGCCGTCACGGTGGACGAAGTTGGCGCCGAGGTGGCCCTGCCGACGCTGGTAGTGGGGCGGGCCCTCGTTGCGGCGGGCGGCGGTGACGTAGGCGTGGGAGGTGCCCAGTTCGCCCAGGACTTCACGGAGCAGGTCGGCGAACTCGTCCGGGGAGGCCACCCGTTCGACCAGCGGCCGGTACTGGGCGAGCACCGCGTCCCAGTCGATGCCGCACATGCCCGGCTCCCAGAAGTAGGCGCGGGTGAGGCGGCCGGCCTCCTCGTAGGCCTGGCGCCACTCGGCGGGCGGATCGACCACGTGCAGGATGCGGCGCAGGTCGATCCAGACGGTCGAGTCGAGGTCACCGGTCTCGGTCGAGGGCACGGCCCGCAGGTCGCCCTCGTCGACGACGACCAGCCGGGTGCCGTCGCCGCTGACCGCGAACCAGTCGAGGTGGCCGACGAGTTCGGACTTCTTGGCCTTGCCGATGTTGAAGTACTCGAGGGTCGGGCGGCCGGTGGTGTCGTCCGGGCTGGCGAAGGTCTCGCCGAGCGCGCCGGAGATGGGCCAGCGCAGCCAGACCAGGCCGCCGCCCGCGACCGGGTACAGCGCCGAGTACTTGGAGGCGATGACCGGGAACGGGGTGACCCTGCTCTCCAGGCCCTCCACCTCGACGGTCACCGTGCCGGCCTCACCGGTCTCCTCGTCCTCGAGCGGATCGAGTCCCCCGGCGGCGGGCCGGCCCTCGGGGTTCAGGGCGAAGGGGGAGGGGGTCGCCGAGGAGAGAGGGACGAGGTAGGGGCGGCAGCCGAGCGGGAAGGACAGGTCGCCGGTGTGGACGTCGTACACCGGGTCGAAGCCGCGCCAGGAGAGGAACGCCAGGTAGCGGCCGTCGCGGGTGAAGACGGGGCTCTCGTCCTCGAAGCGGCCGTTCGTCACGTCGATGATCAGCCGGTCCTTGATGCGGGCCAGCTTGATCTGGCGCAGCGAGCGGCCGATGCCCGGGTGGGACCAGGTGAGCCAGGAGCCGTCGGGGGAGAAGGCGAGGTCGCGGACGGGACCGTTGAGGGAGCGGATCAACTCGGTCACAACCCCACCCGAACCGGCCGAGCCGTCGGAACCCGCCGAGCCGTCGGAGGCGGGGCTGCCGGAGCCCGCCGAGGCGTCGGAGCCCGAGCCACCAGGGGCCGCCGAGTCGTTACCCAAGCCTGCCGAGGCGTTGGAGCCCGAGCCGCCAGGGGCCGACGAGTCGTTACCGAAGCTTGCCGAGGCGTTGGAGCCCGAGCCACCAGAGCCTGCCGAGGCGTTGGAGCCCGGGCCGTCGGAGCCCGCCGAGGCGTCGGAGCCCGAGCCACCAGGGGCCGCCGAGTCGTTACCCAAGCTTGCCGAGGCGTTGGAGCCCGAGCCGCCAGGGGCCGACGAGTCGTTACCGAAGCTTGCCGAGGCGTTGGAGCCCGAGCCGCCAGAGCCTGCCGAGGCGTTGGAGCCCGGGCCGTCGGAGCCCGCCGAGGCGTCGGAGCCCGAGCCACCAGGGGCCGCCGAGTCGTTACCGAAGCCCGCCGAGGCGTTGGAGCCCGAGCCACCCGAGCCGTCGGCCACCTCGGTGTCCCCGGAGCCCTCGCCGACATCCCCAGCGTCCCCGATGCCCCCGGCGTCCCCCCTACCCAGACCACCCCCGACGCCCCCCGCGTCCTCGTTCTCGCCCTCGGAGGTCTCCGTCGCGTCGATCAGCAGCAGTCGTCCGTCGTGCGAGGCGATGGCGAGGCGTTCGCCGAGCGGGTCGGAGACCATCTCCAGGATCCGGCCCAGATCGCCGGAGGCCGGCCTGCGCGGGGCGCGGTCGCCGGTCGCGCGGGGCAGCTGGGCGATCTCGACGGCGTCCTCGCCCTCGGCGTCCGTCACGTACGCGACCTGCCCGGTCGAACCCAGCATCTCCGGCAGCCGCACCCGGACGCCGGGCGTGTCGGTGATGGTACGGGCCGGCCCGTCGCGGTGGGTGAGCCAGTACAGGCTGCCGCGTACGACGACGGCGCTGGCCCGGCCCGTCTCGTCCACGGAGATGCCGTCCACGTTCTGCGCGGCCGGCACCTGGTACCTGCGGCGGCCGGTGGCCGGTCCGCCGAGCCGGATGTCGAGCCTGCGGGGTACGCCGGCCGGCGAGAGGTCGTCCACCAGCCACAGGTCGCCCGCGCTCTGGTAGACGACGCGGGTGCCGTCGGTGGAGGCGTGCCGGGCGTAGAAGGCGTCGTGGTCGGTGTGGCGGCGCAGGTCGGTGCCGTCGTGGGCGCAGGAGTAGAGGTTGCCGACGCCCTCGTGGTCGGAGAGGAAGACGATCCGTTCGCCGACGAACATCGGGCAGGCCAGATGGCCGTCGATGTCCGGCAGCAGGCGCTGCCCGTGCAGCCAGAGCCGGCCCATGGCGCCGCCCCGGTAGCGCTTCCAGGCGGCCGGTTCGTGCGGCGGGGTGCCGGTGAGCAGCAGCGTCCTGTGCTCGCCGTCGAGGTCGGCGACCTGGATGTCGGCGACCGGGCCCCAGGGCAGGCGGCCGCCCGGGTCGCCGTCGGTGGCGACCTTGTAGGCCCAGGTGAAGTAGGAGAAGGGCTGCCCGTGGGAGGCCACGGCCAGGATGTCGCTCTCCGGGGTCCACCCGCACACCTGCGTGTCGGTGCTGCCCCAGTACGTCAGCTGCCGCGCGGGCCCGCCGTCGACGCCGACGAGGTGGATCTCGGGGACGAGGCTGCGCCAGGTGGTGTAGGCGATCCGGCGGCCGTCGGGTGAGAAGCGGGGGTGACCGGCTTTCGTACGGTCCGCCGTGAGCCGCCAGGCGCGGCCCGGGGCGTCCAGGGGGGCCAGCCAGAGGTCGTCCTCGGCGACGAAGCACAGCAGGTCGCCGTTGAGGTGGGGAAGGCGCAGATAGCTCACCCTCCCCATGCTTTTCCGGGCGAAGGGCCCCAGCAACTCGTGGGCGGACGGGCCGTACCCACGCGATCCGGCCGCTCGCTTATGAAAACCCGACAGGCGTGACCCAAAGCACGTACGAAACGGTTTCGTTTCGCATGCGGGCAGAGTATCTTCGGTATATACGAAGCAGGAAGCTACGGAGCGGGAAGGTGACCGGCATGACCGAGGTCGTCGCAACGGCGCGTCGCAGTCGGATCACGCCCGAGCGCGAGGCCGAGTTGTACGAGGCCGTGCTCGACCTGCTCCGGGAAGTCGGCTACGACGCCCTCACCATGGACGCCGTGGCCGCTCGCACCCGGTCCAGCAAGGCCACGCTCTACCGCCAGTGGGGCGGCAAGGCCGAGTTGGTGGCGAAGGCGGTGCGGCACAACAAACCGGGCACCTCTGCCGACGAGATCGACACCGGGTCGCTGAGGGGCGACGTGCACGCGCTCACGATGCGTGCGGACGACTGCGAGATGGAACAGAACTCCGCGCTGATGCGGGGCCTGGCCATGGCGACCCACTCCAACCCGGACCTCCTGCGGGCGTTCCGGGACCACCTCGTCGAACCGGAGATGGCGGAGTTCCGCCGTGTGCTGCAACGGGCGATCGACCGGGGTGAGGTCCGTGCGGACAACCCGGCGATCGAATTCATGACGCACATGATGATCGGTGGGTTCGCCGCCCGCACGATGCTCGACGAGCGGCCGCCGACGCAGGCCTTCCTCCTTTCGTACATCGACGCCGTGGTCCTCCCCGCCCTCGGCGTTCGCGTCTGAATCCATCCGATCCCCCGATCGCCGGGCCGGTCACGCCTGATCGGCCTCGCCTGATCGTGTACTGATCCCTCTCCCCAGCAAACCCACCACCTGACGTCACCGCTCACGTCGTCGGGCTGATCGCCCCTGCCCAGCTGAACCCCACGACCTGACCGGGAGTACGCCTCCGTGGCCACGTTCCTCTACAAACTCGGCCGGCTCGCCTTCCGGCGACGCCACTTCTTCGCCCTCATATGGGTCGCGCTCCTCACCCTCGCCGGGGTGGGCGCCGCCTCCGCGCCGGCCGCCGGCAACACGTCCTTCTCCGTCCCCGGAACGGAGGCCCAGAAGGCCTTCGACCTGCTGGAACAGCGCTTCCCCGGTATGAGCGCCGACGGCGCCACCGCGCGGGTCGTCTTCAAGGCGCCCGGCGGCGAGAAGATGACGGACGCCGGAAACAAGGCGACCGTCCGGAAGACCGTCAAGGAACTCGGGAGCGGCTCCGAGGTCGCCTCCGTCGCCGACCCCTACACCGGGCACGCCGTCAGCAAGAACGGCACGATCGCCTACGCCTCGGTGAAGTACAAGGTCTCCGGCATGGAGCTGGAGGACTCCTCCCGCGACGCGCTGAAGCAGGCCGCGCAGGAGGCGCGGGACGCGGGCCTCACCGTCGAGGTCGGCGGTGACGCGCTGAACGCGACCCCCGAGACCGGTTCCAGCGAGATCATCGGCATCGCGATCGCCGCGGTCGTCCTCGTCATCACCTTCGGCTCGCTGCTCGCGGCGGGATTCCCGCTGCTGACCGCGATCATCGGCGTCGGCATCGGCATCTCCACCATCACCGCGCTCGCCAGCACCCTGGACCTGGGCACCACCACCTCCACCCTGGCATCGATGATCGGCCTCGCCGTCGGCATCGACTACGCCCTCTTCATCGTCTCCCGCTACCGCGCCGAACTCGCCGAGGGCCGCGAACGCGAGGAGGCGGCCGGACGTGCCGTCGGTACGGCGGGCTCGGCGGTGGTCTTCGCGGGCCTGACCGTGGTCATCGCCCTGGTCGGCCTGTCCGTGGTCAACATCCCGATGCTGACCAAGATGGGCGTGGCCGCCGCGGGCACGGTCGCCATCGCGGTCCTCATCGCCCTCACCCTCATCCCGGCACTGCTCGGCTACGCGGGCCGCAGGATCAAGCCGGCCGGCGAGAAGAGCAAGCTGCTCGGCGGCGGCCGTACGCCCAAGGAGCCGGGCCGGCCGAACATGGGCACCCGCTGGGCGAGCTTCGTCGTCCGGCGCCCCGTCGCCGTCCTCCTGCTCGGCGTGCTCGGCCTCGGTGCGGCGGCGGTTCCGGCCGCCTCCCTCGAACTCGGCCTCCCCGACGACGGTTCCCAGCCGGTCTCGACCACCCAGCGCCGTGCCTACGACCTCCTCTCGGAGGGCTTCGGACCGGGCTTCAACGGCCCGCTCATGGTCGTGGTCGACGCCAAGGGCAGCGACGACCCGAAGGCGGCCTTCACCAAGGTCGGCGACGAGATCAAGGGCCTGGGGAACGTCGTCACGGTCACCCCGGCCGCCCCCAACAAGGCCGGTGACACCGCGACGATCACCGTCGTCCCGAAGTCCAAGCCGTCGTCGACGACGACCGAGGACCTCGTGCACGCCATCCGTGGCAAGGGCACGGGCATCACCGCCGAGACCGGCTCCAAGGTCCTGGTCACCGGTTCGACGGCGATGAACATCGACGTCTCGCAGAAGCTGAACGATGCCCTGCTGCCCTACCTCGCCCTGGTCGTCGGCCTGGCCTTCCTCCTGCTGATCGTGGTCTTCCGGTCGGTCCTCGTCCCGCTGAAGGCGGCCCTCGGCTTCCTGCTCAGCGTGCTGGCGGCCCTCGGCGCCGTGGTCGCGGTCTTCCAGTGGGGCTGGCTGTCCGGCCTGATGAACGTCGAGCAGACCGGCCCGGTCATGTCGATGATGCCGATCTTCATGGTGGGCGTCGTCTTCGGCCTCGCGATGGACTACGAGGTCTTCCTCGTGACCCGGATGCGGGAGGCGTACGTCCACGGCGAGAAGGCCGGCCAGGCGGTGGTGACGGGCTTCCGGCACGGCGCCCGGGTCGTGACGGCAGCCGCCGTCATCATGATCGCCGTCTTCTCCGGCTTCATGGGCTCCAGCGAGCCGATGGTCAAGATGATCGGCTTCGGCCTCGCGATCGCCGTGTTCTTCGACGCGTTCATCGTCCGCATGGCCGTCGTGCCGGCGGTGCTCGCCCTGCTCGGCAAGCGGGCCTGGTGGCTGCCCAGGTGGCTGGACCGCGCGCTGCCCAACGTCGACGTCGAGGGCGAGGGCCTGCGCACCGCCGCGGACCGCAGGGACACCGACCCCGACGGGGAGCGGGAGCTGGTACGCGTCTGACGTACCGCTCGTGAGAAACGGCCGGTGGGGGGTGCCCGTGGGGACGGGGCTGCACCCTCACCGGCTTTCCACGTCCCGCGTGACCGCCCCGTTGCCGGAGGGGTGGAGCGGGAGGCGAAATCCTCGTGAGCGCGGCTCGGGAGATGCCGTAGCGTGCCCTTCATGACGACGACAGCCGCCACTGACGCCGAGGAGTTCGGGGCCCATCCCCGGTTCGCCGAAGCGCTGCGGGTGCTCGGGCTGGACGAGGTGCTCTCGCGCACCCGGCGGTTCCCCGAGGCCACCCGGACCGCTGCCGAGGCCGCCGCCGCGATCGGCTGCGCACCGAGCCGGATCTGCAAGTCGCTGATCTTCGCCGCCGACGGTGTGCCGGTGCTGGTCCTGATGGACGGCGCCTCGCGCGTGGACGTGGAACGGGTGCGGCGGGAGCTGGGCGCCGGAAAGGTCACCCGGGCCGACGCCGGCGTCGTCCGCGAGACCACCGGGTACGCCATCGGCGGCGTGCCGCCCTTCGGGCACCGCACGCGCACGCGTGTCCTCGCCGACCGTGCGCTGCTCGCCCACGACCTGGTGTGGGCGGCGGCCGGCACGCCGTACACCGTCTTCCCGATCGAACCGACGGCACTCGTCGCCCACGCGGGCGCCACACTGGTGGACGTGCGCGAGCGGAGCGCGTGACGCCGCTCGTCGCGGCGGCCGTCCTGCTCGCCGCCGTCACCCACGCCGGCTGGAACGCCATCGCGCACCGCATCACCGACAAGCTGGTCGGCTTCACCCTCATCTCCGGCGGCGGGATGCTGATCGCGCTCGCGGCGGCGCCGTTCGTGGTGTTCCCCGCCGGGCCCGCCTGGCCGTTCCTGCTGGCCTCGGCGGCCGTGCACATCGCCTACTACGCCCTGCTGATGACCTCTTTCCGGCTGGGCGACTTCGGACAGGTGTACCCCCTCGCGCGCGGGAGCGCGCCGCTCGTCGTCACCGTGCTCGCCGCCGTCTTCGCGCACGAGGTCCCCGGTGGCTGGGCGATGGCCGGCATCGCCGTGTCCTGCCTCGGCCTCACCGGCGTCAGCCTGTGGGGGCTGCGCGGGAACCGGCCCGACTGGGCGGCGATCGCGGCGGCTCTGGCGACCGGGCTGACGATCGCCGCGTACACGGTGGTCGACGGCCTGGGCGTACGTGCCGCGCACTCGCCGCTCGGGTACATCGCCTGGCTCATGGCCGTCCAAGGGACCGTCATCCCCGCCTGCATGTACGCACGCGCGCGTGGCGACACCGTCCGGCTGCTCCGGCCGTACGCCGCCCTCGGCCTCCTCGGTGCCGCCCTGTCCGTCGCCGCGTACGCCCTGGTCCTGTGGGCGCAGACACGCGCCGAACTCGCTCCTGTCGCCGCCCTGCGCGAGTCGTCCGTCATCGTCGGCGCGGCCATCGGCGCACTGCTCTTCAAGGAGCGCTTCGGAGCACCGCGGATCGCGGCGGCGGGCTTGCTGGTCGTGGGGATCGGGCTGATGCTGCACGCCGGGTAGCGCGGCGGTGCGTGTCTCCAGGCGCCGTCCGGACCTCATCCGTACGAAGATGACGTCGGACCACGAGACAGCAACCGGACGACAGGGAGCCGTCAATGACCGACCAGCCGACCGTCAGCGTGCTGGGCACCGGCATCATGGGGGCCGCGATGGCCCGTAACCTGAGCCGCGCCGGACTCGGCGTCCGCGCCTGGAACCGCACCCGCGAGAAGGCCGAGCCACTGGCCGCCGACGGCGCCCGGGTCACCGACACCCCCGCCCAGGCCGTCGAGGGCACCGACGTCGTCCTGACCATGCTCTACGACGGCAACACCGTCCTGGACGTCATGCGCGAGGCCGCCCCGGCGCTGCGTCCCGGCACGGTGTGGGCGCAGTGCACCACCGCCGGGATCGGCCTGATCACCGACCTGGCGGCATTCGCCCGCGAGCACGGGCTCGTCTTCTACGACGCCCCCGTCCTCGGCACCCGCCGGCCCGCCGAGGACGGTCAGCTGACCGTGCTGGCCGCCGGGCCGGAGGAGGGCCGGGAAACGGTCGCGCCGGTGTTCGCCGCGGTGGGCGCCAAGACTGTGTGGACCGGGAACGACGGGGGCGCGGGCAGCGCCAGCCGGCTCAAGCTGGTCGCCAACAGCTGGGTCCTCGCGGCCACCGCCGCGGCCGGCGAGGTGCTGGCCCTGTCGAAGGCCCTCGGCGTCGACCCGCAGAACTTCTTCGACCTCATCGAGGGCGGACCGCTCGACATGGGTTACCTGCGCGCCAAGGCCGCACTGGTACTGGAGGGCAAGCTCTCCCCGGCGTCGTTCGCGGTGGCCACCGCCGAGAAGGACGCCCGGCTCATCGTCGAGGCGGGCGAACGGGAGGGCGTACGGCTCGACGTCGCGAGCGCGACCGCCGAACGGCTCGCCCGCGCAGCCGCCCAGGGCCACGCGGACGAGGACATGGCCGCCGCGTACTTCGCCAGCTTCGAGCCGGAGCCGGGTGACTGAGGCCGGAGCCGGGCGGCCGCTCCGGGACGGCGGCCGCGCGCCGACATGACGGGCCGGGGTGCCCGGGCGCACCCTGGAAGCAGCGGTTTACGGAGGTGGTCGACATGATGCACACCGCTGTGGGATGGCACATCGAGCTGGAGTTCAAGGAGGACGATCAGCACACGCGCGCGGTGGCCATGGTGCGTCTGCCCGACGGCACCGAGGTACGGGCGCACGGCCGCGCCAGCCGGCACCGCGTCGACTCCAACCAGCCCCGGGTCGGCGAGGAGATCGCCGGCGCCCGCGCCCTCAACGAACTGGCCATGCAACTCCTGACCAAGGCCCACGAAGAGATCGACGCGGACTCCGGCCGGACCTCGCACCCGATCAACGTGTGACCGGTCCCGGCCCCTACGCGAGAGCCGTGCGCAGCGCCCGTACCAGCGCCTGTGCCCTCGGGTCCGCCGTCACGCTCTTCCGGAAGCCGTTCGTGACGTAACCGAAGGCGATGCCCGTCTCCGGGTCGGCGAACGCGAGGGCGCCGCCCCGGCCCGGATGGCCGAAGGAGCCGGGGGAGAGCAGCGGGGACGCGCTGCCGTGCAGCATGTGGCCGAGGCCGAAGCGGGTGTCGACGACGAGGACCCGGTCCGGTCCTGCGGACTGCTCGGTGCGGGCCAGTGCGGTCGTCTCCGGGGCGAACAGGCGGGTGCCGCCGTCCACCTCGCCGATGAGCGAGGCGTAGAAGCGGGCCAGTCCGTCGGCGGTGGCGATGCCGTTGGAGGCGGGCAGGGCGGCGGCGCGGTAGGCGGGGGCGTTCTCGTCCGGCAGCGGGGTGATCGCGGCGAACGCGCGGCGGGTCAGCGAGCCCGGGTCGGCGTAGGCCTCCGCGACCGCGCGCTTGGGCCGGGTCTTCAGGCCGCCCGCCGCCTCAGGTGCATCGAGGGGGCCGACGCGCCCCACGCGCGCGTGCCGCGACTGCGGCAGGCCGAGCCACAGGTCCGCGCCGACGGGCCCGGCGATCTCGTCCGCGATCCACTCGCCTGCCGGGCGGCCGGTGACGCGCCGGATCAGTTCGCCGGTGAGCCAGCTGTAGGTCTGGGCGTGGTAGCCGTGGTCCGTTCCCGGCTCCCACACCGGCGCCTGCGCGGCGACCGCCGCCGCACCGAGGTCGGGGTCGGCGGCCTCCTCGGGGGTCAGCGGGCGGTCCAGCACGGGCACGCCCGCGCGGTGCGCGAGCAGGTGCCGTACGCGCGTGTGCTCCTTGCCGGCCGCCTTGTACTCCGGCCAGTACGTGCCGACCGGGGCGTCCAGGTCCAGCTCGCCGCGCTGGTGCAGGAGCAGCAGCGCGGCGGCGGCGACACCCTTGGTCGCGGAGCGCACGATCTGCGCGGTCCCGGGCTCCCAGGGGGCATCGCCGTCCACGTCCCTGGTGCCGGCCCACAGGTTCACGACCTGGTGTCCGGCGCGGTACACGGCGACGGCCGCGCCGCGCTCCCCGAGCAGCGCGAAGTTCGCTGCGAACGCCTCCCTGACCGGCTCGAAGCCCTCGGCCACAGTGCCGTTCACGTCCACGCCCGCCGTCCCTTCCGATCGCCTGCGACAGTGGGTGCAACAGCGGCCGCGCGCCTGCGATTCCTCGGTGGGAAGAGGCTGCGCGTGAGGTGTCTCTCAGTGCTGCGGCCATTGGCCATCGGCGGCGGGATCCTCGTCGGTCACGTGCCCATGGTCACGGACCTCGGGTCGAACCCGAACGGCAGCTCCAGGCGGTGCGCCCGCATCAGCTCCTCGTCGGAGAGCAGCTCCCCGGTCGGACCGTCCGCCGCGATCACACCGTCGCTGAGGATCAGGGAGCGTGGGCACAGCTCCAGGGCGTACGGCAGGTCGTGCGTGACCATGAGGACCGTCACGTCCAGGGAGCGCAGGATGTCGGCGAGTTCGCGGCGGGAGGCGGGGTCGAGGTTGGAGGACGGTTCGTCCAGGACCAGGATCTCCGGCTCCATGGCGAGCACGGTGGCCACTGCGACGCGCCGGCGCTGGCCGAAGGACAGATGGTGCGGGGGGCGGTCGGCGAAGTCCCGCATGCCGACCAGCTCCAGGGCGTGCCGTACCCGCTCCTCCAGCGCGGCGCCCTTGACCCCGGCGGCGGCCGGCCCGAACGCCACGTCCTCCCGCACGGTCGGCATGAACAGCTGATCGTCCGGGTCCTGGAAGACGATGCCGACCTTCTGCCGGATCGCGGCCATGTGCTGCCTGCCGACGGGCAGCCCGGCGACGGTCACCGTGCCGGTGCCACCGCCCAGGATGCCGTTCAGGTGCAGCACGAGGGTCGTCTTGCCGGCACCGTTCGGGCCGAGCAGCGCGACCCGCTCGCCGCGCGCGATGGTGAAGTCGACGCCGAACAGGGCCTGGTGGCCGTCCGGGTAGGCGAAGGCGAGGCCGGAGACCTCCAGGGAGGCAGGTGTAGTCACAGGACCCATCCCAGCAGACAGACGGCGAGGGCGGCGAAGGGGAGCGTGAGGGCGTACGACCACTGCGCCCGGGACGCGGTCACCTCGTCGATGACCGGCATCGAGCCGGCATACCCCCGGCTGACCATGGCCAGGTGCACGCGTTCCCCGCGTTCGTAGGAGCGGATGAACAGCGCGCCGGCGGACTTGGCGAGCACGCCCCAGTGGCGCACGCCCTTGGCCTCGAAGCCGCGCGACTCGCGGGCGATCCGCATCCGGCGCATCTCGTCGGTGATGACGTCGCCGTAACGGATCATGAAGGAGGCGATCTGCACGAGCAGCGGCGGCAGTCTCAGCCGCTGGAGTCCGAGCAGCAGTTCGCGCAGTTCGGTGGTGGCGGCGAGCAGCACGGAGGCGGCGACGCCGAGCGTGCCCTTGGCGAGCACGTTCCAGGCGCCCCACAGTCCGTTGACGCTCAGCGACAGACCGAGCACCGGCACCCGCTCGCCCTCCGCCACGAACGGCATGAGCACGGCGAACGCGACGAACGGCACCTCGATCAGCAGCCGCCTGAGCAGGAAACCGGCGGGCACGCGCGCGTGGTACGCGACGAACGCGAGCAGCACGGCGTACACCCCGAACGCCCACATCGCCTCGCGCGGGGTCGACACCACGACGACCACGAACAGGAAGGCGGCCGCCAGTTTGGTGTGCGGCGGCAGGGCGTGCACGGCGGAGTGCCCGTGCCGGTAGAGCCGGTGCGCGTGTCCCGCTCCCACGTCAGACGCCCGTGCCCGCGGTCGAGACGGGCGAGACGTCCGCGCCGCGGCGCCGGCGCACCGCCCAGAACACCGCGCTGCCCGCCACGACCGTGACGCCGACGCCGATCACGCCCGCGAGGCCCCCGGACAGACGGGCGTCGGAGACGTTCCTGACGCCGTAGTCGGCGAGCGGGGAGTCGGCTGACGCGTGCTTCTCCGCCTTCTTGTCGATCCCCTTGTCGTGCGCGACCTTCTCCAGGCCGTCGGGGTTGGCGGAGGCGTAGAAGCTGACGAATCCGGCGAGGACGAGGGAGGTGACGAGGCCGGTCACCCACAGCTTGCGCCGGGAGGCGCGCGCCGCGACGGGCGCCGTGGGCGCCGGAGCGTCCACCAGCGCGCCGTTCACCCGCAACCGGAGCCGCTGCCGCAGGCCGCGCGCGCCGTGCACGAGGTCCGGGCGTACGGCGATGACGGCGCCGACGGTGAGCGCGGTGATGACCGCCTCGCCGATGCCGATCAGCACATGCACGCCGATCATCGCGGTCGCGACCTTGCCGAGGGCGATGTCGGTGGTGCCGCCGATCGCGTAGATCAGCGTGAAGGCGACGGCGGCGGCCGGCACGGACACCAGCGCGGCGACGAAGGAGGCGACGGTCACCGAGCGGCGCTTGCGGGGCAGTACGGCGAGCAGCCCGCGGAAGACGGCGTAGGACACGACCGTGGTGACGATCGCCATGTCGGTGATGTTCACGCCGAGCGCGGTCAGCCCGCCGTCCGCGAAGAGCACGCCCTGCATGAGCAGCACGACCGACACGCACAGCACGCCGGTGCAGGGGCCGACGAGGATGGCGGCCAGCGCTCCACCGAGGAGATGGCCGCTTGTTCCGGCCGCGACCGGGAAGTTGAGCATCTGTACAGCGAAGATGAACGCCGCCACCAAGCCGGCCAGCGGGGCCGTCCGCTCGTCGAGTTCGCGGCGGGCGCCGCGCAGGCTCACCGCGAGGGCGCCGGCGGCGACGACTCCGGTGACCGCCGAGGTGGGGGCGTCGATGAATCCGTCAGGTACATGCACCAGATGATTTTAGGCCCTTGTTGCGAACCTATTGCAAGAGAGACGGATTCTCGTCTCTCACCGGGGCGCGAACCGGAAAATGTGCGACTCTGGATGAAAGCGGATGCAGGGCTTTCGCATAGGTCACAGTGCGTGAGAGGGCGGTCCGATGTCGGTAGTCGAACAGTACGCGCGCGCTCATATCGTCACGGACGAGGAAGACCCGGGGGCCGTACCCGTCGTGCTGCGGTACGACCCCGACAGCGACCCCCGGTCGGTTCGGTTCGGCCTCCCGGGACCGCACGAGTGGACGTTCGCACGCGCGCTCCTCGAACAGGGGCTGCGGACGCCGGCCGAGAGCGGTGACGTCAGGGTGTGGCCGTGCGGGCGCGTCCAGGCCGTCGTGGAGTTCCACACCGACCACGGCGTCGAAGTGGTGCAGTTCGAGTCGAAGACACTGGTCCGATTCCTGCGCCGGACCTACATCGCCGAGCCCGTACGGAGCTGATCAGCCGCCCATCCGCAGCAGTGTCGCCACGATCGGGCCGGCCGTGTCGCCGCCGTGGCCGCCCGCCTGGACCACGCCCGCGGCGGCGAGGTCGCCCCGGTAGGCGGTGAACCAGCCGTTCGGCTTCTTCTGTCCGTCGACCTCCGCCGAGCCGGTCTTCGCGCCGTAGTCCGGACCGAGCCCGGACATGGCCTCGGCGGCGGTGCCGTAGGCCGCCGTGTACCGCATCAGCTCGCGCAGCTGGGACAGGGTCTTGGCCGACATCGCGCGCGACGCGGTGGCCAGCGTGCGGTGGTCGACGGACGGGGACACCAGGTACGGCTGGTGGAAGGTGCCCGACTTCACCGTCGCCGCCACGGAGGCCATGTTCAGCGGGTTCATGCGCACCGCACCCTGTCCGATCAGCGAGGCCGCCATCTGCGCGGCCGACTGGACCGGCACGGAGCCGTCGAAGGTGGGCACGCCGATCGCCCAGTTGTTCATGGACAGGCCGAAGACCTGCTGCGCCTGCTTCGTCAGGTCGTCGTTCTCCAGCTTCTTCGCCTGGCTGATGAAGGCGGTGTTGCAGGAGCGGGCGAAGCTCGCCTTGAAGGTGCCGCCCTTGATCTCGAAGTCGTCGTCGTTGTGGAACTTCCAGCCGCCGTAGGTGAACGTCTTGGGGCAGGGATGCTCCTTGTCCGCCGCCGCCAGGCCCTTGTCGATCAGCAGCGACGAGGTGATGACCTTCATCGTGGAACCGGGCGCGAGGGAGCCCTGGAACGCGGTGTTGAAACCGTGTCCGCTGTTGGCGACCGCGAGGATCTCGCCGGTCGAGGGCCGCAGGACGACCACGGAGGCGCGGGCCCGCTTGTCGACCTGCCGCTCGGCCGCCGACTGCAGGGTCGGGCTCAGCGTCGTCCGTACCGTGCCCGGCGTGCCCTTGCTCAGCTCCACGAGCGTCTTGTCGGACAGCTTGGCCGCCTTGGCCGCCTTGCCGCGCACCACGCGCAGCTCGACGCCCGCCTTGCCGCCCGCCGTCTTGCCGTACTTCTCCCGCAGCCCGTCCAGCACCGTGCCCAGGGAGGGGTACGCGGTGGCCGTCAGCTCGCCGCCGTCGCGGTCCAGCGCCGTGACGGGCGGGGTACCGGACGCGCCGGTGACGAGCGTGTCGCCGTCCTTCAGGTCGGGGTGCACGACGGAGGAGTGCCAGTCGACCAGCGGCTTGCCGTCGCTCTCGCGCCGGACGACGGTGAGCGAACTGTCGTAGGCGAGCGGCTCGGCGAGGCTCTGGTACGACACGGTCGCCTTGACGGAGAACGGCACCTTGGCGCCCGTCGCCGTCCCGGCGGTGAGCGTGAGGCCCTTCAGGTGGGCGTCCTTGGCGGAGCGGGTGAGCAGCGCGCCCGCGGCGGACGGGTCGTCGGTGGCGGCCGCCGCCTCGGCGACCTTGCCGTGCCGCCAGGCGGTGAGGAAGCGCGCCGAGGCCGTACGGACCTCGGCCGCGGTGAGCGGACCTGTCCTGACGGCCTTGTGGTCGGCCGTGGCGGACGTCCGCTCGTCGGCCGCGGCGCCCCCGCCGTACAGCGCGTAGACGCCGAACCCGGCGCCGCCGACGACCACGGCGATCATCCCGCCGAGCACGGCGGGACTGGTCTTCCGTCGCTCGGCGACGTGCCTTCTCTTGCCCACTGCCTCAGTTCCTCCGCGACTTCCACAGGCTCCCCACACTGCCCAACGACGCCCCTCACCTTAAGGTCCCCGCCTCGGAGGGTGATCTCAGCCGGCGTTCCGTAGCACGCTTGCGACAATCGGCCCGGCCGCGTCGATGCCGTGACCGCCGTCCTGGACCATCGCGGCCGCCGCCACGTCATCGCGGTAACCGGCGAACCAGCTGTCGGACCTGGCGTTCCCGTCGACCTCCGCCGAGCCGGTCTTCGCGCCGATGTCCCCGCCCATCCCGGCCATCACACCGGCCGCGGTGCCGCTGTGGGCGGTGCGGTTCATCATGCCGCGCAGCTGTGCGGCCGTGCTCGACGGTAGCCCACGCGCGTGTGCGGGTGCGCGGCCGTCCAGTCCGAGCGGCACGAGCACCGGCTGCCGGAAGGTGCCGGTCATCGCGGTCGCCGTCACGGACGCCATGTTGAGGGGGCTCATCTGGACCTGGCCCTGGCCGATCAGGGCGGCCGCCTTGTCGGAGCCGCCGGCGGCGGGCACCCGGCCGTCGAAGGACGGCACGCCGATCTGCCAGTCGTTCCGCCCGAGCCCGAACCGCTCCTCGGCCTCCTTGGTGAGGGTGTCCTCGTCCACCTCGTCCGCGTACTTCACGAACGCCGTGTTGCAGGAGCGGGCGAAGCTGTCGGAGAGCGTGGCGTGGTCGTCCGGCTTCAGGTCCTTGAGGTTGTGGAAGGTCTGGCTCATCGAGATGGCGTACGGCGGGCAGGGGGCCGGGCCGTTCGCGGTGGTCTTGCCGGTGTCGATGAGGGCCGCCGCGCTGATGATCTTCATGGTGGAGCCGGGGGCGCGTTCGCCGAGCAGGGCCGCGTCGAAGCCGTCGTCGCGGTGGTTGGCGACGGCCAGGATCTCGCCGGTGCTCGGCTTGACGGCCACGACGGACGCGTTGGCGTACTTGCGTACGGCCGTCTCGGCCGCCGCCTGCGCGCTGGCGCTCAGCGTCGTACGGAGCTTGCCCGGCTTGCCCTTGGCGAGGGTGAGGAGGGGGGTGTCGGCCTGGCCGGTGCCGTCCGTGCCCTCGTGGCGGATGGCCAGCTCCACACCGGCCTCGCCGCCCGCCTTGGCGCCGTACCGCTTGCGCAGCTCGTCCAGCACCGGACCGAGGGACGGGTACTTCTCCGGCGTCAGGACGGTGTCGTCGCGGTCCACGGCCTCGATCGGCGGGGCCGCCGACTCGCCGGTGACGAGTGTGTCCCCCTTGCGCAGCCGTGGGTGGACGACGGACGGCTGCCAGTCGACCAGTGGGCGGTGCGAGGTCTCACCGCGCACCACGGTCACGCTGCTCTTGTAGGCGAGCGGCCGGGACGTGCCGTCGTACGACACCGTCGCCCTGACCGTGAAGGGCACGGTGGTGCCGGTGGCCGCCCCGGGCGTGATGTGCACCTCGGTGACGTGCGCGTCGTCGCCGTAGGCGGTCAGCGACCGCCGGGCCGCCTCCGGGTAGTTCGTGTACGACGCCGCGGTCGGCGCGTCACCCTTCTGCCAGGCGGCGAAGAACTTCCCCGTGGCGTCCTTCACCTCGTCGTTGCCGGGCGGCCCGGACTTCACGGTCGCGGTGCCGCCGGATCCCCCGTCGCCGTTCAGCGCCGACAGGATGTTGTACGCCCCGTAACCGGCACCGCCCAGCACCGCCGCACACACGCCGCCTATGACCGCGCCCTTGACCCCGCTGCGCATCGCGCGCACCCCTCCCCGTTCTCCCCGTCGGACACCTGCCGCGCCCCAGTATCCTGAACGCGTTCAAAAACAGGTGGAGGCAGCACTGTAGGCGCTTACCGGGCCGCCGGCGCCGGGTTTTCGGAAATCTGTCCTACACCGGCCCGGCTAGACCCACGTGTCCAGCCACATCCGAGACCGCCACGAGTCGATCGGGATCGCCGTGCCCGTGTACAGGGGCCAGAAGTAGACGAAGTTCCAGGCGATCAGCAGGACCAGCACGCCGGCCGCCGACGCCCCGATCACCCGGCGGGTGTCGCTGGAACCCGGTGGCCCGACGATCGCGCCGATCATCATCGCCACCGCCAGGCACAGGAACGGCAGGAACACCACCGCGTAGAAGAGGAAGATCGTCCGCTCCTGGTACATGAACCAGGGCAGATAACCCGCGGCGATGCCGCAGGCGATGGCACCGGCCCGCCAGTCACGGCGGAACGCCCAGCGCCACAGCACGTACAGGATCGCGAAGCAGGCCGCCCACCACAGCAGCGGTGTGCCGATCGCCAGCACCTCCCGGGCGCACTTCTGGCCGGCGTCCGCGGGACAGCCGTCGGCGCCGGGGGAGGGGGACTCGTAGAAGTACGACACCGGGCGCCCCAGCACGATCCAGCTCCACGGGTTGGACTGGTACGTGTGCGGCGACGACAGGTGGACGTGGAAGTTGTAGACCTCGTGCTCGTAGTGCCACAGGCTGCGCAGCCAGTCCGGCAGGAACGCCCAGGTGCCGCCCTTGCCGTCGCTGGCCGCCCAGTTGCGGTAGTAGCCGCCGCTGCCGTCGGCCGGGGAGAGGATCCAGCCGGTCCAGGAGGCCAGGTAGACGACGAGCGCCACCGGGACCGTCGCCAGGAAGGTGAGGCCGGTGTCGTACTTGAGGGCGGCGGCGTACGGGTGACGGGCGCCCGCCACCCTGCGGGCGCCGACGTCCCACAGCACCGTCATCACACAGAACGCGGCCAGGACGTACAGTCCGTTCCACTTCGTGCCGATGGCCAGGCCCAGCATCACCCCGGCGCCCCAGCGCCAGGGGCGCAGGCCGAAGCGGAAGGTGTCACCGATGTGCGCGTCGGGGCGGACCCGGCCGTCCGGGCCGGCCGGCAGCGCGGCGGCCAGCCTCTCCCGTGACCGGTCCCGGTCGACGACCAGGCAGCCGAACGCGGCCAGCACGAAGAACATCAGCACGCCGTCGAGCAGCGAGGTCCGGCTCATCACGAAGTGCAGGCCGTCCACCGCCATCAGCGCGCCCGCCAGACAGCCGAGGAACGTGGAGCGGAACATCCGGCGCGCGATCCGGCACAGCAGCAGCACGCTCAGCGTCCCCAGCAGCGCCGTCATGAACCGCCAGCCGAACGGGTCGAACCCGAAGAGCAGCTCACCGAGGCCGATGACGTACTTGCCCACCGGAGGGTGCACGACATACGCCGGGTCCGTCGGGACCGCCAGGTGTCCGTGCGTCTGCAGGACGAGGTCGTTGGCGTTCTTGCCGTACTTGTCCCAGTTGACCTCGAAACCGTGGTGGACGAGCGCCCAGGCGTCCTTGGCGTAGTACGTCTCGTCGAATATCACCGCGCGCGGGCTGCCCAGGTTCCAGAACCGCATCAGGCCCGCCATCAGCGTCACCAGCAGCGGACCGCCCCAGCCCGACCAGCGCGTGATCCGCTCGGCGAGGACCGGTGACATGCCGAGCGCCCGCCACAGCCGGGGGCTGGGCTCGGTGTACGGGGGCACCAGCCGGTCGCGTACGTCGCCCTCGGGCGCGTCCTTCGCCGGGGCGTACCCGAATCGGCGCAGCCGCTGCTGCCACGACGGCCGCTGGTCGTGCGGCGCCTGGCCCTGCCGGAGGTCCATGGAGGACGCGGTACTGGTCACCGCGCCATCGTAGGGAACCGTTCTGTGGGAGTCCCGCGCATGTGCGGTACCGGTCGGGACGGTGCGGCTTTCCCGTGACCCGGGGGACGGTCTCCGCCTGGGAGGATGGGGGTGTGACTGGAACCCTTGTCCTCGCAGGTACCCCCATCGGCGACACCGCGGACGCGCCGCCCCGGCTGGCCGAGGAGCTGGCCGGCGCCGACGTGGTCGCCGCCGAGGACACCCGGCGGCTGCGCCGGCTCACCCAGGCGCTGGGCGTGACGCCCAAGGGCCGCGTGCTGTCGTACTTCGAGGGCAACGAGTCCGCCCGCACACCGGAACTGGTCGAGCTGCTCCTCGGCGGCGCGCGCGTGCTGCTCGTGACCGACGCCGGGATGCCGTCCGTCTCCGACCCGGGGTACCGGCTGGTCGCGGCCGCCGTGGAGAAGGACATCCGGGTCACCGCCGTGCCCGGGCCGTCCGCCGTGCTCACCGCACTCGCCCTGTCCGGGCTGCCCGTCGACCGGTTCTGCTTCGAGGGCTTCCTGCCGCGCAAGGCGGGCGAGCGGCTGTCCCGGCTGCGGGAGGTCGCGGACGAGCGGCGGACGCTCGTCTACTTCGAGGCCCCGCACCGGCTCGACGACACCCTCGCCGCCATGGCCGAGGTCTTCGGCGCCGAGCGGCGGGCCGCCGTCTGCCGCGAGCTGACCAAGACGTACGAGGAGGTACGGCGCGGCCCGCTGGCCGAGCTGGCGCGGTGGGCCGCGGAGGGCGTCCGCGGGGAGATCACCGTCGTGGTCGAGGGTGCCCCCGCGCCCGGGCCCGGGGAACTCGACGCGGGGGAGCTGGTCCGGCGGGTACGGGTGCGCGAGGAGGCCGGCGAGCGCCGCAAGGAGGCGATCGCCGCCGTGGCGGTGGAGGCGGGGGTGCCGAAGAGGGTGGTGTTCGATGCCGTGGTCGCGGCCAAGAGTGCCGGTGGGTGAGGCGGGGCCGCGGCCAAGAGTGCCGGTGGGTGAGGCGGGGCCGCGGCCAAGAGTGCCGGTGGGTGAGGCGGGGTCGCGGCCAAGAGTGCCGGTGGGTGAGGCGGGGCCGCGCCCCTTCCGGGCTTGCTGTGGCCGGTGTGAACACGCCCTCTGAGCAGGGGCGTTCACGGTTGAGCGGACGCCCCATGGGAGGGCAAAAGGCTGTCGCCGAAAGCAAAGCCCGGTGGGCCGGACGAGGGTGGTTTCTGCAAGGAACCCTCAAATCGCCTCCAACACTCGACAGCCCTGCTGCGTTCGCGTCGGCGGGAGAGTCCACTGGTCGAAGGGACGCACCCGTCCCTCACCCCAGTGGGTTCGGGGGAATCCCCGCGCCCGGGTGCTTGTCCAGCGGACAAGAGGAGCCGGCATGAGTGAGATCGCAGGGCGGACGGGCCTCCACGGTACGGCCACAGCCGTCGTTCACGAGTCGTATTCGTTCGCCTGCATGCGCTGCGGGCACGGCTGGGAGCAGTCGTACGAGATAGAGCACCACACCGACGCCGACGGGCAGGAGTTCGTGCGGTACGTGGCCGACGGCCGGATCGTGCCGTCGCCGCTGAGCCGGCCCGGCTGCCAGAACTGCGACGGCCACGTCGTGCGGATCATGCGCGCGGGGCAGGTGTCGTCGGTGCGCGGCGCCGCGGAGCGGCACCGGCACCGCGTACCGCAGGCGGGCCCGGTCGAGGTGCCTGAGGCGCCCGCGCAGCCCAGGGAGCCGCACCACTGGCACCTGTCCGATCTCCTGCACCCGTTCCAGCGCAGGGCGAGCTGAGCGGATCGCCGGCCGTCGAGGGCATGCCCCTTTCGTAGGATCGGGGCATGCCTTCGAACGCCGGCCGGAACGCCAAGGACGACAAGAACGCGGCGCCGCCGCTCCCGGCACCCCTCCAGGTGCCCGTCGCCGACTCCCACACCCACCTCGACATGCAGTCCGGCCCGATCGAAGAAGGCCTGGCCAAGGCCGCGTCGGTGGGCGTGACGACGGTCGTCCAGGTCGGCTGCGACATCAAGGGCTCGCGGTGGGCCGCCGAGACGGCCGCCGCGTACGAGAACGTCCACGCGACCGTCGCCCTGCACCCCAACGAGGCCCCGCGCATCGTCCACGGGGACCCGGACGGCTGGTCGCGGCAGGGCGCCCGCGAGCCGGGCGGGGACGCGGCGCTCGACGCGGCCCTCGCCGAGATCGACCGGCTGGCCGCGCTGCCCCAGGTGAAGGGCGTCGGCGAGACGGGGCTGGACCACTTCCGCACCGGCCCCGAGGGCAAGGCGGCGCAGGAGCGCTCCTTCCGCGCCCACATCGAGATCGCCAAGCGGCACGGCAAGGCGCTCGTCATCCACGACCGTGACGCCCACGCCGACGTCCTGCGCGTCCTGAAGGAGGAGGGCGCCCCCGAGCGCACCGTCTTCCACTGCTACTCCGGCGACGCCGAGATGGCCGGGATCTGTGCCCGCGAGGGCTACTTCATGTCCTTCGCCGGCAACGTCACCTTCAAGAACGCCCAGAATCTGCGGGACGCGCTCGCCGTCGCCCCGCTGGAACTGGTCCTCGTGGAGACCGACGCGCCGTTCCTGACCCCGGCACCGTACCGCGGACGGCCCAACGCGCCGTATCTCGTTCCGGTCACGGTGCGCGCGATGGCCGCCGTGCGCGGCATCGACGAAGACGCGCTGGCGACGGCGCTGGGCGCGAACACCGCCCGCGCCTTCGGCTACTGACCGCGCGCCGGGCGTAACCAGCCGATGACGCCGCCGGGCCCGGGCCCGATGTCGAGCACCACCTGTCGAGCACCACCGAGCGTAGTCGTGCCGCTTTGGAGAGTGACCGGCGCTCCGCTAGGTTCTGGGGGCCCGATCCGGACCCCTCTGGCCTTCTGGAGCGTGTCGGCGTGAGCAAGTCGCAGTACGAGACCTATGAGGCGTACGGCCCCTACACCGTGCCGCCCGGCCCGCCCGGCGGCACGTGTCCCGGCATGCACGACGCGCAGACGCTGGCGTACGGAGTGGCGTACGAGGACACGTACCGGCCCGCGTACGAGGACACGTACCGGCCCGCGTACGAGGCGACGCAGCCGGTGTTGCCGCGACAGAGCGTGAGCGTGCCGGCCGACGCGACCCGCGAACTCGATGTGCGCGCCGGTGGCGCGGGTGAGGACGGCGGGCACGCCGGGGATGTGCGCGGCGATGGTGCGCACACGGCGCAGGCGCACGAGCATGTCGCGTCCGCCGTCACCACGGCGGCGGCCGAACTCGGTGGGCGCGCCTTGCGCCGGCGCAGGGCGCGCTACGCCGAGCGCCCGGAGTCCGCCGTGCGCCGCCTGCTGCCGCAGGCCCTGGTCGTGGCCTTCCTGGCCGGCGGTACCACCGCGTTCGTCGCCCAGGACAAGGCGATCGAACTGAGCGTCGACGGCAGGCAGCGCACCCTGCACACCTTCGCCGACGACGTGGGTGAACTGCTCGCCGAGGAGGGCGTACCCGTGGGCGCGCACGACGTGATCGCGCCTACCCGCGGCACGGCGCTCGCCAGCGGTGACGAGGTCGCCGTGCGTTACGGGCGCCCCGTACGGCTCACGCTGGACGGCCGGCGGCGCGAGGTCTGGACGACGGCGCACACGGTGGAAGGGGCGCTGGACGAGCTGGGCGTGCGCGCGGAAGGCGCGTACCTGTCCGTCTCGCGGTCCCGGAGCATCGGACGCGCCGGGCTCGCGCTGGACGTGCGTACCGAGCGCGCCGTGACGATCATGGCGGACGGCCGGACCCGCACCGTCCGCACCAACGCGGCCACCGTCCGCGAGGTGGTCCAGGAGGCCGGGATCACCCTGCGCGGCCAGGACACCATCTCCGTCCCGCCCGACAGCTTCCCGCGCGACGGACAGACGGTGACCGTGCTGCGGGTGAGCGGCATCCGGGAGATCCACGAGGAGCAGATCCCGTACGAGACCGAGTGGATGGCGGACCCCGCCCTCTTCAAAGGCACCGAGGTCGTCACCGAGCCCGGCCGGCCCGGACTGCGGCGGACCATCTACCTCGTGCGCACCGTCAACGGGGTCCGGCAGAAGCCGCGCCGCGAGAGGACCGAGCTGGTGCGCCGGCCGCGCAACCAGGTGGTGAAGGTGGGCACCAAGCCGCTGCCGCTCTCGGTGCAGGGCGCCGACCACCTGAACTGGCGCGGCCTCGCCGCCTGCGAGTCCGGCGGCCGCCCGCACGCGGTCGACTCCTCGGGGACGTACGGCGGGCTCTACCAGTTCGACACGCGCACCTGGCACAGCCTCGGCGGCAGCGGACGTCCGCAGGACGCCCCCGCAGCCGAGCAGACCCTCCGTGCGAAGAAGCTGTACCAGAGCCGGGGGGCGGCCCCCTGGCCGCACTGCGGGGCGCGCTTGCACGGCTAGGGCCTTTCCCCCGGTGCCTCACAGGGCCCGGGATCTCCGGGCGACGAGGGCCCGCAGGAACCACGGGCGGCACGGATGGCCGCGGCGCAGCTCACCGGGGCGGGAGAGCGGAAGCCGCCCAGCGCCCGGCCGCGGCGGCGGGGACCTGGCGAACCGGCCGGTCCCACCCCCGTACCCTTGTCCCGTGAGCAGCCCCCACCCCGACGCCCTCCTCGGTCCGGCCGACATCCGCGAACTCGCGGCCGCGCTCGGTGTCCGTCCCACCAAGCAGCGCGGCCAGAACTTCGTGATCGACGCCAACACCGTCCGCCGCATCGTCCGGACCGCCGAGGTCCGTCCCGACGACGTGGTCGTCGAGATCGGCCCCGGGCTCGGCTCCCTCACCCTCGGGCTGCTGGAGGTCGCCGACCGGGTCACCGCCGTCGAGATCGACGACGTGCTGGCCGCCGCGCTGCCCGCGACCATCACGGCGCGCATGCCGGAGCGCGCCGACCGGTTCACGCTGGTCCACACCGACGCCATGCACGTCACCGAGCTGCCCGGTCCCGGACCGACCGCCCTGGTGGCGAACCTGCCGTACAACGTCGCCGTGCCGGTGCTGCTGCACATGCTCGACACCTTCCCGGGCATCGAGCGGACGCTGGTGATGGTGCAGGCCGAGGTCGCCGACCGGCTCGCGGCCCCGCCCGGCTCCAAGGTGTACGGCGTGCCGTCGGTCAAGGCCAACTGGTACGCCGACGTCAAGCGGGCCGGCGCCATCGGCCGCAACGTCTTCTGGCCCGCGCCGAACGTCGACAGCGGGCTGGTCTCCCTCGTCCGGCGGGCCGAGCCGATCAAGACGACGGCCTCCAGGAAACAGGTCTTCGCGGTGATCGACGCGGCCTTCGCACAGCGCCGCAAGACCCTGCGGGCGGCGCTCGCCGGCTGGGCCGGGTCCGCCGCGGCCGCCGAGGCGGCCCTGGTCGCCGCCGGAATCTCACCGCAGGCGCGCGGCGAGTCGCTGACGGTCGAGGAGTTCGCCCGCATTACCGAGAACGCCCGGCACGCCGAGTAGCGCCGGACGGTGCCGGACAGCGCCCGGCGCCGCCGAGCACCGTCGACAACGCCCGCACACCAAGGAGCCCGGTCAGCAGTGAGCGTCACGGTCCGCGTCCCCGCCAAGGTCAATGTCCAGCTCGCGGTCGGCGCCGCCCGCCCCGACGGCTTCCACGACCTCGCCAACGTCTTCCTCGCCGTCGGCCTCCACGACGAGGTCACCGTCACCCCGGCCGGCGAACTGCGTGTCACCTGTGAGGGTCCGGACGCCGGCCAGGTCCCCCTGGACCGCACCAACCTCGCCGCGCGCGCGGCGATCGCGCTCGCCGCGCGGCGGGGCATCGAACCGGCCGTGCACATCCACATCGCCAAGGACATCCCGGTCGCCGGCGGCATGGCGGGCGGCAGCGCGGACGGCGCGGGCGCACTGCTCGCCTGCGACACGCTGTGGGGCACCGGCGCCTCCCGCGCCGAACTCCTCGCCATCTGCGCCGAGCTGGGCAGCGACGTCCCGTTCAGCCTGGTGGGTGGGGCGGCCCTCGGCGTCGGGCGCGGCGAGCGGCTGACCGCCCTCGAGGTCGGCGGCACCTTCCACTGGGTGTTCGCGATGGCGGGACGGGGCCTTTCCACCCCGGCGGTCTTCCGCGAGTTCGACCGGCTCGCCGAGGGGCGTGACATCCCCGAGCCGATCGCCTCCGAGGAGCTGCTGCGGGCGCTCGCCAAGGGCGATCCGGACGCATTGGCGGCGTCCGTCACCAACGACCTGCAGCCGGCCGCCCTGTCCCTCTTCCCGGAGCTGGCCGACACGCTGGCCGCGGGGCGGACGGCGGGCGCGCTGACCGCTCTGGTGTCCGGTTCCGGGCCGACGACGGCCTTCCTCGCGCGCGAGGCAGAGTCGGCGCAGAAGGTGGCGCGGGCACTGCGGGAGTCGGGCACCTGCCGGTCGGTCCGGACGGCGGCGGGCCCGGTACCGGGGGCGACGGTGGTCTGAGGGCCCTGGAGGATGTCGCCGGCCCGAGGAGCGATGACGGTCCGGTGCGTCTCACAGAGAGTGACCACCCCCGCGCGCTCCGCCGCCTGCCCGCGAGGCCCTAGGCTAGAAGGCTGACCCACGCGGCGGAGCCGCACATCGATACAGCCCCGCGCACAGGAGTGAAATGGCCGTCAACCTGGTCAATGTCGAGAACGTCACCAAGGTGTACGGCACCCGTGCCCTGCTGGACGGCGTCTCGCTCGGTGTGTCGGAAGGGGACCGGATCGGGGTCGTCGGACGCAACGGCGACGGCAAGACCACCCTCATCCGGATGCTCGCCAAGCTGGAGGAGGCCGACACCGGGCGGGTCACCCACTCCGGCGGGCTGCGCCTGGGCGTGCTGACCCAGCACGACTCCCTCGACCCCACCGCCACCGTCCGGCACGAGGTCATCGGCGACATGGCCGACCACGAGTGGGCCGGCAACGCCAAGGTCAGGGACGTACTGACCGGGCTGTTCGGCGGGCTGGACCTGCCCGGCTTCCCGAAGGGGCTCGACACCGTCATCGGGCCGCTGTCCGGCGGTGAGCGGCGCCGGATCGCGCTCGCCAAGCTGCTCATCGAGGAACAGGACCTGGTCGTCCTCGACGAGCCCACCAACCACCTCGACGTCGAGGGCATCGCCTGGCTCGCGGAACACCTGCGCAACCGGCGCTCGGCGCTGGTCTGCGTGACGCACGACCGGTGGTTCCTCGACCAGGTCTGCACCCGCATGTGGGACGTGCAGCGCGGCGACGTCTACGAGTACGAGGGCGGCTACTCCGACTACGTCTTCGCGCGGGCCGAGCGTGAGCGGATCGCCGCCACCGAGGAGACCAAGCGGCAGAACCTGGTCCGCAAGGAACTGGCCTGGCTGCGGCGCGGCGCCCCCGCCCGTACGTCCAAGCCGCGCTTCCGGGTCGAGGCCGCCAACGAGCTGATCGCGGACGTGCCGCCGCCCCGGGACAGCAGCGAGCTGATGAAGTTCGCCTCCTCGCGCCTCGGCAGGACCGTGTTCGACCTCGAGGACATCACCGTCCAGGCCGGTCCGAAGGTGCTCCTCAAGCACGTCACCTGGCAGCTCGGTCCCGGTGACCGCGTCGGTCTGGTGGGCGTCAACGGCGCCGGCAAGACCTCGCTGCTGCGGGCCATGGCCGATGCGGCGCGCACCGAGGGGGAGGCGCAGCCGGCCGGTGGGCGCATCGCCGTCGGCAGGACGGTCAAACTGGCCTACCTCTCCCAGGAGGTCGCCGAACTCGACCCCACCTGGCGGGTCCTGCAGGCCGTGCAGCAGGTCCGCGAGCGCGTCGACCTGGGCAAGGGGCGCGAGATGACCGCGGGACAGCTGTGCGAGACGTTCGGCTTCAACAAGGAGAAGCAGTGGACGCCGGTGGGGGATCTCTCCGGCGGTGAGCGGCGCCGGCTCCAGCTGCTGCGCCTCCTCATGGACGAGCCCAACGTCCTCTTCCTCGACGAGCCCACCAACGACCTCGACATCGAGACCCTCACCCAGCTCGAGGACGTCCTCGACGGCTGGCCCGGCTCGATGATCGTCATCTCCCACGACCGGTTCTTCGTCGAGCGCACCACGGACCGGGTCTTCGCCCTGCTCGGCGACGGCACGCTCCGGATGCTGCCGCGCGGTATCGACGAGTACCTGGAGCGGCGCCGGCGTATGGAGGAGACGGTCGCCGCGCAGGCCGCCGCCGCGACGCCCAAGCCGGTCTCCCAGGAGAAGAGCGCCGCCGACCAGCGCGCCGCCAAGAAGGAACTCCAGAAGATCGAGCGGCAGTTGGACAAGGTCTCCGAGAAGGAGTCCAAGCTGCACGGCCGGATCGCCGAGAACGCCACCGACTTCGCCAAGGTGGCCGAACTGGACGCCCAGTTGCGGGACCTCGCCGGGGAGCGCGAGGAACTGGAGCTGCGCTGGCTGGAACTGGCGGAGGACGCCTGACCGTTCATCCGGCTCAGGCAGGGGGCGCGTGCGCCGCGTGAAGGGGGCGTGAAGGCGCGTAACGGCGGTATCACGGGCCGGTTCTCCGTTGGGAACAGCGGCGGACGCGGAACCGTGCGCTGTCAGCACCGGGTGATAGAAAGAGCCGTCTGAGAACTGTCTGAGTACGACCTTGGGTCCGTCACGAACCTCAGGGCGTGGCTAAAAATCAGTGAACGAGGGGGAAGAGCGCTGATGACTCAGCCGCCCAACCAGCCGCCGCAGGGCGGCTTCGGAGCGCCGCAGGGCCAACCGCCGCAGGGCCAACCGCCGCAGGACCAGCCGCCGCAGGGCGGTGGATTCGGCGCCCCGCAGACGCCCCCGGCGCAGGGCGGTTTCGGCGCGCCCGCCACGCCCCCGCCGCCCGCCGGCCCCCCGCAGCCCCAGCCCGGCTACGGCTACCCCCAGCAGCCGGGCCCGTACGGTGCTCCCGCCGCGCCCGGCACCCCGGGCCCCTACGGCTATCCGCAGCAGCAGCCGCAGCAGCCGGGCCCCTACGGGGCGGCACCGCAGCCCGGTTACGGATACGCGCAGCAGCCGCCGTACCCGGGCGCGCCCGGCGCGCCCCTCGAGGGCAAGTCGGCCTCCAAGGCGAAGCCGGCGCTGATCATCGGTGCCGCGGTGGCCGCGCTGCTCGTCATCGGCGGCACCGTGTACGCGGTGACCAGCGGCGACGACGGCGGCAAGAAGAAGCCCGTCGCCCAGCAGAGCGACGACGGCAAGCACTCCGCCTCCCCGACGCCGACCACATCGGGGGGCGGCACCGGCGGCGACGACCCCGAGAACCTCAACGAGGGCCGGCAGGCCGGTGAGGCGAAGGTGCTCTGGTACAAGCCGGCCCCGGACGCCCCGGGCTCCGGTGCCGACGCGCCCGGCATGTGGATCACCGGCAAGACCGCCGTGAAGGCGGCGTACAAGCAGGTCTTCGCCTTCGGCGTCGCCGACGGCGAGACCGCCTGGGGCCCGATCGACTTCCCGCAGAAGATCTGCGCGTCCACCTCGCGGCAGTCGGCCGACGGCAAGATCGTCGTGGCGTACATGAGCGGCGCCGGCGACCGTGCCAAGTGCAACCAGCTCCAGCAGATCGACCTGGAGACGGGCGAGAAGGGCTGGAGCGGCGAGGTGGCCGACGGCGGGCTGTTCGACAGCGCGCTCAACGTCGAACTCACCGTGAGCGGCAAGACGCTGATGGTGAGTCGTTCGCAGTCGGGCACGGCGTACGACATCGACAGCGGCAAGAAGCTGTACGACAAGAAGAAGTACGGCGCGGCCTGCTTCCCGACCGCGTACGCGGGCGGCACCGGCCGGCTGATCCAGGTGGCCTCCTGCGCGGCCGGCACGGACAAGGAGCACGACGAGATCCAGGAACTCGTTCCGGGCACCGGCAAGGTGAGGTGGACCCAGCCGGTCACGAAGGGCTGGCGGGTCGCCCGGACGTACTCCGTCGACCCGCTCGTGGTCTACCTGACCAACCAGGACAAGAAGGCCTGGAACATCTCCACGTTCACCAAGGACGGCAGGCGCCGTTCCGAGGTCAAGGTCAACGAGAAGTTCGCCCCCCGCTGCGGCTGGGCGATCCTCGAACGCGACCTGCAGGGCTGCCAGGGGGTGGCGGTCGACGCCGACACGCTCTACCTGCCCACGGACGCCCTCAGCAGCGCCAACGAGATCGTCGCGATCAGCCTCGCCGACGGCAAGGCGAAGTGGCGGGCCAAGTCCCCGGTGGACGAACCGATGGCCCCGGTGAAGGTCGAGGGCGGCAAGCTCATCGCGTATGTGCAGCCGTCGTACGACGCGGGCGGGCAGGTGGTCTCGATCCCGGTCACCGGCTCCTCCCACAAGAGCACCCGGCTGCTGCAGAACCCGCAGGGCACCGCCGACATCGAGGGCACCTTCTACGACGGTGCCGTCGACTGGGTCGACGGGCGGTTCTACATCTCCGCCGGCCGGCTGTCCGGCAGAGACGACTCCAAGGAGAAGCTGATGATGGCCTTCGGCAACTGAGCCCGGCGCACGCCCCTTCGCACAGAGTCCCGAGTCCCGAGTCCCGTCCGCCGTACGGCCTTCAGAGTTTCGCCGAGGTATCCGCTCCCATGACCCAGCCGCCCCCTCCGCCACCGAACCAGCCCCCGCAGCAGGGTGGCTTCGGCCCCCCGAGCCCGCAGAACCCGCAGGACCAGCCGCCGACACCCCCGGCCGCCCCGCCCGTGCCCCCGGCCGCGCAGGCGCCACAGCCCGGATACGGCTACCCGCAGGCCGCCCCCGCTCCGCAGCCGCCGCAGCCCCAGCCCGGATACGGCTACCCGCAGGCCGCCCCCGCTCCCCAGCCGCCGCAGCCCCAGCCCGGCTACGGCTACCCGGGGGCGCAGCAGAACCCGTACGCCACGCAGCCCCCGGCCGCCGCCCAGCCCCCGGCCTACGGCCAGCAGCCTCCCGGCTACGGCGCCCCGCAGAACCCCTACGCCCAGCCGACCCAGCCCGTGCAGCCCGTGCAGCCGGGCTACGGCTACCCGGGCCAGCCGCCGACCGTGCCGATGCAGCCCCAGCCGGGGCAGAGCGGCGGCGGGCGGAACAACACCGTGCTGTTCATCGTCGTCGCGGCCGTCGTCGCCATCGCGCTGATCGCCGGCGGCGGCTTCTGGTACGCCAAGTCCTCCGGGGACGACGGCAAGAAGCACGACACGGCCTCCTCCAGCGGCGGTACGGGCGGCAAGAACGGCACCGGTGGCTCCGGCGGTTCGGGCGGCTCCGGCGGCACGTCGACCGGCGGCAAGGAGAAGGTGCCGGCCGACCCCGCCTCCCATGTGCTGCTCCAGGTCCCGCTGCCCAAGACGGACGACACGGTCGTCACCTCGGGCTCGTGGCTCACGGACAAGGTGTACGCCAAGAGCGGCATCGCCGAGATCGTCGGCTACGACCCCGTCAAGGGCACCAAGCTGTGGACGCTCAAGCTGCCCGGCCCGGTGTGCGTGGCCAGCGGCCACGTCACCTCGGACAACAAGACGGCGATCGTCTTCCAGCCGAAGATGCCCGCGAAGAACTCCTCCGCGGGCTGCAGCGAGATCGCCGCGATCGACCTCGACGCGGGCAAGAGGCTCTGGACGAAGACGGTCGAGTCCGGTGACTACGCGCTCACCTTCCAGAATGTGACGGTCGCTCAGCACACCGTCGCGGTGGGCAGCAGCAGCGGCGGTGCCGCGTTCGACATCGACTCCGGCGCGTCGCTGTGGCAGCCGAAGCCGGACGACACCTGCTACGACGCCGGCTACGGCGGCGGCACCAAGCTGGTCGCGGTGCGCAAGTGCGGCTCCTACGACAACCGGCAGCTGCACATCCAGAACGTCGACCCCAAGACCGGGAAGGTGATCTCCGAGTACAAGATGCCGGCGGGCGTCGAGTACGCCGCCATCGTCTCCACCGACCCGCTGGTGGTGGCGGCCGACGTCGGCGACAGCGCGGGCGACGGCAGCGGCGTCTCGGACTACTTCTCCATCGACAGCAAGACCGGCAAGCTGCTCACCCGCATCTCGGCGCCCGGTGACACCTACGCGGGCCGCTGCGACGGCATCACCCGTATCGAGGGCTGCAAGCAGATCGTCGCCGGCAACGGCAGGCTGTACCTGCCGACCGAGGAGCACGACGGCAAGGGCGCGTCGTACAGCAAGACCAACGAGATCATCGCCTTCGATCTCAGCACCGGCAAGCAGACCGGCCAGCGCGCCGAGGCCGGTGACGGCTACGAGCTGTCCCCGCTGCGCATGGACGGCGGCAACCTGCTCGCCTACAAGCGTCCGCCGTACGACAAGGGCGGCCAGGTCGTCAGCATCGACGGCGGCAGCTTCAAGGAGACCAAGCTGCTGGAGAACCCGTCCACGCGGAGCGTCCGGGACGGGGAGACCGGCCTGCTGCCGGAGTACGCGGAGATCCTCTACGCGCAGGGCCGCCTCTACATGTCGGCGGTGTTCGCCCACAAGACGGACTCCACGTACGGCAAGGAGTACCTGGTGATGGCGTTCGGCACGGACGGCTGACGGACCGCCGGCGGCGCCGCCCGCCTCGCCCGAATGGGTGACTTACCGAGAAGTGCCCCGGATTTCATCGATCCGGGGCACTTCTCACACATAGGGGCAGCGCGACGTCGAACAAGCGTGTAGCTTCCGGGGGCATGAAGGGCGAGGTGCCGGGGGGCCCTCTGTCCTTGCGGACCGGTGGGCGTCCATAGTGGGGCATCCATGGGGGGGACTGGGGGGTTGCTCGATGGGAGTGCGGCTCATGGTCGTCGACGACCATCGCCTGCTCGCGGAGGCGCTGGCGTCGGCGTTGAAGCTGCGCGGGCACCGGGTGCTCGCGGCGGCGGCGCCGGCCGCGGGCGCGGCGGACCTGGTGATCGCGCGGGCGCCGGAGGTGTGCCTGCTGGGTACGGCGGCGCCGGCCGAGCCGGGGGTCTTCGACCCGGTGGTGAAGATCAAACGGGAGCGGCCGCAGGTGGCGGTGCTGGTGCTGGGCCCGGTGCCGTCCCCGCGGGGCATCGCGGCGGCCTTCGCGGCGGGCGCGGCGGGGTACGTGCGGCACGACGAGCGGATCGAGGGCGTCGAGCGGGCCATCATGAAGGCCCGGGCGGGGGAGGCGGCGGTGGCGCCGCAGTTGCTGCAGGGAGCGTTCGGCGAGCTACTCAATCCGGCCGCGCAGCCCGATGACGAGGCGCAGCGGCTGCTGGAGATGCTCACACCGCGGGAAGTGGAAGTGCTGGTGCGAGTGGCCGACGGGGAGGACACGCGGCTGATCGCGGCCGGGATGGGAATCGCGTCGAGCACCGCCCGTACGCATGTGCAGCGGGTGCTGATGAAGCTGGGGGTGGGGTCGCGGCTGGAGGCGGCGGCGCTGGCCGCGCGGACGGGGTTGCTGGACCGGGCCGGTTCCCTGCGCAGCGGTCCGGGACCGGAGTCGTAACGGACCCCGGCCCCGGACCGGCGCCCGCCGCGAGCGCCCCGAAAGGGCGTGCGGACTGAGCGATCGGCCCCCACGCGCCCGCGCCCGGAAGGCGGCCGGCGGTTACTCCTTCTCCTCCGGCAAGCTCGCCGGGGGAAGCGGCGGCGGGGTGGGCCGGAGCTTCAGCCAGGCCAGGAAGAAGATGCCCAGCAGCAGCATGCCGATCCCGGTCCAGAGGTTGATGTTGACGCCCTGCGCCTTGTCGATGGCGGACTGGGAGTCGGTGATGCCGGTGATCGTGACGATGATGCCGTAGACCACGAACAGGCCGCCGATGATGCGGCGCAGGTCGAAGATCCGCGCCGCGGTCGCGGACTTGCCCTCCAGCTCGGTGACCTCCCGCTGGACGTCGTCCTCGGAGTAGTGGAAGCGCTCGTGGTGGCGGTCGGAGTGCTCGGTCATGGTTTCCTCATCCTCCCGCGGTCAGAGCGAGAACGGGATGTAGCAGGCGGCGGCCAGGATGATCGCGCCCCAGCCCAGCAGGGCGGGCTTGCGGTACCAGGCGTCGTCGCCCTTGGCGGGCGGTTCGGACATGCCGGGGGAGCGGGTGCCGTACACCAGTCCCCGCAGCTCCTCCTCCGGCTTCGGCTTGGTGAACAGGGACACGGCGAACATGACGACCGCGCCGGCGACGAAGCCGGCGATGGCGGAGACGAAGTTGGCGCCCTGGTCGGACGGGATGCCGATGATGCCCTTCTTGTAGAGCACGAAGTAGTTGACCATCGCCGTCACGGTGCCCGCGAGCAGGCCCCAGAAGCCGGACTTGGCGGACGCGCGCTTCCAGAACATGCCGACGATGAAGACCACGAACATCGGCACGTTGAAGAAGGAGAACAGCGTCTGCAGGTAGCTCATGATGTTCGAGAACGAGGACGCCAGGAACGCCGTGCCGACGGAGGCGGCCACGCCGACCGCGGTGATCAGGCGGCCGAAGCGGACGTAGTACGTGTCCTCGCGGCCACGGACCACGTACTTGGCCCAGATGTCGTTGGTGAACACCGTGTTGAAGGACGACACGTTCGCCGCCATGCCCGCCATGAAGGCCGCCAGCAGACCGGTGACCGCGATGCCGAGCACGCCGTTGGGCAGCAGCTCCTGCATCAGCAAGGGGATGGCGTCGTTGTACTGGTAGCCGGAGCCGGCGGTGCCGAACTTCGGGATGAGCGCGGCGGCGACCAGGCCCGGGATCATCACCAGGAAGACGATGAAGATCTTCGGGTAGGCGGCGATCAGCGGGGTGCGCTGTCCGGCGGAGAGGTTCTTCGCGGACAGGGCGCGCTGCACCTCGGCGAAGTTGGTGGTCCAGTAACCGAAGGACAGCACGAAGCCGAGGCCCAGGACGATGGTCAGCCAGTTGGCGCCGAGAGGGTTGACGCTGCCGATGCCGGTGCCGCCCCAGGCGGTGGTGAAGTTGGCGCCGTGGGTGGCGGTGAGCTTGTCGGTCAGGCCGCCCCAGCCGCCGACCTTCTTCAGGCCGAGCACGGTGATCGGGATGAGGGCGGCGAGGATGACGAAGAACTGCAGCACCTCGTTGTAGATCGCCGAGGACAGACCGCCGAGCGTGATGTACGCGAGCACGAAGGCGCCGGCGACCAGGATGGCGACCCACTGCGGCCAGCCGAGGAGGGCCTCGACGACGATCGCGAGGGCGTAGAGGTTGACGCCCGCGATCAGGATGGCGGCGAAGGCGAACAGGATCGAACTGAGCAGGTGGGCGCCCCGGTCGAAGCGCAGCAGCAGGAACTCGGGGACCGAGCGGACCTTGCTGCCGTAGTAGAAGGGCATCATCACCAGGCCCAGGAAGACCATGGCGGGGATGGCGCCGATCCAGTACCAGTGCACGGTGTAGGCGCCGTACTGGGCGCTGTTCGCGGCCATGCCGAGGATCTCGGTGGCGGCCAGGTTCGCGGAGATGAAGGCAAGGCCGGTGATCCAGGCGGGCAGCGAGCGTCCGGAGAGGAAGAAGTCGAGGCTGGTCTTCACCGAGCGGCGGGCCGCGAAGCCGATGCCGAGGACGACGACGAAGTAGATCACCAGGATCGTGTAGTCCAGCCAGTTGGTGGGGAGCCGTAGCTCCGCCGCCAAGAAGGTGGGGGCGTATGTGGGGGTTTGCATGAGAACTCGCTTCGTTGCGCGAACTGATCCAGAGCGGAACCTACGCCGCCGTGTTCAGTATTTGAACACTTCAGCTGGTGTTCTTTGTTTGATTGTGATCGACCGAGGTGTTGTCGAGTTGTGATCTGTTATGTTTGATTGTGTTGAGCGATTGGGTGCGGACAAGTCCCTCGGGATGACCCTCGGGGTGTCGAGCAAGGAGTCCGGCGTGAAGAAGACCCCGACCCGGCTGGCCGACGGTCGTGAGCTGATCTACTACGACCTTCGGGACGACACCGTGCGGGACGCCGCCGACCGCCGCCCGCTGGACCGCACGGTCACCACGTCCGAGGTCCGCCGGGACCCGCTGCTCGGCGACTCGGTCGCCATCGCCTCGCACCGCCAGGGCCGCATCTACCACCCGCCGGCCGACGAGTGCCCCCTGTGCCCCACCCGGGGTGAGCGGCTGAGCGAGATCCCCGACTCCTCGTACGACGTCGTGGTCTTCGAGAACCGGTTCCCGTCCCTCGCCGGCGACTCCGGCCGCTGCGAGGTCGTCTGCTTCACCTCCGACCACGATGCCTCCTTCGCCGACCTCACCGACGAGCAGGCCCGGCTGGTGCTGGACGCCTGGACGGACCGCACATCGGAGCTGTCGCATCTGCCCTCCGTCGAGCAGGTGTTCTGTTTCGAGAACCGCGGTGCCGAGATCGGTGTGACCCTGGGCCACCCGCACGGACAGATCTACGCCTACCCCTTCACCACGCCCCGCACCGCGCTGATGCTCCGCTCGCTCGCCGCCCACAAGGAGGCCACCGGCGGGGAGAACCTGTTCGACGCGGTGCTGGAGCGGGAACTCGCCGGGGAGCGGGTCGTCCTTGAGGGTGAACATTGGGCGGCCTTCGTGCCGTACGCGGCGCACTGGCCGTACGAGATCCACCTGTACCCGAAGCGCCGTGTCCCGGATCTGCTCGCGCTCGACGAGGCGGCACGCACAGAATTCCCCCAGATCTATCTGGAACTCTTGAGGCGCTTGGACCGGATCTTCGGCCAGGGTGAGCCTCCGACGCCGTACATCGCGGCCTGGCATCAGGCCCCGTTCGGCACGCTGGAGGAGTTCGACGGTGTCACGCGGGACGACTTCGCGCTCCACCTCGAGCTTTTCACCATCCGCCGCACTTCCGGCAAGCTGAAGTTTCTCGCGGGTTCCGAGTCCGGCATGAGCGTGTTCATCAACGACGTGCCGCCGGAGCGCGCGGCCGAGCGACTGCGAGAGGTAGCGAGTTCATGAAGTACCTGGTGACGGGTGGCGCGGGTTATGTCGGCAGTGTCGTGGCCCAGCACCTGCTGGAGGCCGGCCACGAGGTCACCGTCCTCGACAACCTCTCCACCGGCTTCCGCGCGGGAGTGCCCGCCGGGGCGGCCTTCATCGAGGGCGACATCCGCGACGCCGCGAAGTGGCTCGACTCCTCCTACGACGGCGTGCTGCACTTCGCCGCGTTCTCGCAGGTCGGCGAGTCGGTGGTGAAGCCGGAGAAGTACTGGGACAACAACGTGGCCGGCAGCCTGGCCCTGCTCGGCGCGATGCGTGAGGCGGGCGTCCGCAAGCTCGCCTTCTCCTCCACGGCGGCCACGTACGGCGAGCCCGAGCAGGTCCCGATCGTGGAGACCGCCCGGACACAGCCGACCAGCCCCTACGGCGCCTCCAAGCTCGCCGTCGACCACATGATCACGGGCGAGGCGAACGCCCACGGACTGGCCGCGGTGTCGCTGCGCTACTTCAACGTGGCCGGCGCGTACGGCACCTGCGGCGAGCGCCACGACCCCGAGTCGCACCTCATCCCGCTCGTCCTCCAGGTCGCCCAGGGCCGCCGCGAGGCGATCTCGGTCTACGGCGACGACTACGCGACCCCCGACGGCACCTGCGTCCGTGACTACATCCACGTCGCCGACCTCGCCGAGGCCCACCTGCTGGCCCTGCGGGCGGCCCGGCCGGGCGAGCACCTGATCTGCAACCTCGGCAACGGCAGCGGCTTCTCCGTCCGCGAGGTCATCGAGACCGTCCGCGAGGTCACCGGCCACCCGGTTCCCGAGGTGATCGCCCCGCGCCGGGGCGGAGACCCCGCGGTCCTGGTCGCCTCCGCGGACACCGCCCGCGAGAAACTGGGGTGGAACCCGTCCCGCGCGGACCTCACGGGGATCGTCGCGGACGCGTGGGAGTTCGCGCAGCACATCACAAGGGAGCACTAGTGGGGGCACAGCAGGTCGCGGAGCGCTTCACCGAGCTGTACGGGACCGCGCCGGAGGGCGTGTGGGCGGCGCCGGGCCGGGTCAACCTGATCGGCGAGCACACCGACTACAACGACGGCTTCGTCATGCCGTTCGCGCTGCCGCACCAGACGACGGCGGCCGTCTCCCGCCGCGCGGACGGCGTGCTGCGCCTGCACTCGGCAGACATCGAGGGCGGTGTCGTGGAGCTGCGGCTGGACGACCTCGCACCCGGGAGCGACGACGCCTGGACGGCATACCCGGCGGGCGTCGTCTGGGCGCTGCGCGAGGCGGGCCACGGGGTGACCGGGGCCGACGTCCACCTGTCCTCGACGGTCCCCACCGGCGCCGGCCTGTCCTCCTCCGCGGCTCTGGAGGTGGTGATCGCGCTGGCCCTCAACGACCTGTACGACCTCGGCCTGCAGCGCTGGAAGCTGGCCCGCCTGTGCCAGCGCGCCGAGAACGTCTACGTCGGCGCCCCGACCGGCATCATGGACCAGACGGCGTCGGCCTGCTGCTCATCCGGGCACGCCCTCTTCCTCGACACCCGTGACCTGTCCCAGCGGCAGATCCCCTTCGACCTCGCGGCCGAGGGCCTGCGGCTGCTGGTCGTGGACACCCAGGTCAAGCACGCCCACAGCGGCGGCGAGTACGGCAAGCGCCGGGCCGGCTGCGAGAAGGGCGCGGCCCTGCTCGGCGTCGACGCCCTGCGGGACGTCCCCCACGCCGACCTGGACGCGGCCCTGGCCCGCCTGGGGGACGACGAGGAGGTCATCCGCCTGGTCCGGCACGTGGTGACGGAGGACGAGCGGGTCGAGCGCGTCGTGGACCTGCTCCGCGCCGGCGACACCCGCGGGATCGGCCCCGTCCTCACCGAGGGCCACGCCTCCCTCCGCGACGACTTCCGTATCTCCTGCCCCGAGCTGGACCTGGTCGTCGGCACCGCCCTCGCCACCGGCGCCCTCGGCGCTCGCATGACCGGCGGCGGCTTCGGCGGCTCGGCGATCGTCCTGACCCAGGCGACGGAGGTGGACACCCTCACGAAGGCCGTCGAGGAGGCCTTCGCGGCAGCGGGCTACAAGACCCCTCGGCTCTTCGAGGCGGTCCCGTCCCCGGGCGCCCACCGCCTCCACTGACCCCCACCCCGCCCTCGACCGGCCCCGTACACACCCTGTGTACGGGGCCGACGCATGAACCACCGTCTGCGACCGACCAGTTGGCCCGGCCGGGTAGTGTTCATGCCCGTCACCACGGTGCCGACTAGGCACCGGCAGGCACGGGGAAGGCCACATGGCGTGGCAGGAGTGGGAGCAGCTGAAGGCCCGGGCGGCCGATCGGCACTCCACACGGATGCAGCTCGTGAAAGGGCTGGACCTGCTCCCGGGCAAGGTGTGCGAGTCGTCCGTGCAGCGGGATATCGTCATCCGCACTCTGCCGCGGGCGCGAGCGGCGGACGAATGGGCGGACCACAAGGGTGCCGGACGTGACTTCTCCTTGGACTGCCGTGTGTCCACCAGCAGTGACTCGATTCTGTCAGCACGGGTCAATCTGCGGGAGTCGTCGAAAGCCGCGTGGGAGGACGGCTACGGCAACCTTTCGGGCACCGAGGTCGTGCAGGTTTCGGCGGGCTGCGTGGCAGCCCTGGCACAAGTCGACCCCGACGACGGCTTCGCTTCCGTGTATGTGCCCTGCGAACCGAAGGACGCGGGGGAAGGCGGTACCTCCGGGCCCCGCGCGCTGGTGGCGGAGGCCAGTGTGATCGGGAAGAGCAGGGTTTCAGGAGCGGCTCTGGGCCAGGCCCTGACCGACTTCGCCTATCAGCTCACCGAGCACGCCTACAAACTGGCCGAGTGCAGGAATCCCCGGAATTTTCCCGAGGAACTGCCCCGCTACGGGAAAGGCTGATGAAGGACGACGAGATCCGGTCCCGCTTCGACGGGCGGGGGCGGGTCGAGATACGGCTCGGGACGTCGGCGAGGCGCCGGGCAGAGGAGATCGCTCACGCGCTCGGCTACGACTTGCTGTCGAGCCACGCGGTCCGGCGGGGGCTGCTCCTCGTCGTTTTCCGGCGCGACGACGACCCCCGGGCTCGCCGACGGGCCGAGCAGACCATCGAGCGGCTGCGGGCGGGCGGACCGGTGCCGGCGGACGGCGAGTCGCCTTCGCCCCCGCCGCCACCTCCGGCTCCGGCCCCGCCCCTCACCCATCGACCGCCGGCGCCCCGCCCCCGGCGGTCGATGGAGCCCCAGCCGCCGCCACCGGTGGGGCCGCCCAGGCCCCGGATCCCTCCTCGTCCGCCCTACCCGCCGCCGCCCCCGGCGGAGTGAGCCCCCGTCAGCTCAGGCCCTTCGTCAGCGTGTACTCCGTGATCCCCGGGGGGTAGTCCGGGATCACGCACATCACCTCGTAGCCCTGCTTCTTGTAGAACTCCGGTGCCTGGAAGTCCCAGGTCTCCAGGCGGGACGCCGTGCAGTCGCGGTCGGTGCGGGCGATGCGTTCGGCCCGGGCGAGGAGGCGGGAGCCTAGGCCCGTGCCGCGGTGGCGGGTGTCGACCCACAGGTAGGTGATGTGCAGCCAGGTCGTCCAGGTGTGGCCGACCAGGCCGCCGGCCAGGTCGCCGGTCGCGTCCAGTGCCCATACGTGGAGGGGGACTTCGCGTTCACCGGGTGTGCCGCGCAGGGCCGCCAGCACCGGGGAGGCCGCCGCGTTGGTGTCCCGCAGCCGCGAACGGAGGAGATCGCATCGGTCCTTGTCGACTTCCGCCTCAATACGAAACATGCGGCACACCATAAACGCACCGGACGGCCAGTTCTGCGAATCACCTTCCGCTGCCCGCTGCCACCCGTACTCTGAGGAACAGCACCGGTGGGGGCCGGTGCTGATCAGGGGGCGAGACAGGCGGGTACGGCGCCCGCGGTGGGGGTAACAGTTTCCGCGACGGCGGCGGCCGCGCGGCGGGCTTTCCTCCCACCGGGTGTCGTACCCGCGCGAGTCGTCGTTCTCCGGGCCTTTTCCGGGCTCTTCCGGACCGGTGATCGCCGGGCTCTCCGGACCTTGGGTATCCCCTGCTCCACGCGGAGCCTGGGGAAGGGGGTTTCGTGGTTCGTATCCGAGTCCTGGTCGTGGACGACCACCGCATCTTCGCCGAGTCGCTCGCCGCCGCGCTGGCCGCCGAGCCCGACGTCGACGTCTCCGCCGCCGGCAGTGGCCCGGCCGCGCTGCGCTGTATGGAGCGCGCGGCCGCCGAGGGCCGCCGCTACGACGTCCTCCTGGTCGACGCCGACCTGGGCGGCAAGCTGCCCGGCGCGCGGCCGGCCGTGCCTGTGCAGGCGGGCGACGAGGAGGGTCTGGTCGACGGTATCTCGCTCGTCACCGGGGTCCGGGCCGCCCAGCCCGCGGTGCGGATCGTCGTCCTCGCCGAGAAGGACGACCCGCGCCGCGCGGCGCTCGCCCTGCAGGCCGGTGCCTCCGGCTGGGTCGCCAAGGACTGCTCACTGTCGCGGCTGCTGGCCGTGATACGCGGAGTGCTGCGCGACGAGACCCACCTGCCACCCGCACTGCTCACCGGGGTGCTCAAGGAGCTGACGGCCGCGCGCAAGCACCGCAGCGAGAGCGAACGGCTGGTGGAGTCCCTCACCCCCCGCGAGCGGGAGGTGCTGCGCTGCATGGTCGCCGGGCTCGGCCGGAAAGCGGTCGCCGAGCGGCTCTTCCTCTCCCCGCACACCGTGCGCACCCACATGCAGAACGTCCTCGGCAAGCTGGGTGTCCACTCCACCCTGGCCGCCGTGGCCCTCGCCCGGCGGGCCGGGGTCGGGCCGGTCGACCTAGCCGGGGATGTTGTCGAACGGGGCGGTCAACTGGCGTAGCAGCGCGGCCAGTTCCGCGCGCTGGGCACGGGACAGTTCGGCGAGGATCGCCCGCTCCTGGTCCAGCAGGCCCGCCAGCGCCTGGTCCGCGCGGTCCCGGCCCGTCCCGGTCAGCCGGACCAGCACGCCGCGCCGGTCGCTCGGGTCGGGCAACCGCTCCACCAAGCCCTTCTTCGCGAGCCGGTCGATCCGGTTGGTCATCGTGCCCGAGGTGACCAGAGTCTGGGTCAGTAGCTGGCCGGGGGAGAGCTGATACGGCGTGCCCGCGCGCCGGAGCGCGGTCAGCACATCGAACTCCCAGGGCTCCAGCTGATGCTCGGCGAAGGCGAGCCGGCGCGCGCGGTCCAGGTGCCGGGCGAGTCGGCTCACCCGGCTGAGTACTTCCAGCGGCTCCACGTCGAGGTCCGGGCGCTCCCGGCGCCACGCTGCGACCAGCCGATCGACCTCGTCCTCCATGGAGATCAGTGTAGTGGTTGTGTCGACATGAAGTCTCTTGACGTCGAGCCTCTTGACTTCGAGAGAAATCCCCGGAGAGGGTGAGGGGCATGACGAACCCCACATGGGACCCCGCCCAGTACCTCCGGTACGCCGGTCACCGGGCCCGTCCCTTCGCCGATCTCCTCGCCCGCGTCCCCGCCCTCCCGACGGAGCCGCCCGCAGGGCACCCGCGCATCGCCGATCTCGGCTGCGGCCCCGGCAACGTCACCACCGTGCTCACCGAACGCTGGCCCACCGCCCACGTCACCGGCTACGACAACTCGCCCGAGATGCTCGACAAGGCCCACGTCGACCACGAGGGGCCCACGCCGGGCGGGGGCCGTCTGGACTTCACCCTCGCCGACGCCCGCACCTGGACGCCCGAGGAGCCGTACGACCTGATCGTCTCCAACGCCACGCTCCAGTGGGTACCGGGCCACGCCGACCGCTTCGCCGACTGGATCGCCGCCCTGAAACCCGGCGGCGCCTTCGCCTTCCAGGTCCCCGACAACGTCGACGCCCCGCTGCACGCCCTGATGCGCGACCTCGCCGCCACCCCCCGCTGGAAGGCCCGCCTCAGCGACGTCCTGCGCCGCCCGGACTCCGTGCACGCCCCCGGCGCCTATCTGGACCGCCTGGCCCGCCTCGGCTGCGCGACCGACGTGTGGCAGACGACCTACCTCCACGTGCTGCAAGGACAGGACCCGGTCCTGGACTGGGTGAAGGGCACGGGACTGCGGCCCGCCCTGACCGCCCTGGCCGACGACCCCGAGGCCCGGGACGCGTTCGTCACCGAGTACCGGGACCTGCTCCGGGAGGCGTACCCGAGCGCCCCCTATGGCACGGTGCTGCCGTTCCGCCGGCTGTTCGCGGTGGCCGTGCGGGGCGCGTGAGCAACCCGGACGTCGACGTCGAAAGGTCCTAGCTCTTCCGGTGACCGATCAACCGCGGCTTCGCCTCCAGCCCGTCGAGGCCGTGCCACGCCAGGTTCACCAGATGCGCCGCCACCTCCGCCTTCTTCGGGCGGCGTACGTCCAGCCACCACTGCCCGGTCAGCGCGACCATGCCGACCAGCGCCTGGGCATAGAGGGGAGCCAGCTTGGGATCGAAGCCGCGGGACTTGAACTCGCGGCCCAGGATGTCCTCCACCTGGGTGGCGATGTCGGAGATCAGCGAGGCGAAGGAACCGGTGGACTGGGGGATGGGCGAGTCACGGACCAGGATGCGGAAGCCGTCCGTGTACTCCTCGATGTAGTCCAGCAGCGCGAAGGCGGCCTGCTCGCACAGCTCCCGGGGGTGGCCGGCCGTCAGCGAGCTTGTCACCATGTCCAGCAGGCGCCGCATCTCACGGTCGACCACCACCGCGTACAGCCCCTCCTTGCCGCCGAAGTGCTCGTACACCACCGGTTTGGACACCCCGGCCTTCGCCGCGATCTCCTCCACCGAGGTGCCCTCGAATCCCTTCGCCGCGAAGAGGGTGCGACCGATCTCCAGCAGCTGCTGGCGGCGCTCGGCACCGGTCATACGGGTCCGGCGGGTCCGCCGCTGCTTGTCATTGCCGGGATTGCTGCTGGAATCGGTCGCCACGGCGTCAATCATGCCGCCTCGGCCGTCTCCTTCCGGCGCCTGGAGCCGCCCTGGTCGGTGTTACGCCGCGAATCGATACGCGAGCGTGACGGCCACCGCACGTCGTACGCCCAGCCGAGCAGTTCGAACCAGCGGATGAAACGCGCGGAGGAGTCGATCTGGCCGCGCATCACACCGTGCCGGGCCGACGTCGGGTCGGCGTGGTGCAGGTTGTGCCAGGACTCGCCGCAGGACAGGACGGCCAGCCACCACACGTTGCCCGAGCGGTCCCGCGACTTGAACGGCCGCTTGCCGACCGCGTGACAGATCGAGTTGATCGACCACGTCACATGGTGCAGCAGCGCCACCCGGACGAGTGAACCCCAGAAGAACCCGGTGAAGGCGCCCCACCAGGACATCGTCACAAGGCCGCCGATCAGCGGGGGCAGTCCCAGGGAGACGATCGTCCACAGGACGAACTGGCGGGAGATCACCCGGATGGCCTTGTCCTTGATCAGGTCCGGGGCGTACTTGTCCTGCGGGGTCTGCTCCTCGTCGAACAGCCAGCCGATGTGGGCCCACCACAGGCCCTTCATGAGTGCCGGGACCGACTCCCCGAACCGCCACGGCGAGTGCGGGTCGCCCTCGGCGTCGGAGAACTTGTGGTGCCTGCGGTGATCGGCCACCCAGCGCACCAGGGGGCCCTCCACGGCCATCGAGCCCATGATCGCCAGCGCGATTCTGAGCGGTCGTTTGGCCTTGAAGGAACCGTGGGTGAAGTACCGGTGGAAGCCGATGGTGATGCCGTGGCATCCGAGGTAGTAGAAGAAGACCAGCAGGCCCAGATCGAGCCAGCTCACCCCCCAGCCCCAGGCCAGCGGCACGGCCGCCACGAGTGCCACGAACGGCACGACGATGAACAGGAGCAGCATGATCTGTTCGATCGAACGCTTCTGCTCGCCGCCCAGCGTGGCGGAGGGAGGGGAGGTGTCGGTGGCCTTACGGGCTTCTTCGATCACATCGGAACTTGAGGTCATGCGCGTCCCCTGTGGGGTCGAGGGTCAAGACAGGTGCGGGCCGCCGCCGGGACCGAGCGGGACTCGACGGTGCTTCCCTACGGTTCCGTAACCTACGGCGACGTAAGTATGGCAGCGTGTCGTGCGGCGGCAAGAGCCCCAGGGCCTGAGCGTCCGAACGGGGCACCTATCCTTGGAGTCGGTCGGACAGCGCGGTCCGCTGAAGTTTCTTCCCGGACGCTCCGGCCCGTAAGCGGCGCCCGCCGCGTGGCACGACGGCCGGGTTCCCTCCCAGACGAGCTTCAACACTGCAAGGAGCCGCACCTGTGAGCAGTGCCGACGACCAGACCACCACGACCGGCAGCGAGCTGCGCGCCGACATCCGCCGACTGGGTGACCTCCTGGGAGAGACCCTCGTCCGGCAGGAAGGCCCCGAACTCCTCGAACTGGTCGAGAAGGTCCGCCGCCTCACCCGCGAGGACGGCGAGGCCGCCGCCGAGCTGCTGCGCGGCACGGAACTGGAGACCGCGGCCAAGCTGGTCCGCGCCTTCTCCACCTACTTCCACCTGGCCAACGTCACCGAGCAGGTGCACCGCGGCCGCGAACTGCGCGCCAGGCGCGCCGCCGAGGGCGGCCTGCTCGCCCGCACGGCCGACCGCCTGAAGGACGCCGACCCCGAGCACCTGCGCCAGACCGTGGAGCACCTGAACGTCCGCCCGGTGTTCACCGCACACCCCACCGAGGCCGCGCGCCGTTCGGTCCTGAACAAGCTCCGGCGCGTCGCCGCGCTCCTGGACACCCCCGTCCTCGACTCCGACCGCCGCCGGCACGACGTCCGCCTCGCCGAGAACATCGACCTCGTCTGGCAGACCGACGAGCTCCGCGTCGTGCGTCCCGAGCCGGCCGACGAGGCCCGCAACGCCATCTACTACCTCGACGAGCTGCACGCCGGCGCCGTCGGCGACGTCCTCGAGGACCTCACCGCCGAACTGGAGCGGGTTGGCGTCAAGCTCCCCGACGAGACCCGCCCCCTCACCTTCGGCACCTGGATCGGCGGCGACCGCGACGGCAACCCCAACGTCACCCCCCAGGTGACGTGGGACGTCCTCATCCTCCAGCACGAGCACGGCATCAACGACGCCCTGGAGATGATCGACGAGCTGCGCGGCCTGCTCTCCAACTCCATCCGCTACACCGGCGCCACCGAGGAACTCCTGGAGTCCCTCCAGGCCGACCTCGACCGGCTGCCCGAGATCAGCCCGCGGTACAAGCGCCTCAACGCCGAGGAGCCCTACCGGCTCAAGGCCACCTGCATCCGGCAGAAGCTCGAGAACACCAAGCAGCGCCTCGCCAAGGGCATCCCGCACGAGCCCGGCCGCGACTACCTCGGCACCAGCGAGCTGCTCAGCGACCTGCGGATCATCCAGGCCTCCCTGCGCGAGCACCGCGGCGGCCTCTTCGCCGACGGCCGCCTCGGCCGCACCATCCGCACCCTGGCCGCCTTCGGCCTGCAGCTGGCCACCCTGGACGTACGCGAACATGCCGACGCCCACCACCACGCCCTGGGTCAGCTCTTCGACCGTCTCGGCGAGGAGTCCTGGCGCTACGCCGACATGCCCCGCGAGTACCGGGCCAAGCTCCTCGCCAAGGAGCTGCGGTCCAGGCGGCCGCTGGCCCCGACCCCGGCGCCCGTGGACGAGGCCGGCGCGAAGACGCTCGGCGTCTTCGGGACCGTCAGGAAGGCCCTGGAGGTCTTCGGGCCCGAGGTCATCGAGTCGTACATCATCTCCATGTGCCAGGGCGCCGACGACGTCTTCGCCGCCGCCGTCCTCGCCCGCGAGGCCGGCCTGCTCGACCTGCACGCCGGCTGGGCCAAGATCGGCATCGTCCCCCTCCTGGAGACCACCGACGAGCTGCGCGCCGCCGACACCATCCTCGAGGACATGCTCTCCGACCCGTCCTACCGGCGCCTGGTCGCGCTGCGCGGCGACGTCCAGGAGGTCATGCTCGGCTACTCCGACTCCTCCAAGTTCGGCGGCATCACCACCAGCCAGTGGGAGATCCACCGCGCCCAGCGCCGCCTGCGCGACGTCGCCCACCGTTACGGTGTCCGGCTGCGCCTCTTCCACGGCCGTGGCGGCACCGTCGGCCGCGGCGGCGGCCCCTCGCACGACGCGATCCTCGCCCAGCCCTGGGGCACCCTCGAGGGCGAGATCAAGGTCACCGAGCAGGGCGAGGTCATCTCCGACAAGTACCTGATCCCGTCCCTGGCCCGGGAGAACCTGGAACTGACGGTCGCGGCCACCCTGCAGGCCTCCGCCCTGCACACCGCCCCCCGGCAGTCCGACGAGGCCCTCGCCCGCTGGGACGCCGCCATGGACGTCGTCTCCGACGCCGCCCACTCGGCCTACCGCCGCCTGGTGGAGGACCCCGACCTGCCGGCGTACTTCTTCGCCTCCACCCCGGTCGACCAGCTCGCCGACCTGCACCTCGGCTCCCGGCCCTCCCGCCGGCCCGACTCGGGCGCCGGACTCGACGGCCTGCGCGCCATCCCCTGGGTGTTCGGCTGGACCCAGTCCCGGCAGATCGTCCCCGGCTGGTTCGGCGTCGGCTCCGGCCTGAAGGCCCTGCGCGAGGCGGGCCTCGACACCGTGCTCGAGGAGATGCGCGGGCAGTGGCACTTCTTCCGCAACTTCATCTCCAACGTCGAGATGACCCTCGCGAAGACGGACCTGCGGATCGCCCAGCACTACGTCGACACCCTCGTCCCGGACGAGCTCAAGCACGTCTTCGACACCATCAAGGCCGAGCACGAGCTGACCGTCCGCGAGGTGCTGCGCGTCACCGGCGAGGACGAACTCCTCGACGCCGAGCCGGTCCTGAAGCAGACCTTCGCCATCCGCGACGCCTACCTGGACCCGATCTCCTACCTCCAGGTCACCCTGCTCAGGCGCCAGCGAGACGCGGCCGCCGCCGGCGCCCCGGCCGACCCGCTGCTCGCGCGCGCCCTGCTCCTCACCGTCAACGGTGTGGCCGCGGGCCTGCGCAACACCGGCTGACAGCCCGGCACGACGAGGGTGCCCCCGAGGTCGCACGACCTCGGGGGCACCTTTGCGTACGGGGGCTGCCTCAGCCCTGCCGGGCCTTGCGGCGCCGGGCCACCAGATAGCCGCCCGCGCCGACCAGCGCCGCGGCGGCACCCGACAGCAGGCCCACCGGGGCACTGTTGCCGGTCTCGGCCAGATCGCCGCCACCGCCCTGCGCGGACGGGGAGGAAGACGGGGCGGACGAGGCGGCCGCGGAGGAGGGCGATCCGGACGGGGACGCGCTCGGGGCCGTACCGGACGACGAGGCCGGCGAAGCCGACGAGGACGCAGCCGACGACGACGGCGACGCCGAACCGGACGGCTTGCCTCCGCCCCCTTCCGAGCCCTTGCAGTCGGTCCAGAACACCTTGTGCTTGGCCGACCCCTTCTCGCCCGCGAAGTTCCAGAACAGCTTGTAGTGCCCGTCGGGCAGCGACAGGTTCTCGGTACGGCCGTGACCGTCGGCGCCCAGCGTGAGCGCACCGGACTTCACGGTCTCGCCCTTCGTGGCCGCCGTCGGCGCCCAGGCCTCGATGTGCCAGTCGACCCGCTGACCGTCGTCGAAGCCGAAGGCGTCCAGGTAGAACGTGCACACATGCGGCTCGTTGCGACGCAGCTCCTCGCCGGTCGTGGCGTCATGGATCTTGACAGTGCCGTTGTCACCGGGGGCGGTGGCATGTGCGGCGGAAGGGGCGACCAGGAAGGCCGCCGAGGCGAGGGCGGTCAGCGCGCCGACGCGCGTGAGGCTGGGCATAGGGCAGTCCATCTTCGAGATGCGAAAGGGAAGATGTGGAGGGGGCGGTTCAGCTTCCAGTCCCGCCGGGCGGCCGGTCAATCACGAACAGGCAACACATGGGCCCCCCACAGACGTGAAGAACGCCCCAATCCCTCAGAGGGTCACGAAGGCCACCGTGAGCAGCGCGGTTCCCGTCCCCGCCAGCAGCCACGCCAACCGGGTCAGCCGCATCCCGCCGGCCACCACCACTGACGCCAGCAGCAGCGCCCCGCCGAACGGCACCCAGGCATAGAGGATCCCCGCCGGCCCGGAGCGCACCACCTCGTCCGTCCCCGGCTTCACCACCACGTCGTACGACAGCCCCTTGCGCACCGCGACCGACTCGTCGATCACCACGCGCGGCCGGCCGCCCGTCCCCGTCGACGCCGGTGTGAACGGACCCGTGCACGAACGCCCGTCGCACCGGGTCACCTTGATCGTGCCGCGCTCACGCCCCTTGGTCAGCATCACGTGCTGCGCGGTCCCCCAGGAACCCCACACCCCGGCGAAGAGAATCAGCGCGGCGAGCGCGCCCATCGCCGTGAGCCGCCCGAACCGCAGCGCGGTCACGGAGGCCTGGCGAGCGGTGGCGGCGGTGGCGGGCATGGCCGGGATCATTGGCCATATTCCTACGGCCGGTCAACTCCCGTGGGGCCATGACGGGACAAGTCAGGAGTTGTACGCGCCCTGCGCCCGCTCCAGCCCCTCCGTCACCAGCGACTCCACCGCGTCCGCCGCACGGTCGACGAAGTAGCCCAGCTCCTTGCGCTCCGCGGACGAGAAGTCCTTCAGCACGAAGTCCGCGACCTGCATCCGCCCCGGCGGCCGCCCGATCCCGAACCGCACCCGGTGATAGTCCGGCCCCATCGCCTTCGTCATCGACTTGAGCCCGTTGTGCCCGTTGTCGCCGCCGCCCAGCTTCAGCCGCAGCGTGCCGTAGTCGATGTCCAGCTCGTCATGGACCGCGACGATGTTCGCCACCGGCACCTTGTAGAAGTCCTTCAGCGCGTTCACCGGGCCGCCGGACAGGTTCATGTACGACATCGGCTTGGCCAGGATCACCCGGCGGTTCGCGGGCCCCGCCGGGCCGATCCGCCCCTCCAGCACCTGCGCCTGCGCCTTGCCCGCCCGCTTGAACTTCCCCCCGATCCGCTCCGCGAGCAGGTCGGCCACCATGAAACCGACGTTGTGCCGGTTCATGGCGTAGTCCGGCCCCGGATTACCGAGGCCCACGATGAGCCAGGGGGCAGTGGCGGGGGTGGTCACGTCCATCTCTCCTTGATACGCGCCAGCCGCTGCTCCCGGCGAGGGAAGCAGCGGCTGAACGGATGGTGATCGGCGAGGATCAGGCCTCGGCGGCCTCTTCGCCACCGGCGGCCTCTTCACCCGCGGTCTCCTCGGCCTGCGCGGCCAGGACCTGCAGGACGACCGTGTCCTCCTCGACGGCCAGCGTGGTGCCGGACGGGAGCGGGATGTCCTTGGCGAGGATGGAGGCGCCGGCCTCCAGGCCCTCGACGGAGACGGTGACCGACTCGGGGATGTGCGTGGCCTCGGTCTCGACCGGCAGCGCGTTCAGCACGTGCTCGAGCAGGTTGCCGCCCGGCGCCAGCTCGCCCTCGGTGTGCACGAAGATCTCGACCGTGACCTTCTCGCCGCGCTTGACCAGCTGCAGGTCGACGTGCTCCAGGAAGCCCTTCAGCGGGTCGCGCTGCACTGCCTTCGGGATCGCCAGCTCGTTGGTCTTGCCGTCGATGTCCAGGGAGATCAGGACGTTCGGCGTACGCAGCGCCAGCAGCAGCTCGTGGCCCGGCAGGGACAGGTGCAGCGGGTCGGAACCGTGGCCGTACAGCACACCCGGAACCTTGTTGTCACGGCGGATGCGGCGCGCGGCACCCTTGCCGAACTCGGTGCGGGTCTCGGCGGTGAGCTTTACCTCGGACATGTTGATCACTCCTCGTAGGAACTCGGAACGGACGTGGTCACCCGGCCACGAACGGCCTGCTACGAAGAGCGCGTCGATAACGGACCGCCGTCCCCCGTCTTCCAACGGAGTACGGCCTCCCTCGCCGAGCAACTGCGACAGTCTACTCGGCAGGGGAGGCCGTAACAAAAGGATCTTCAGCTAGCTCGCCCGGCGAGCCGGCAGAAACCTCACTGCTCGTCGAAGAGGCTGGTCACCGACCCGTCCTCGAACACCTCACGCACCGCACTCGCGATCGTCGGAGCGATCGACAGCACCGTGATCTTGTCCAGATCCCGGCCCAGCTCCCCCGGCGTCGGCAGGGTGTTCGTGAACACGAACTCGCTCACGCGAGAGTTCTTCAGCCGGTCCGCGGCCGGGCCGGAGAGCACACCGTGCGTGGCCGTCACGATGACATCCTCCGCACCGTGCGCGAACAGCGCGTCGGCAGCGGCGCAGATGGTGCCACCCGTGTCGATCATGTCGTCCACCAGGACACAGACACGACCCTTGACCTCACCCACGACCTCGTGGACGGTCACCTGGTTCGCCACGTCCTTGTCCCGCCGCTTGTGCACGATCGCCAGCGGCGCACCGAGCCGGTCGCACCACCGGTCCGCCACCCGCACGCGACCCGCGTCCGGCGACACGACCGTCAGCTTGTCCCGGTCCACCTTGGTGCCCACGTAGTCCGCCAGCAGCGGCAGCGCGAACAGGTGGTCCACCGGCCCGTCGAAGAAACCCTGGATCTGGTCGGTGTGCAGATCGACGGTCAGGATGCGATCCGCACCCGTCGTCTTCATCAGATCCGCGATCATGCGCGCCGAAATCGGTTCACGACCCCGGTGCTTCTTGTCCTGCCGCGCGTAACCGTAGAACGGCACGATCACCGTGATGGAACGAGCCGACGCACGCTTCAGCGCGTCGATCATGATCAGCTGCTCCATGATCCACTTGTTGATCGGAGCCGTGTGGCTCTGGATCAGGAAGCAGTCCGCACCACGAGCCGACTCCTGGTAACGGACGTAGATCTCACCGTTCGCGAAGTCGAAGGCCTTCGTCGGGACGACCCCGACACCCAGCTGCTGGGCGACCTCCTCGGCAAGCTCGGGGTGGGCGCGGCCGGAGAAGAACATCAACTTCTTCTCGCCGGTCGTCTTGATCCCGGTCACAGCACAGTCTCCTCAGAGGTTGTCTCAGCCAGCCGGCTGCTCGGCGACCTCTCGGCTGGGCGTGAGAGGCCGTATCAGCAGGTAAGGGTGCGGGTGCACGCGTGCGGATGTGCACTTATCACGGTACGCCGTGTTTCACGCACCCGTTCCCCGTCAGTCCTCGCTCTCGCCCCGCCGGGACGCCACCTCGGCCGCCTTCGCCGCCGCGCTCCCCGGACGCTTCCGCGCCACCCAGCCCTCGATATTCCGCTGCTGACCGCGGGCCACGGCCAGCGAGCCGGGCGGTACGTCCTTCGTGATCACGGATCCGGCAGCGGTGTACGCGCCGTCCCCGACCGTGACAGGAGCCACAAACATGTTGTCCGAACCGGTCTTGCAGTGCGACCCGACGGTCGTGTGGTGCTTGCTCTCCCCGTCGTAGTTCACGAACACACTCGCGGCACCGATGTTCGAGAAATCGCCGATCGTCGCATCACCGACGTACGACAGGTGGGGAACCTTCGTCCCCTCACCGATGGAGGCGTTCTTCGTCTCCACGTACGTACCGATCTTGCCCTTGGCGCCCAGCCGCGTACCAGGCCGCAGATACGCGTACGGCCCCACCGACGCCTGCTCACCGATCCGCGCACCGTCCGACACCGTGTTGTCCACCCGTGCCCCTGCGCCCACCCGGGTGTCCTTCAGCCGGCTGTTCGGCCCGACCTCGGCACCCGTACCGATGTGCGTGGAGCCGGTCAGCTGCGTACCCGGGTGCACGACGGCGTCCTGCTCGAACGTCACGGTCACATCAACCCAGGTGGTCGCCGGGTCGACGACCGTCACGCCGTCCAGCATCGCCCGGGTCAGCAGCCGGTCGTTGAGGATCCGGCGGGCCTCGGCGAGCTGCACCCGGTTGTTGATCCCGGCGATCTCCCGGTGGTCGGCGGCGACGGACGCTCCGACCCGGTGCCCGGCCTCCCGCAGAATCCCGAGCACGTCGGTGAGGTACTCCTCGCCCTGGCTGTTGTCCGTCCGCACCTTCTTCAGCGCGTCCGCCAGCAACTGCCCGTCGAACGCGAAGACCCCGCTGTTGATCTCCCGGATCGCCCGCTGGACGTCGGTCGCGTCCTTGTGCTCCACGATCGCGGTCACGGCACCGGTCGCGTCGTCCCGCACGATCCGGCCGTACCCGGTCGCGTCCGGCACCTCGGCCGTGAGCACGGTCACGGCGTTGCCGTCCGCGTGGTGTGTCCCGGCGAGCCGCTCGAGCGTGTCGGCGGTGAGGAGCGGCGTGTCCCCGCAGACGACCACGACGGTCCCGCCCACGGCCCCGCCCAGTTCCTCGAGCCCCATGCGGACCGCGTGCCCGGTCCCCTTCTGCTCCGCCTGCACGGCCGTGCGCACGGCCGGGTCGGTCTCGGTCAGGTGCGCGGTGACCTGCTCACGGGCGTGGCCCACGACGACGACCAGGTTCTGCGGGTCCAACTCGCGGGCGGCGGCCAGTACATGGCCGACCAGGGAGCGGCCGCAGATCTGGTGGAGGACCTTGGGTGTGGCCGACTTCATACGGGTGCCCTCACCCGCTGCGAGAACGACGACGGCTGCCGGGCGGATGGCGCTCACGGGGTTGCCCTTCGGCTCTGGATGGGTGGGGGTGACAGCCGCAGGATACCGGGGTGGGTCATGGGGGGAATGAGTGCGGGCCCCGACGATGAGGTCAGGGCCCGGACCGAGCGGCTCCGCCAGCTGGATTCGAACCAGCACTACAGGGCTTCAAAGGCCCGCGGGCTACCAGTTACCCCATGGCGGATGGCTGGGTCAGACCTTACCCGAGGAGAGTGGTGCCGTGATCCCGGAGACCGCATCCCTCGCCCTTCGCGTTCGGGTGCTTCCTCCACTCGGGAGGAGGTTCCCCCCGCGAGGTCGTTCGGTCACCCGGTGTGGTCGGCTCCGGCGGGCGAAAGTCACCGGAAAAGCCGCGCCCCTCGCCCGTAGGCTGGGTGTATGACCACGACGGGGGAAGATCACGCCAGAGGCCTGACCGGCCCCTGGTGGTGGGGGAGGTGGCGCAGTGCGGTGCTCGACGGGAGTCTCGCGCTGGTGTCCGCTGTGGAGTGCGGCGCGGAGGGGGTTCCGTTCGCCCGGGACGCGGGTGTCCCGGTGTCGGTGGGGATCGTCTTCGGGCTGATCGCCGGTTCGGTGCTGCTGGTGCGCAGGAAGTGGCCGATCGCCGTCGTGCTGGTGGCGATCGCGATCACGCCTGCCCAGATGGGTTTCCTGATGGGCATCGTCGGCCTGTACACGCTGGCGGCCTGCGAGCTGCCGCGGCGGATCATCGGCGCGCTGACGGGCATGTCGTTACTGGGCACGATGGTCGTGACGTTCGTGCGGGTGCGGCAGGACATGGCGCGGGGCGATCTGACGCTCGGTGACTGGTTCGTGCCGTTCGCGGCGGTGGCGACGTCGTTGGGGCTGACGGCTCCACCCGTGCTGCTGGGCCTGTACGTGGGTGCGCGGCGGCGGCTGATGGAGAGCTTGCGGGAGCGGGCGGACTCCTTGGAGCGGGAGCTCCAGTTGCTCGCGGAGCGGGCGGAGGAGCGGGCCGAGTGGGCGCGTAACGAGGAGCGGACGCGGATCGCCCGGGAGATGCACGATGTGGTCGCGCACCGGGTGAGTCTGATGGTGGTGCATGCGGCGGCGTTGCAGGCGGTCGCGCGGAAGGATCCCGAGAAGGCGGTGCGGAATGCCGCGCTCGTGGGCGACATGGGCCGGCAGGCGCTGACCGAGTTGCGGGAGATGCTCGGGGTGCTGCGGGCGGGGGAGGACGTGGACCGGCGTGCCGCCTCCGTGCCGTTGGTGGCGGTGGGGGAGGCCGCTGCCGCGGCGGCTTCCCGGGTGGCCGAGGTGGAGGGCGCGGCCGAGGGGCCGTGTCTGTCGGAGCTGGAGGAGCTGATCGGGCAGTCGGCGGCCGCGGGGATGGCCGTGGATCTGTCGGTGGAGGGGGAGGCGCGGCCGTATGCGGCGGAGATCGAGCAGACGGCGTACCGGGTGGTGCAGGAGGCGTTGACGAACGTCCACAAGCACGCGGCGGGTGCGAAGACGCACGTGCGGTTGGCGCATCGGATGTCGGAGATCGCGATGCAGGTGGAGAACGAGCCGCCGCCGGAGCCCGCGTCGGCGGCGGCGGCGCGGTTGCCGTCGGGCGGGAACGGCCTGGTGGGCATGCGGGAGCGGGTTCTGGCGCTGGGGGGTGTGTTCGTGTCGGGGCCCACGGACGCGGGGGGTTTCCGGGTGTCGGCGGTGATACCCGCGGTGTAGCGGGGCCCCGGGGGTCAGCCCGCGGTGAGGCGGACGGGTTCGATGCCGGTGATGAGGGTGGACAGGGCGTGGTCCAGGTCGGGGCCGGCGTACCAGTCGCCGGTGTGGTCGAGGGTGTAGACGCGGCCTTCGGCGTCGATGGCGAGGAGGGCCGCGGTGTCGGTCTCCTGGCCGAGGGGGCTGAGTTCGGTGCCGAGGGCACGGCCGAGGTCGCCGAGGGTGCGGGCGTGGTGGAGGCCGTGCAGGGGGTCGAGGTGGAGGGTGGCGGGGGCGATCTGGCGGCCGGGGCCGCCGGGGGTGATGCTCAGGCCGCCGAATTCGGCCCAGGCCTCGACGGCCGCGGGGAAGACGGTGTGCCGGTGCCCGGCCGGTGAGGTGTGCTCGCGCAGGGTGTCCGCCCAGATCTCGGCCTGCTTTATGTCCCAGCGTCCGGGTTGCCAGCCGGCGGCGCGCAGGGCGGCGTCCACGGGCGCGGGGAAGCGCGAGGGGGATCCCCCCTGCCCGGGCGGGGTCGCGTGCTGGGGGGAGGAGGCGCGGTCGGGGTGCATCTGCCCTTCGTTCGTCGTGCCGGCGGGGTGTTGCGGGTGTGGGCGGGGGTGACGGGGTTATCGGTCGACGGTTGCCGTGGGGTCGACGATGCGCACGCCGAAGTGGGCGCTGAGGGCGGTGCAGGCGCGGCAGGGGGTGGCGAAGCTGCCGTGCAGGGGGTCGCCGTCCTCGCGTATGCGGCGGGCGGTGAGTTTGGCTTGCTTGAGCGCTTTACGCGCTTCGCCGTTGCTCATGGGTCTGCGGGCGGCGCGTTTGCTGCGGGCGGCGTCGGCGGCGGTGATGTGCCGGGAGATGAGAATGGTTTCGGCGCAGCGGCCGGTGAAGCGGTCGCGTTGGGCGCTGGTGAGGGTGTCGAGGAAGTCCTGGACCAGGGGGTGCAGGGCTGGGGGTTCCTCGCCGCGGGCGGCGGTGCCGGTGAGGGTGGCGCCGCGGACGGAGAGGGCCGCGGCGACGGTGGGCAGGATGCCGTCGCGACGGTGGCGGAGGGTCGGGGCGGGGGGTGTGCCGTGGCCGCTCCAGCCGATGCGAGGATCGCCGGCCCGCACGTCCGTACCACCGGTCTGCAAGGCGTTCATCGTCGTTCTCCCCTTCGCGGGCGTCCCCCGAAGGACACAGGGTGCCAAATGCCGTGGCTGGTGTGGAAGCTGGGGCGCCGCGACACGCCAGGACCGGGGCGGGTGGTGACGTTGGGGTGACGACTGGTCACACAAGCGGAGGGGTGGTGTCCGCGGGGAGGTGATGGGCCGGTGACCGGGGTTCGTGTACCGCATAGGCTGTCGCCATCCGCGATCGACACCGCCGTTCAGGCCAGAGAGAACGCCGCAGGGGGCAACCGCCATGACGACAGGTCGGCTCGGGCAGCAAGCCGCGCCGCCGAACGCGGCCTACGCCGGGCAGGTCGTGCACTTCCCGGATCCGGTCCGGGCGGCACGTCACCCGAGAGGGGTACGGGTCGATGAGCATGGTTACCCGGATTTCTCGCCGTACGCGCGCGTGGCGGTGGAGATCGCCGAGCCGCCGGAGGGTTTCGGTGTCGACGAGTTGCGGCTGACGGACTTCGTGTCGGCGAACGCGGCGTTGGCGGCGGACGGGCACGAGTTGTGGGACACGGTGCCGGATGTGGCCACGCCGCACGGCTGGACGTGGCATCACGTGGCGGGCACGCGGCGGCTGGAGCTGGTGCCGGTCGAGGTGAAGGCGTTGCTGCGGCACCACGGTGGGGTGGCGTCGGCGCGGGTGGATCACGCCAAGCGGGGGACGCGGCCGTTGCAGGAGACGCGTCCGGCGCATTTCGGGCTGCCGAAGTCGGGTGTGGCGGTGACGGAGACGCAGGTGCAGGGTGTCGAGGAGGACCTCGGCTACCGGCTTCCCGGTGCCTACCGTTCGTTCCTGAAGGCGGCGGGCGGCTGCGCGCCGGTCGGTACGGCGCTGGACGCCGAGCTGGGGTTGCTGGTGGACCAGCCGTTCTTCACGGTGCGGGACGAGGCCGCGGTCAATGATCTGGTGTACGTCAACAAGTGTCTGCGCGACCATCTGACGAAGGACTACCTGGGCGTCACGTTCGTGCAGGGTGGTCTGCTCGCGGTGAAGGTGAAGGGCGAGCGGGTCGGTTCGGTGTGGTTCTGCGCGTACGACGATGTGCGGGACGTGGATCCGTCGTGGTCGCCGGCGGAGCGGGTGGAGCGTCTGCTGCTGCCGTGCGGTGACGATTTCGATGTCTTCCTGTCCCGGCTGGCCGGCAGTCCGCCGGAGTTGGAGACGGTGGCCAATCTGATGGTGGACGGCGGTTTCGCCCGTGTCGTCCCGGTGTCTTCCGGCTCGGTGTCTTCCGGCCCGGTGGGGGAGTGAGCTGCAGGCGATGGTGACCTACGCGCAGGCGCAGGAGCGCGCCGAGGAGTGGATCAACGGCGACGTCCCCGCGTACCAGCACCGTGAGGTGCGGGTGCGGGAGTTCGAGCTGGGTTTCGTGGTGTGGGGCGAGGACCGTGCGGAGGGCCCGCGTTCGGACGCGGGCGGGCAGCGGCTGGTTCTCGCCCGGGACAGCGGGGAGGCCACGCTGTGGCCCGCGCTGCCGGTGGGTGAGGTGATCCGCCGGTACGAGGAGGAGTACGGCCGGGCCGAGGAGCCTCGGGACGCGGTGCCGGCGGCTGCCGCGGCTCGGGTCGATCTGAACCAGACGTCGTTCCTGCTGTCTCCGCCGGAGTGGCTGCAGGAGGCGGCGGACAAGCTGGGCATCGAGGACCGGCGGCGCGGCGGTGAGGGTGGTGCCGGCGCTCCGGAGGGGGTTGCTTCCACCGCGGGCGTGGGGTCCGGTGCGGGCGCTGGTGTTGGTGCCGGGGGCCTGAACGCCGGTGCCGGGGACGGGGCTTCTGTCGGTGGTGCCGGGCTGGCGGAGACGCAGGCCGGGGTGCCGGGGGAGGCCCGGGGGGTTTCCGGGGTGCCCGGGGCGTCCGGGGCTGCCGCGGTCTCCGCGGCATCCGGGGCGTTCGGTGGGGTGCAGGGTGGGGGTGGCGCGCCTGGCGCTTCCGGCGTGCCCGGGGCTGCTGCCGGTGCCGGTGCCGGTGCGCCGGGTTCCGGTGGTCCCGGTGTGCCTGGTGGCCCGGGGGTGCCCGGGGTCGCTCCGGCTCCGGTGGATGCGCCTCCTGGGGCCACGCCCTGGGCCGGTACGGACACGAACGCGGACGCCGGTGAGGACGACCGTTCCGTGCCGTTGCCGGCGACGGTGTTCGCGCCGCCGTTGAGCGACTCGGCCGACGACGTTCCGCGGCCACGGGCGGCGGAGCCGGATGCCAAGACGGCGTTGATGTCGAGGGGCAGTCAGCTGCCGCCGACGGCGGTGGCGCCGGTGCTCGATGCCTCGAACCCTCCGGGAGGCCAGGACTTTTCGCCCGGCACGCAAGCCGGTCCGACCGCTCCTTGGGGTGCTGCGCCGGGGGCGCATTCTGGCCCTGGTGGTGCGCCGGGGGTGCCCGATGCCGCGTATGCGCCGGGCGCGCCCGCAGCACCCGGGGCGCCTGTCGGCCCCGGGGCACCGGGCGCTCCGCAGGGCGGCACGCCGCCGTACGGCTACCCGCAGGCGCCGGCCGCCCCCGGTACGACCCCGCCGGGCGTACCCGCCTATCCGTCGGCGCACGGCACACCGCCCGCGTCCCCCGCTGCTCCCGGCACGCCGGGCGTTCCGCAGGGCAGCACGCCCCCGCCGCCCCCGGGCGCCGCGTCGTACGGCTACCCGCAAGGTGCTCCGGGGTACGGCTACCCGCAGGCGCCGGGTGGTGCGCCGAACGAGCCGCGGCCTCCCGCGGGACCGGATGCGTCCGCGCGGCATCTCGCGCCGAACGCCGGTGACATCGCGGACGCCGCGACGAGCAAGGCGGCCCCGCCGCCGAAGAAGGCACGCGGTGGGGTGGGCGCGCCGCCTCCACCGCCGGGTGTCCCTGGTACGCCGGGCGCGCGCCCCGGGAGCGCGGCGGCTTCGCCCGCGCCGGGTGCGTCCGCGGGTGGGTATGTGCCGACGCAGCTCGTGTCGGCGCTCGGCCCCGAGGGGCCCGGGCCTCAGGGGCCGGTCGGTGCCGGTGCGCCGGCTGGTCCGGGGGGTGCCGGCGGGGCGCAGGTGCCGGGGGCTCCCAACCCGCCCGCCGCGCCTTCGGGTGCTCCGGGCGGCACGCCTCGGGGCAACGTGCACCACGCGGCCACGGTGCTGGCCGACCCCAGCCAGTTGGGCGGCGGCGCGCCAAAGCCTCCGGGCGCCCCGGGTGTTCCGGGTCCGTCCGGGATGCAGGGCGGCCCGGGCGCTCCGGGCATGCCGAACCCGCCTGGTGCTCCCGGGGTCCCGAACGCTCCCGGCATGCCGAACCAGCCCGGTGCTCCGGGGGTCCCGAACGCCCCGGGGGTCCCGAACGCCCCGGGGGTGCCGCAGGCACCGGGTGCTCATGGGGCCGTCGGTGTGCCCGGTGCGCCGCAGGTTCCAGGCGCCCCGGGTATGCCGAGCCCGCCCGGTGCTCCCGGGGTCCCGAACGCCCCGGGCGGGCCTGGTGTGCCCGGCGTCCCGGGTGCTCCCGGTGGTGCGCGCGGTGCCGTGCACCACGCCGAGACAGTGCTGTCCGCGCCCCCCGTCGCCGGCCCGGGCGCACCCCCGCCGCCCGCCCCCGGCGCACTCGGTGTGCCGGGCGCTCCGGGAGGCCCGGGCCATCCGGGCGCCCCGCAGCAGATGCCGTCGGGCGCGGTGCCGCCGCCGGGCGCGCCGGTGCCGGGACAGCCACCGGCGTACGGGTATCCGCAGCAGGCGCAGCCGACGGTCGGCCCCGGTTATCAGGCGGTGCTGCGCTATCGCGCGCAGGACGGTTCGGAGCAGCAGCTGATCCGGCGTTCGGCGCCGGGCACGCCGCACCCGGAGTGGCAGATCTTCCACGAGCTGCGCGCGATGAACGTGCCGCCGGACCAGGTACTGGAGCTGCACACCGAACTGGAGTCGTGCGAGCTGCCGGGCGCCTACTGCGCGCGGATGATCCGAGAGCAGTGGCCGCAGGCGCGGATCGCGAGCATCGCACCGTACGGCACGGACCACGCGAGCCGCCAGCAGGGCATGCAGCAGTTGCTGGCGCACCAGGGTGAGCTGCACCAGGTGGCGGACGGCCCCGCGCGGCCGGCGCCGGTGCGGGCGCCGCTACCGCCGGTGCAGGCCGCGCCGGCGATCCCGCCGGAGGGCATCGCGCAGGAGCTGGCGGCGGCGTTCGGGCCGGGGATCTTCCGGTTCGAACAGCAGGCGGTGTCCCGGCAGGGTGTGCCGCCGATCGTGGCGCACATGCTGGTCGTGGCCGGGTTGCCGCTGGACATGGGCCCGTTCTTCTGGGCGCAGGCACAGCCGGGCCGTCCGGTGCCGACGCTGGCGGAGCTGGCTGCCGAGCGTGGGGTGCAGCCGGCGGCGGACGCGGGGTCGTACCTCGTCATGGGCACCGACTTCGGCAAGGCGATCTGTGTGCAGTACGGCACGGCGAACATCGTGGCCGTGCCGGTGGAGGCGGGGCCGGGCGGTGCTCCGGTGCCGCCGCAGTTCGTGAACAGCGGGCTGCCGGAGTTCGCGCGCTGCCTGGCGCTGCTGGGCCGGATGTGGCGCCTGCGGTATGGGCTGAACCAGGAGCAGGCGGGCCGCTGGACCGTCGACTTCCAGGCGCAGCTGGCCGCCCTGGACCCGGCGGCGCTCGGCTCTCCGGAGAGCTGGTGGTCGGTGCTGCTGGAGCAGATGTGGGACGGGTTGCTGTAGCGCAAGCAGGCCGGGTGTGAGCGGATCATGCCCTTCACGCGCGCGTGGAGGGCATGACCGGCCGGTGCACGATCAGCCACCCTCCCCACCGATCGCGAAGTGCGGCATCTGGACCGTGACGTGACTGCGGAGTGTCGCGTTATGAACACTCACGTCCGATCCATCAGGATATGCGCGGAATCATCCCGTCGTGTATGTCCGGTGGAGAGGGGTTGCCAGGTGAGCAGCGCATCGATGTCGCCGCACGACTTCGTGATGGTCCGGGGGCGCGGCTACCGCCCCGAGCAGGTTGACGCGTACCTGGCGGCGCTGTGGCAGGACCGGGACGCCGCGTGGGAGCGCGCCGCGCGCCTGACCGTGCTCGCCAAGGACATGGACGCGGAGGCGGCGCGGATGCGCGAGGTCGTCTCCCGGCTCGTGCCGCAGACGTACGAGGCACTCGGTGAGGGCGCGCGGCGCCTGTTCCAGCAGGTGCTGGACGAGGCGGCGGACCTCAGCGAGCGCACCCGGCGTGAAGCGCACGAGCACGTCACGCAGGCGCAGGCGCGCGCCGAGGACGTGCGCCGGGAAGCGCAGGAAGCGGCGGAAGCGCTGCGTGAGGAAGCCGACGAGCGCGCCCGCCAGTGGCTCCTCGCCGCCCACGCCGAGGCCGACGAAATCCGCATCGGCGCCCGGCGTGCGGTGAAGGAACAGCGCGGAGAGGCCCTTGCCGCGTTGCGCGAGGCACGGCAGCGGACCACCGGCATGCTCGCCGAGCAGTCCCGGGAGCACGCCGAGCGCTGGGCGGCGGCGGAGCGCGAGGAGGCCGAGACGGCGGCCGCGCTCGAGGCCCGGCTCGCCGAGCGGGTCGGTCGGGCCGAGCACGCGCTGTCCGAGGCCGAGCGGGCGTTCGGTGAGGTCGAGGAGTCCACGGGCCGCTGCCAGGAGGAGGCACACGCGCGTGCCGCCGAAATCATCGCCGAAGCGCGCATGTGCGAGGAGCGCATCGCCCGGGAGACGGAACGGGTGCTGCGCGAACACGGCGAGACCTGGGACGACGTACAGGCGCACATGGACAGCGTGCGCAGCAGCCTGATCTCGCTGACGGGCCGGGCCGCCCTGGAGTAGCGGCCGCCACAGACCCCGCGCGGGGGCCGGGCGGCCGGCCGTGCCGGTGCCCCCCCCGCCCCCGCCGACGCGTCACTTGCGCACCGCTCCCGCCAGGATCCGCCCCTCCACCGCCTCGTACTGGCGCCGTTGCTGCTCCGCCTTCGCGCGGCCCGACACCACCGTGCCCAGCCAGCCGAAGAAGAAGCCGGCCGGGATGGAGACGATGCCGGTCGTGGTGAACGGGAACCAGTTGAAGTCGGCGTGCGGAAAGGCCGAGACCGGCGAGCCGGAGACGAGTTTGGTGCCCGGCATGAGCAGCAGCACGGTCAGCGAGCCCCCGATCAGCGTGCTCAGCAGCCCGCCGCGGGTGTAGCGGCGCCAGAACAGGCCGTAGACCAGGGCCGGGGCGAGGGCGGAGGCGCCCAGGCAGAAGGAGAGCGTCACCAGGGGCTGCAGGCTGTACTGCTGCACCAGGGTGGCCAGCAGGATGGTCGGGACGCCTATGGCGAGCGCCGAGAAGCGGGCCAGGGCCATCTCACGGCGGGCCGGCATCTCCTGCACGCGGGCCGAGAAGACGTCGTGGGCCAGGGAGTTGGCGCAGGCCAGGATCATCCCGGCCACCGAGGCGAGCAGGGTCAGGAAGATCGCGGTGGTGACCATGGTGAACAGGAAGGTGTCCGCCGTCGACACGTCGGCACCGAACGCCGCCCGTGAGCCCAGCAGGTACGCCGTGTTGCCCTGCGGATCGGCCGCGGCGATCACCGCGGGCCCCACCAGCGCCGTGGCGCCGACGCCCACCACCGTGATGACCAGGACGAACAGGGCGACGATCGACACCGCCCAGGACATCGAGCGGCGCACCTGGCGGGCGCTGGAGGCGGTGTACATGCGCATGGTGATGTGCGGCAGACAGGCGCCGCCGAGCACCACGGTCAGCTCCGAGGCGATCATGTCGAGGCGGGAGCCGGCTCCGGTGCCGAACTCCAGCCCGGAACGCAGGAAGGCCGGCCCGGCCCCGCTCCGCCGTGACGCCGCGGCGAACAGCGCGCCCGGGTCCCAGTCGAAGCGGCGCAGGATCAGCAGGGCGACGACGGCGCCCGAACCGACCAGCATCACGATCTTCAGGATCTGGATGAGCGCGGTGCCCTTCATACCGCCGATCGCCGCGTAGGCGATCATCAGGGCGCCGACTCCCATGACGCATCCGGTCTCCAGCGACTCGTTGGAGAAGCCCAGGATGAATGCCATCAGCTGCCCGGTGCCGGCCAGTTGGACCAGCATCAGCGGCAGTAGCGCGGCGATCGTCACCGCGCACACCGTGATGCGCACACAACGCCCCGGCAGCCGGCGGGCCAGCGCGTCGCCCATGGTGAACCGGCCCGCGTTGCGCAGCGGTTCGGCCAGCAGGAACATCAGCAGCATCAGCGACAGCGCCGTGCTGAGGGCGAGGACGACCCCGTCGTACCCGCACAGGGCGATCACTCCGCCGGTGCCGAGGACGGTGGCAGCGGAGATGTAGTCGCCCGCGATGGCGAGGCCGTTGCGCAGCGGGGACAGGGAGCCGTAGCCGGTGTAGAACTCGTCGAGGTCGTCGCGGTCGGGGCCGGTCATGACGCACAGCAGCAGGGTCACCGTGGCGACGGTGGAGAAGGCGACCAGGGACATGGCCTGGGCGGAGTCGCTGAAACCGGTGAAGCCCGGGACGGCGGGACTGCCCGCGGCGCCGGTCATCGCGTCGCTCCTCGCCGGGCGTCCAGTTCGGTCTGTTTGCGGATGCGGTCCGCGAGCGGATCGACGTGCCGGCGCGCGGTGTGCTCGTACAGGGCGATCGCGAGCCAGGTGACGGGGAGCTGGAGGAGGGCGAGCAGCAGGCCGGCGGGGATGCCGTCGGTGACCGTGTTCGTCATGACGCCGGGCGCGCACGCGGACAGGACCAGGAACAGCGTGAAGTAGCCGAGCGCGGTGAGCGTGGCGGTGCGCCGCTGCCAGCGGTAGGCGCTGCGCAGCACGCGCAGGTCGCTGTGGTGGCCGAGGGGTTCGCGGGGCGGCCGGTGGGACGGGCGGGGCGGTTCGGGCGGGGCGGGCTGCCAGGGGTAGGTGTACGACGGTTGCGCCGGGTCGTAGGACATCCCGGGGCTCCTTGCGTGGCTCGGGTCCGTGGCGGCGGACCGCAGGGAGGTGGGGGAGCGGAGCCACGCACGCTACTCGCGGAGTCCGGGCCGCGCGGCGTTTTCACCAAACTGGCCAGTCGGTATGCGCTTACTACACGTAAACGCCTCCGGAGGGGGGTACCCGCGTCAACCAGCGGATATCCGCCCGGAGTCGCATGGTTTCCGGGCGTGTTCTCCGCGCAGCGTTCCGGAGCGATCACGCGCCGGTACGCGACCGTGGTCTCGGACCGGCACCTCTGCGAACGCCCGTGGAAACGCTTACTCCTTGAGCACCGGGAACCTACGCGGCGCCACCAGCAGCAGCACCAGGAACGCCAGCGCCGCCGCCGCGGCCGCGCCGAGGTACACCGCGTGCACCGCCTCGGCAATCGCCCGCCGGGTCGCCTCCGGGGCCGTACCGGCGTCCAACGCGCGCGTGACGGAGTCCAGGTCGCCGGCCCCGCCCAGTCGCGCGGCCAGCACCCCGTTGGCGACGGCGCCGAACAGGGACGCGCCCAGGGTCTGCCCGGTCTGCCGGCAGAAGAGGACGGACGCGGTCGTGGTGCCCCGCTCCGACCAGCCCACCGTCGACTGCACCCCGACGATCAGCGGCAGCTGGAACAGCCCCAGCGCCCCGCCCAGCAGCAGCATCAGCAGCGTCGGCTGCCACCACGCCCCGGGATACGGCAGGAACGGGAACGCGCACAGGATCAGCGCCGCCGTCCCGATGCCGAGCAGCGCGGTGTCCCGGAAGCCGATGCGCCGGTAGACGTGCTGGCTGAGCGCCGCCGACAGCGGCCAGCTGAGCGTCCACACCGACAACACGAAACCCGCGGCCACGGGCGCGAGTCCGAGCACCGACTGCGCGTACGTCGGCAGGAACACCGCCGGCGCCACCATCAGCAGCCCCAGTGCGCCGAGCGCCAGATTCACGGCCGCGATCGTCCGGCGCCGCCACACCCAGCCCGGGATGATCGGCTGGGCGGCCCGCCGCTCCACAACCACCACGACGGCGGCCAGCGCCAGCCCCGTACCGAACAGCGCCAGCGACGGCGCGGACCGCCACGGCCACGCGACCCCGCCCTGCACCAGCGCGGTCAGCAGCACCCCGCCGCACGCGAACACCGCGAGCGCACCGGGCCAGTCCACGCGCGCGCGGGCGGCGGCCTCCCGCTCCGGCTCGTGCAGATGACGGACGATCAGCCACAGCGCGGCCGTGCCGATCGGCAGGTTGACCAGGAAGATCCAGCGCCAGTCCGCGTACGCGGCGAGTACCCCGCCGAGCCCCGGTCCGGCGACCGCCGACACCGCCCACACCGTGGACAGCCTGGACTGGATCTTCGGGCGCTCCGCCAGCGGGTACAGATCGGCGGCGAGCGTCTGCACGGTGCCCTGCAACGCCCCGCCGCCCAGCCCCTGCACGATCCGGAACGCGATCAGCGCCCCCATGTTCCAGGCCGCCGCGCACAGCAGCGAGCCCAGCAGGAACACCGCCGCACCGGCCACCAGCACCGGCTTGCGGCCGAAGGTGTCGGACAGCTTGCCGTACACCGGGAGCGTGACGGTGACGGCCAGCAGATAGCCGGAGAACAGCCAGGAGAAGACGGAGAATCCGCCGAGGCCGCTGACGATCTGGGGTACGGCCGTGGAGACGATGGTGGAGTCGAGCGCGGCCAGCGCCATGGCGAGCATCAGCGCGGCGACCACCGCGCCCCGCCGCCGGGTGCTCCGCTCCTGATCGGTGCCGCGTATCGCGGGTGTCGTACCCCCCACCGGATCCCCTCCCCATGGCCCTTGCACCTATCTCCGGTACGACAGCTTCCCACTTGACCCCGACGCGACGGGAGGGTGGAGCCTGACTGGGCCGGAGGGTGGAGGCCACCCCGAGAAGGACTCCACCCGGCGGTGGACGGCCCCTAGGGGTATCTCCGCACTACGGCTCGGGGGAGGTTCGTACCGCCGGAGGAGGAGAAGGGCCCGGTGCCGTCCTTAACCTGGCTTTACGCCGCTGGGGGGCGGCTGACCGAACCGGCGGGGGTGGGGTTTTCCCCCGCACAAGAGGGGGCTTCGCACCAGCGCGCGGCACCCCCGCCGGCCGCGAGACTCATCGACGTACCCAGGACGAACGCTTCGGCACACCGGAGCACCGGCACACCTGCCGACCGATAGAGGAGACATACCGTGACATCGGCTGTGACCATTCCCAGGCACGGGGGCACTGGAGGGCGTACGGCCGTTGCCGCACGGGCGCGGCAGGTCGTGAAGGCGTACGGGTCCGGCGAGACCCGTGTCGTGGCCCTGGACCACGTCGACGTGGACATCGCGCGCGGCCAGTTCACCGCGATCATGGGCCCCTCGGGGTCCGGCAAGTCCACGCTGATGCACTGCCTCGCCGGGCTCGACACGGTGACCTCCGGCCAGATCCACCTGGACGACACCGAGATCACCGGCCTGAAGGACAAGAAGCTCACCCAGCTGCGCCGGGACCGGATCGGCTTCATCTTCCAGGCGTTCAACCTGCTGCCGACGCTGAACGCCATCGAGAACATCACGCTGCCCATGGACATCGCCGGCCGCAAGCCGGACCGGGATTGGCTGGACCGGGTCGTGGAGACCGTCGGGCTCGCCGGACGCCTCAAGCACCGGCCGACCCAGCTCTCCGGTGGCCAGCAGCAGCGCGTCGCCGTGGCCCGGGCCCTCGCCGCCCGCCCGGAGATCATCTTCGGGGACGAGCCGACCGGAAACCTCGACTCGCGCGCGGGAGCGGAGATTCTGGGCTTCCTGCGCCGCTCGGTGGACGAACTCGGCCAGACCATCGTGATGGTCACCCACGACCCCGTGGCCGCCTCCTACGCCGACCGGGTGCTGTACCTCGCCGACGGCCGGATCGTCGACGAGATGTACCAGCCGACGGCCGATCAGGTCCTGGACCGCATGAAGGACTTCGACGCCCGGGGGCGTACGTCATGACCGTGTTGAAGACCTCGATGCGCAACTTCTTCGCGCACAAGGGCCGCATGGCGCTGTCGGCGGTCGCGGTGCTGCTGTCGGTGGCGTTCGTGTGCGGCACCCTGGTGTTCACCGACACGATGAACACCACGTTCGACAAGCTGTTCCAGGCGACGGCGTCGGACGTGACGGTCAGCGCCAAGGGCTCCTCCGACACCGGCGAGACCACCTCCCGCACCGGCAGGCCGCCGGTCGTGCCGGCCTCCGTGACCGGGGAGGTCCGCAAGGCCGAGGGCGTGCGGTCCGCCGAGGGCACGGTGTTCTCCACCTCGGCGACCGTCGTCGACGCCGACAAGGACAAGCTGTCGCCCAGCAGCGGCGCGCCCACCATCGTCGGCAGCTGGAACGGCAACGACGCCCGCACCATGAGGATCACCTCCGGTACGGCGCCCAAGGGTCCCGACCAGGTGATGGTCGACGCCGACACGGCCGACAAGCACCACCTGAAGCTCGGCGACGACATCGGCGTGATCACGGTGCTGGGTACACATCACGCGCGCGTGTCCGGCATCGCCGCCTTCAAGGTCACCAACCCCGGCGCGGCGATCTTCTACCTGGACACCAGGACCGCCCAGCAGACCCTCGTCGGCCGAACCGGCGTCTACACCAACATCAACGTCACCGCCGCCAAGGGCGTGACCGACGCGCAGCTGAAGAAGAACGTCACCGCCGCCCTCGGCCACGACTACAAGGTGCAGACCGCCAAGGAGGTCGCCGACGCCAACCAGAAGGATCTCCAGGGCTTCCTGAACGTCATGAAGTACGCGATGCTCGGCTTCGCCGGGATCGCCTTCCTCGTCGGCATCTTCCTGATCATCAACACCTTCTCCATGCTGGTCGCCCAGCGCACCCGGGAGATCGGCCTGATGCGCGCCATCGGCTCCTCCCGCAAGCAGGTCAACCGGTCCGTGCTCGTCGAGGCCCTGCTGCTCGGCGTGCTCGGCTCCGTACTCGGCGTCGGCGCCGGCGTCGGCATCGCCGTCGGTCTGATGAAACTCATGGGCACCATGGGCATGCACCTGTCCACCGACGACCTGACCGTCGCCTGGACCACCCCTGCGATCGGCCTCCTGCTCGGTGTGCTCGTCACCGTCCTCGCCGCCTATCTGCCCGCCCGGCGCGCCGGCAAGGTCTCCCCGATGGCCGCCCTGCGCGAGACGGGCGCCCCCGCCGACGCCAAGGCGGGTGCCATCCGGGCCGTGATCGGCCTGGTCCTCACCGGCGCGGGCGGCTGGAGCCTGTACGTCGCCGCCACCGCCGACAAGGCCACGACCGGCTCGGGCTGGCTGGGCCTGGGCGTGGTGCTCACCCTGATCGGCTTCGTCGTCATCGGCCCGCTGCTCGCCGGCGGCCTGGTCCGCGTCCTGAGCGCGGTCATGCTGCGGATGTTCGGACCCGTGGGCCGGATGGCCGAGCGCAACGCGCTGCGCAACCCGCGCCGCACCGGCGCCACCGGCGCCGCCCTGATGATCGGCCTCGCCCTGGTCGCCTGCCTGTCGGTGGTCGGCTCCTCCATGGTGGCCTCCGCCACCGACCAGCTGGACAAGACCGTCGGTACGGACTTCATCATCCAGGGCGACAACGAGCAGGACCTGGTCCCGCCGAAGGCGGTGCAGGCCGTGAAGAGCACGCCGGGTCTGGAGCGGGTCACCGAGTACAAGCTCCTGGACGCGACGCTGACCACCCCGGACGGCCAGGTCTCCAGGAAACAGACCATCAACGCGGCCGACCCGACCTACGCGCGGGACCTGCGCACCAAGACGGTCACCGGCCGCCTCGCCGACGCCTACCAGCCCGGCTCGATGTCCGTCTTCGAGGGCTTCGCTAAGAAGCACGGCCTCAAGCTCGGCTCCACCGTCGCGGTCGGCTTCGAGGGCGGTGCGACGGCCAAGCTGACGGTCCGCGCGATCACCAGCGACGACGTCGTCATCGACAAGGGCGCGATGTACGCCTCCATCGCCACGGCCGCCAGGTACGTGCCCGCCGACCGGATGCCGCTCGACCAGCTGGTCTTCGCCTCCGCCGAGGACGGGCAGCAGGCGGCCGCCTACAAGGCGCTCAAGTCCACGCTGCACGACTACCCGGAACTGACCGTGCGCGACCAGACCGACTACAAGAAGGCGCTGAAGGACCAGATCGGCCAGCTGCTGAACATGATCTACGGCCTGCTGGCCCTCGCGATCATCGTCGCGGTCCTCGGTGTGGTGAACACCCTGGCGCTGTCGGTGGTCGAGCGGACCCGGGAGATCGGCCTCATGCGAGCCATCGGCCTCTCCCGCCGCCAGCTGCGCCGCATGATCCGCCTGGAGTCCGTGGTGATCGCCGTCTTCGGCGCCCTGCTCGGTCTCGGTCTCGGCATGGGCTGGGGCGCCACCGCCCAGAAGCTCCTCGCGCTGGAGGGCCTGAAGGTCCTGGACATCCCCTGGCCGACGATCACCGGGGTCTTCATCGGCTCGGCCTTCGTGGGCCTGTTCGCCGCGCTGATTCCGGCGTTCCGGGCGGGCCGGATGAACGTACTGAACGCCATCGCGACGGACTAGTCACGCAGACCCGGCCGGCGACCACCGCACAGCGGGCGCACGGCCGACGACCACCGCATACGGGGGTTGCGGGGGGAAAACCCGGTGCCGGGGAGTCGACGACTTCCCGGCACCGGCCTTTCTCGCTGTCTTTCGGCGCCCGCCGTCATCCGGGGTTGTCCACAGCCCCCCGCGCCGTCGAGCCCGGCGTCGTACGCTGGAGACCCCCGGCCCCGTTCACGAGTCGGGTTGTTCGCGTTGCCCACACCCCGGACGGAAAGCCTCCTCCATGAGCCTGCACGGTCTGCTCGACGCCGTCGTCAAGGACCCCGCCCTCGCGGAAGCGATCACGGCGGCCGCGGACGGCAACCGCATGCACGTCGACCTCGTCGGCCCCCCGGCGGCCCGTCCCTTCGCGGTCGCCGCCCTGGCCCGCGAGGCCGGCCGCCCGGTGCTGGCGGTGACGGCGACCGGCCGTGAGGCCGAGGACCTGGCGACGGCCCTGCGCTCGCTGCTGCCCCCGCAGGGCGTCGTGGAGTACCCCTCCTGGGAGACCCTCCCGCACGAGCGGCTCAGTCCCCGCAGCGACACCGTCGGCCGCCGCCTCGCCGTCCTGCGGCGCCTCGCCCACCCCAGCTCCGACGACCCCGAGACCGGCCCGGTCTCCGTCGTCGTCGCGCCCGTGCGCTCCGTGCTGCAGCCCCAGGTCAAGGGCCTCGGCGACCTGGAGCCGGTGTCCCTGCGGACCGGCCGCACCGCCGACCTGAACGCGGTCGTGGAAGCTCTCGCGGCCGCCGCCTACGCGCGCGTGGAGCTGGTCGAGAAGCGCGGCGAGTTCGCCGTGCGCGGCGGCATCCTGGACGTGTTCCCGCCCACCGAGGAACACCCCCTGCGCATCGAGTTCTGGGGCGACGACGTCGAGGAGATCCGTTACTTCAAGGTCGCCGACCAGCGCTCCCTCGAAGTCGCCGAGCACGGCCTGTGGGCGCCGCCGTGCCGCGAGCTGCTGCTCACCGACGACGTGCGGGCCCGCGCGCGTGCCCTCGCCGAGGAACACCCCGAGCTGGGCGAACTGCTCGGCAGGATCGCCGAGGGCATCGCCGTGGAGGGCATGGAGTCCCTCGCGCCGGTCCTGGTGGACGACATGGAGCTGCTGCTCGACGTGCTGCCCAAGGGCGCCATGGCCGTCGTCTGCGACCCGGAGCGGGTCCGCACGCGCGCCGCCGACCTCGTGGCCACCTCCCAGGAGTTCCTGCAGGCATCCTGGGCGGCCACCGCGAGCGGCGGCGAGGCCCCCATCGACCTCGACGCGGCCTCCCTGTGGTCCATCGCCGACGTCCGCGACCGCGCGCGCGAGCTGGACATGATGTGGTGGTCGGTGTCGCCGTTCGCGGCAGACCTCGAAACGGACGCCGACACCCTCAAGCTCGGCATGCACGCGCCCGAGACCTACCGCGGCGACATCGCGCGTGCCCTCGCCGACACCAAGGGCTGGCTCGCCGACGGCTGGCGCACGGTGTTCGTCACCGAGGGCCACGGACCGGCCGCCCGCACGGTCGAGGTGCTCGGCAACGAGGGCATCGCCGCCCGCCTGGACGTCGACCTCGACGACCTGAGCCCCTCCCTGGTCCACGTCTCCTGCGGTTGCATCGACTACGGCTTCATCGACCCGGCGCTCAGACTCGCCGTCCTCACCGAGACCGACCTCACCGGCCAGAAGGCCGCCGGCCGGGACGGCGCCCGCATGCCGGCCCGCCGCCGCAAGACCATCGACCCGCTCACCCTGGAGCCGGGCGACTACATCGTCCACGAGCAGCACGGCGTCGGCCGCTACATCGAGATGGTGCAGCGCACCGTGCAGGGCGCCACCCGCGAGTACCTGGTCGTCGAGTACGCGCCCGCCAAGCGCGGCCAGCCCGGCGACCGGCTGTACATCCCGACCGACCAGCTGGAGCAGATCACCAAGTACGTCGGCGGCGAGGCACCCACCCTGCACCGGCTCGGCGGCGCCGACTGGACGAAGACCAAGGCCCGCGCGAAGAAGGCCGTCAAGGAGATCGCCGCCGACCTGATCAAGCTCTACAGCGCGCGCATGGCCGCCCCCGGCCACGCCTTCGGCACCGACACGCCGTGGCAGCGCGAGCTGGAGGACGCCTTCCCGTACGCGGAGACCCCCGACCAGCTCACCACCATCGCCGAGGTCAAGGAGGACATGGAGAAGTCGATCCCCATGGACCGCCTGATCTGCGGCGACGTCGGCTACGGCAAGACCGAGATCGCCGTACGGGCCGCCTTCAAGGCCGTACAGGACGGCAAGCAGGTCGCCGTCCTCGTTCCCACCACCCTGCTGGTGCAGCAGCACTTCGGCACGTTCTCCGAGCGGTACGCGCAGTTCCCCGTGAGCGTGAAGGCGCTCTCCCGCTTCCAGACCGACACCCAGGCCAAGGCCGTACTGGAGGGCCTGCAGGACGGCGCGGTGGACATCGTCATCGGCACGCACCGCCTGTTCTCCTCGGAGACCAAGTTCAAGGACCTCGGTCTGGTCATCGTCGACGAGGAGCAGCGGTTCGGCGTCGAGCACAAGGAGCAGCTGAAGAAGCTCCGCGCCAACGTGGACGTGCTGACGATGTCCGCGACCCCGATCCCGCGCACCCTGGAGATGGCGGTCACCGGCATCCGCGAGATGTCCACGATCACCACGCCGCCGGAGGAGCGGCACCCGGTGCTGACCTTCGTCGGGCCGTACGAGGAGCGGCAGATCGGCGCCGCCATCCGCCGCGAACTGCTGCGCGAGGGCCAGGTCTTCTACATCCACAACCGGGTCGAGTCCATCGACCGCGCGGCGGCCCGGCTGCGCGAGATCGTCCCCGAGGCGCGCATCGCCACCGCCCACGGCCAGATGTCGGAGACGGCGCTGGAGCAGGTCGTCGTCGACTTCTGGGAGAAGAAGTTCGACGTTCTGGTGTCGACCACGATCGTCGAGTCCGGCATCGACATCTCCAACGCCAACACCCTCATCGTGGAACGCGGCGACACCTTCGGCCTGTCCCAGCTGCACCAGCTGCGCGGCCGCGTCGGCCGGGGCAGGGAGCGGGGCTACGCCTACTTCCTCTACCCCCCGGAGAAGCCGCTCACCGAGACCGCGCACGAGCGCCTGGCGACCATCGCCCAGCACACCGAGATGGGCGCGGGCATGTACGTCGCCATGAAGGACCTGGAGATCCGCGGCGCCGGAAACCTGCTCGGTGGCGAGCAGTCCGGCCACATCGCGGGCGTCGGCTTCGACCTGTACGTCCGCATGGTCGGCGAGGCCGTCGCCGACTACCGGCGCCAGCTGCAGACCGGCGAGATCGAGGAGGAGCCGCCGCTCGAGGTCAAGATCGAGCTGCCCGTCGACGCGCACGTCCCGCACGACTACGCGCCCGGCGAGCGGCTGCGTCTGCAGGCCTACCGGGCCATCGCCTCCGCCAACTCCGAGGAGGACATCAGGGCCGTCCGTGAGGAACTCACCGACCGCTACGGCAAGCTGCCCGAGCCGGTGGAGAACCTGCTGCTGGTGGCCGGACTCCGGATGCTCGCACGCGCGTGCGGCGTCGGCGAGATCGTGCTGCAGGGCACCAACATCCGTTTCGCACCGGTGGAGTTGCGCGAGTCGCAGGAGCTGCGGGTCAAGCGGCTGTACCCGGGCACGGTCATCAAGCCGGCCGCGCACCAGCTGCTGGTCCCGCGCCCGAAGACCGCGAAGGTCGGCGGCAAGCCGCTGGTCGGCCGGGAACTGCTGGGCTGGGTGGGCGAGTTCCTCGCCTCGATCCTGGGGTCGTAGGAAGTCCGGTACGGGGACGGGGGCGCGCGTGCGGATCGGTGAACTGGCAACGGCGACCGGGGCGACACCGCGCGCCCTGCGCCACTACGAGCAGGCGGGGCTGATCACCTCCGGCCGCGCCGCCAACGGCTATCGCGAGTACGACGCCCGTACGGCCGTACGCGTCCGCAACATCCGCCGGCTGCTGGAGGCGGGCCTCACCCTGGACGACGTACGGGTGTTCCTGCCGTGCCTGGACGGCGATGTCACCGCCGGGCCCGCCTCCGCCAGGGGCCTCGGGGTCGCCCGGGACCGGCTCGCGGTGCTGGACGCGCGGATCGCGGCGCAGACGGCGGTACGGGACCGGCTCGCGGCGGCGCTGCGGGAGGCGGGGGACGCGGCTCTTTGAGCGGGCCGGCTCAGGCGACGACCGCCCCGCCGTCCACCGGCAGCACCACCCCCGTCACGAACGACGCCTGCGGGGAGGCGAGCCGGGTGATGGCCCAGGCGACCTCCTCGGGGCGGCCGATCCGGCCGAGCGGCGTGTGCTCGAGCTGCCACCCGCGGATGGCGGCGCGCTGCTCGGGGGTGTAGCCGGAGTGATCGGCGATCGGGGTGTCGATCGCGCCCGGGGCCACGGCGACCACCCGGATGCCGTGCGGCGCCAGTTCCACCGCCCAGCTGCGGGTCAGCACCTCCAGGGCCGCCTTGCCCGCGGCGTACAGGGAGTTGCCCGGCCAGCCCCGCTGGCCCACCGACGTCGTCACGTTCACCACGACACCCCGGCTCTCCGCCAGCGCGGGGAGCGCGGCCTGGGTGAGCAGGACGGGCGCGAGGAGGTTCGTCTCCAGCAGCGGCCGTACGGAGGCGCGGGTGTACGTGCGCAGGGACTCGGTGCTGACGACCGCCGCGTTGTGGACGAGCACGTCGATCCGGCCGTACCGCTCCACCGTGGCGCGTACGACGGTCCCGGGCCCGTCCTCGGCGGTGATGTCGGCGGACAGGGGCGTGATTCCGGGATGTCCGTCGGCGGTCTCGGCCAGCGGTGCCGTCCGGCGGCCGACGGCGACGACCTGTGCGCCTTCGGCGGCGAACGCGCGTGCGGTGGCGCGGCCGATGCCGGTGCCGGCGCCGGTGACGAGGACGGTACGAGGACGCTGGGTGCGGTGGGTCTCGCTCATGCCGGGATCGTCGGACCCTGACGCCGGTGACAAGGTCAAGTCCCCTAGCGGGCCGAACACCTCTTCGGGGCCGGCCCACTTGCCCCTGTATCACCCCTTTACCGCCCATCTGTTGGGAAAGGAAAGGCGGTTACCGTGGGAAGCGGAACGATCCGCCCGCACCCGGGGGCGGACCAGGGTGAGCGAGGGGGACGGCATCGTGACGCGTCTGAGGGGCGGGGCGGTCACCGCGGTGGCCGTGCTGGTCGCCGTGGCCGGCTGCAAGTCCGAGCAGAGCAAGGGAGCCACCGGGCCCGAGGGGAGCGGCAACGGGGGCGCGGCCCTGACCGCCGCGAACGCACTGACCGTCAAGGGTCGCGCACCCAAGACCGGTTACTCCCGCACCCGTTTCGGAACCGCCTGGGCGGACACCGACTCCAACTCCTGCGACACCCGTGACGACATACTCAAACGCGATCTGCGGGAGGTGAGGTTCAGCGGCGGCACCTGCAAGGTCTCCTACGGCCGGCTCGATCCGGACCCGTACTCCGGCAAGGACATCACCTACCGGCGCGGCCGCAGCCAGGTCGACATCGACCACGTCGTCGCCCTCTCGGACGCCTGGCAGAAGGGCGCCAAGTACTGGGACCCCGGCAAGCGCATAGCGCTGGCCAACGACCCCCTCAACCTCATCGCCGTCGACGCGAGCACCAACCGCGGCAAGGGAGACGGAGACGCGGCCACGTGGCTCCCGCCCAGCAAGGCCTACCGCTGCACCTATGTCGCCGCGCAGGTGGCGGTCAAGAAGAAGTACGGCCTGTGGGTCACCGCCGCGGAGAAGGCCGCGATGAAGAAGGTCCTCGCCACCTGCCCGGACCAGAAACTTCCCTCGGGCGGCAACCCCACCAAGGCACCGGAGCGCTTCCGGGCCCACTGAACGGCCGGACGACCGGTCGATTCCCAACCCCCGCACGGTGCGCGCCGCCTGCCGTGGTGCGCATGAACGTCAGCGTGAGCAGCATCGCCGAGCGGCCCGACCGGCTGCCGGCGGTGCTGGAGATGGCCGACACCTGGCCGGAGTTCGCGGCACCGCCAACAACCGGCAGGCCAGCAGCTACGCCTCCACCGCGACCCGGCTGGACGTGCGCCGTCTGCAGTTGCCCCGGCTCCCGCTGGAGGAACAACGGCGCTTCGGCGCGCGCTTCCGCGCACTCGACGAGTTCGAGCGGGCGCTGCGCCAGGCGAGCCGGCTCGGGGAGCAACTCGTGCGCGGGATGTACGACGGACTCACCGACGGCACGGTCGCGCCCGGCTGATCCCTGACCGCCCGGTGACCGACCGCCGGGCGACCGTGGCGCCGGACAACGGTTCGGTACAGCCCGGGCCGCTTGTCCGTGCCGGGCCATATGCTCGAAGCGACAATGGCCCGACCGGCGTTGCCCGCACCGCCGCGCACGTCGGGCGGACACGTACGCCCACCTCAGGCAACAGGAGCAGCCATGCACGGCCACGGCTACGGACAGCCGGTGAAGCAGCCGCCGCACACCGGGTGGCTGGTCTTGCTGCGCGTGCTGTTCGTGGTGCTCGGGTTCTTCAGCATCGGTTTCCTCGCCTGGGCGATGCTGCTGCGGCTGGCGGCCGTCACGCGCCGGTCGCTGGACTGGGGCCTGTTCGTCGCGGTGCTCGCGGCCGACATCCTCAGCATCGCGCTGATAGCGAACGAGCCCGGCGACGAGATCCACACCACCGGCGGCTATGTGGGCATCCTGCTGCTGTTCGGCACGCTCGTGTGCGCGACGGCGTACTACCTGGCCGCGGACATCCGCCACTTCATGGTGCGGCAGCAGGCGTACGCGGCCCAGCGGCCGGCTCCGGCGTACGGCTACCCCGGCCCCGCGAGCCCGTACACCGCGACGACCGCGCCGAGCGTCCCCTTCCGTCCCACCACGCCGACGGCCCCGGCCGTCCCGCACACCCTGCCGCCGATGCCGCACACGCCCGTGCCCCAGCCCCCGCTGCCCGCCCCGCCGTCCCAGCGCCCGGCGCCCGCCCGGATCGACCAGGTACGGGCCGAACTGGACGAGCTGAGCGACTACCTGCGCCAGCACGACAGCCGGCACGACAGCGACGGCGGCCGGCACGGCGGCCGGCCGGGCGACCGGCCCGACGGCCATGACAACGGCAGGCAGGACGCCGGGCACGAGGGCGGCCGGTGACCGTGGCGGCAGGACGTGTCGTCGCCGGCCGGTACGAACTGTCCACGCTCATCGGACAGGGCGGCATGGGCCAGGTCTGGACGGCCTACGACCAGCGGCTCGACCGGCGCGTGGCGGTGAAACTGCTGCGTCCCGACAAGGTGGCGGGCCAGGAGGCCGACGAGCTGCGCCGCCGGTTCGTGCGCGAGTGCCGGGTGACCGCGCAGGTCGACCACCCCGGCCTGGTCACGGTGCACGACGCGGGCAGCGAGGGCGAGGAGTTGTTCCTCGTCATGCAGTACGTGGACGGCGCCGACCTCTCCGACCACCTCGCCGAGCACGCCCCGTACCCGTGGCAGTGGGCGGTCGCGGTGGCCGCGCAACTGTGCGCCGTGCTGAGCGCCGTGCACGCCGTGCCGATCGTCCACCGCGATCTCAAGCCGCGGAACGTGATGGTGAAGCAGGACGGCATGGTCACTGTCCTCGACCTGGGCGTCGCCTCGGTCATGGACACCGACACCACCCGCCTGACCCACACCGGCTCACCGATCGGCTCGCCCGCCTACATGGCGCCCGAGCAGGCGATGGGCGGCGCGGTCGGCCCGTACACCGACCTGTACGCGCTGGGCGTGCTGCTGCACGAACTGCTCAGCGGTGACGTGCCGTTCGCCGGTTCCACGGCGCTCGGAGTGCTGCACCGGCACCTGTACGAGCCGCCCCTGCCGGTGCGCCGTATCCGCCCCGAGGTCCCTGAGGCGCTCGAGACCCTCGTCCTGCGGCTGCTCGCCAAGGACCCGCAGCACCGGCCGGCGTCCGCACAGGAGGTGTACGAGGACCTGGCCCTGCTCCTGCCCGCGCGGGGGATGCCCACCGGGGCGCCCTTGGACCCCATGCGCCCCTTCCTGCGCCCGCACGCGCCCTGGCCGGACCGCGCACGGACCCCCGCGCCCCAGCCCGCCTCCGTGGCGCCCGCGCCGCCGGTGGCCGACAAACCCGATGTCGCCGCGGCCGTGGACGAGGTCAAACGCCTGCTGGGGGAGGGACGCATCACCCAGGCCGTCGACATCCTCGGCACGATCCTGCCCGCCGCCGCCGAGCAGCACGGTGAGCACTCCCCGGTGGTGCGCACCCTGCGCAAGCAGTACGCGGCCACGCTCATGGACGACGGCCAGTACCGGCGCGCGCTGCCCGAACTGCGCCGTCTCGCCGACGAACGCGCGGCCGAGGCCGGCCAGGCCGATCCGCAGTCACTGCGCTTCCGCTACGAGGCCGCGCAGTGCCTGGAACAGCTCGGCGAACCGGCGGCGGCGCTCGCCGAGTACCGCGCGCTGCTGCCGTACTACGAGAACCGGTACGTCTCCGGCGACCCTCAGCTCGCCCACGAGGTCCGGCGGCGCATCGGCCACCTGCTGCTCGCCCTCGGCGACCGGTCGGCCGCGCACGACACGCTCGCCCGGCTGGTGATGGACGTGGAGCGGGTGCACGGTCCCGGCCATCCGATGGCCGTGGAGATCCGGCGCACCCTGCAATGGCTCGGACAGGTGCGCGGGTAGATTTCGCTCTTGCCCGGGAGATCGTGAACTCCCGGCGCACGACATCAGACACACAGCAGGGGTGGGGTTCATGGCCGGCCATCGGCAGTCGAAGAAGCACAGACACATCACATGGGCGGTGGCCGGCGCGGCCGTCGTGGCAGGGGGCGGCATAGCCGCGCAGACGTCCATGGCCGCCACCACGTGGCCCGCCCAGAAGACCTTCACGGGGCGCGCGTTCGACACCTGCACCGCGCCCTCCCTGTCGGCGATGAAGGCCTGGCACACCGGTTTCTACGGCGCCGCCGCCGTCTACGTGGGCGGCAAGAACCGCGGTTGCGGCCAGCCCAACCTCACCGCCTCCTGGGTGAAGTCGGTCAGCTCCCTCGGCTGGAAGCTCATCCCGATCTACGTCGGCGCCCAGCCGCCCTGCCAGTCCGGTTCCAGCCCGGAGAAGCTGACCGCCTCCACCGCCGCCTCCCTGGGGGCGAAGGACGCCGGCGACGCCGTGGCCAAGGCGTCCGCGCTGGGGATGAAGGCGGGCAGCCCGATCTACCTGGACATGGAGGCGTACGACATCACGAACAGGGCGTGCAACGACGCCGTGCTGACGTACGTACGCGCCTTCGGCAAGGGGCTGCGCGCCAAGACCTACCGGGCCGGCTACTACGGCTTCAGCAGCTCCAGCGCCAAGGCCATCGCCACCGCCAAGGACAAGACGGACCTTCCGGGCAATCTCTGGTACGCGCTGTGGGACAAGCAGAACACGACCACCGCGGACTGGCCGTGGGGCTCCACCCAGTTCACCGGCCACAGCCGTGGCCACCAGTACCTGGTCAACAGCAAGGAGACGCACGGCGGCGTCACGCTCACCGTCGACCGTGACGCCTGGGACGCCCCGGTGGCCGTCACCGGCTGACCCGGAACGCCTTCCGGCCGGGCGCGGCGGTGCCCGAAGCGCGCGCGAATCGTTGGTCGAATGGGTTGGCCACAGCCTGCCCACTGCCTAACATCGATCACCGCAAGACCTTGTGCCCCGCCGCACAATCTCCCCCTGGAGGTTTCCTTGCACCGCCGCCGTCGCACCGCGCTCGTCCTCACCGCCGCGATCGCCGCCGCGGCGCCCGTCCTCACCGCCTGCGGAAACGATGCGCACCCGGGCGCGGCGGCCGTCGTCGGCGGGCAGCGGATCACCGTCTCCCAGCTGGAGAGCCGGGTCAACGAGGTCCGCAAGGCCCAGCGGGCCGCGGTACCGGACGAGACCCAGTACCAGCAGGTCGTCGCCTCCACCGGCAGCCTCACCCGCGACACCCTGCACAACATGGTCCTCGATCAGGTGCTGCACCGTGCCGCGCGGGACGAGGGCATCTCGGTCACCCGCAAGGAGATCCAGCAGATGCGCGCGGGTCTGCAGCAGCAGGCCGGCGGCGCCAAGGGGCTGGAGACGGCCTGGCTGCAGAAGTACGGCATCGCCCCGGCCCGCCTCGACGACAACCTCCGCCTCCAGCTGGAGGCGCAGAAGCTCGCGGCCAAGCTCGGCACCGACACCACCCAGCCCGCCTTCTGGAAGACCCTGTCCAAGGCCTCCGAGGAACTCCACGTCGACCTCAACCCGCGCTACGGCTCCTGGGACGTGCAGAAGAGCAGCCGGGTGGACGCCAGGACGCCATGGGTGCGGGAGGTCACGGCAGCCGGCGACCAGCCGCTGACGGCATAGCCGCAGCACCGGGGCGCTCGCTGCCGGAACGGCGTGGCTGCCGGAACGGCGTGGCTGCCGGACGGTACGGCAGCCGGAACGGCCTGGTGGGGAGCGGCAGGGCGGCGTGCGTCGGTCATACGATCACATGAACCCCTCGGTCCTGTGGACAACGGAATCCGCTCCCTTCCGCCGTGGGTTACGTTCGGATCGTGAACGCATCCAGCCCCGAAGCCACCGCCCCCGGCCCCACGGGTCACGAAGCCCCCGGCCGCGTCGTCCTGCTCACCACCAGCCACCGCGTCGCCCCCGGCCTGCTGTCCTGGCCCGCCTGGCAGGCCCTGCACGCCGCGGATGCCGTGCTGTGCGCGGACGGCGCGCACCCGCAGCTGCCGTATCTGCGGGAGGCCGGGATAGTCGTGGAGAACACGTCCCCCACCGCGCAGGAACTGGTCGACGCCTGCGCCGGCGGGCGGACGGTGGTGGTCGTGGCGGCCGGCGAGGGCGAGCCCGCGCTCACCGACGGCCTGGCCCGGCTCGCCGGTTCCGGGCGGGTCTCCATGCCGGAGCTGGAGCTGCTGCCCGCCTCCTACGACCTCCCCGGCGCCCGCCTCCTGGACCTCGTCCAGGTCATGGACCGCATCCGCGCCGAATGCCCGTGGTCCTCCCGGCAGACCCACCAGGGCCTGGCCAAGTACGGCATCGAGGAGGCGTACGAACTGGTCGAGGCGATCGAGGCCGGTGACCGCGAGGAACTGCGCGAGGAACTGGGCGACGTCCTCCTCCAGGTCGTCTTCCACTCCCGCATCGCCGAGGAGCACCCGGACACGCCGTTCTCCATCGACGACGTGGCCGGTGGCATCGTCGCCAAGCTCATCCACCGCCACCCGCACGTGTTCGGCGACGAGAAGGCCGAGACCCCGGAGGACGTCAAGGCGCACTGGCTGCGCACCAAGGCCGAGGAGAAGCGGCGCACCTCGGTCACGGAGGGCGTCCCCCTCGGCCAGCCCGGCCTCGCCCTCGCCGCCAAGCTCGCGTCCCGCGCTCGCACGGCGGACCTGGACGTGCCTCTCCCCCAGGGAGAGGGCGTCGGTTACGAGCTGCTCGCACTGGCGGTCCGCGCCGAGGCGGCCGGCGTCGATCCGGAAGCGGCGCTGCGGGCGGCGGCACGGGTGTACCGGGACGCGATACGGGCGACGGAGGGAACGGCACCGGAGAAGGGGAACGGCTAGCACGGCCGGCCCTGCGAGGCCGCCCACCGGTGCCCCGCCCACCGGGGCCCGGCCCGCCGGCCACGCCCGCCAAAGCCCCGCGGGCTGTGGCCGGATACCGTCGAGGGGTGACCGACCAGCCCCCTCACCCGACCGCCGCGGACTCCGAGCCCGACCTCTTCACCTGGGAGTTCGCAGCCGATCCCTATCCCGCCTACGCCTGGCTGCGCGAGCACGCGCCCGTGCGCCGGACGCGGTTGCCCAGCGGGGTCGAGGCCTGGCTGGTCACCCGGTACGCCGATGCCAAGCAGGCCCTGGCCGACCAGCGGCTGAGCAAGAACCCGGCGCATCACGACGAGCCCGCGCACGCCAAGGGCAAGACCGGCATCCCCGGCGAGCGCAAGGCCGAGCTGATGACGCATCTGCTGAACATCGACCCGCCGGACCACACCCGGTTGCGCAGGCTCGTCAGCAAGGCGTTCACACCCCGCCGGGTCGCCGAGTTCGCGTCCCGGGTGCAGGAGCTGACCGACCACCTCATCGACCAGTTCGCGCAGCGGGGTTCCGCCGACCTCATCCACGAGTTCGCCTTCCCGCTGCCCATCTACGCCATCTGCGACATGCTCGGCGTCCCCCGCGAGGACCAGGACGAGTTCCGGGACTGGGCGGGCATGATGATCCGGCACGGTGGCGGGCCCCGGGGCGGGGTCGCCCGGTCGGTGAAGAAGATGCGCGGTTACCTGGCCGAGCTGATCCACCGGAAGCGCGCGGCCCTGCCCGCCGAGCCCGCGCCCGGCGAGGACCTCATCTCCGCCCTCATCCGCGCCTCCGACCACGGCGAGCACCTCACCGAGAACGAGGCCGCCGCCATGGCCTTCATCCTCCTGTTCGCCGGCTTCGAGACGACCGTCAACCTCATCGGCAACGGCACCTACGCCCTGCTCACCCACCCCGAGCAGCGCCGCCGGCTGCAGGAGTCCCTGGCGATGGGGGAATGGGGCCTGCTGGAGACCGGCGTGGAGGAACTGCTCCGTTTCGACGGGCCGGTGGAGCTGGCCACCTGGCGGTTCGCCACCGAACCGCTCACCATCGGCGGGCAGGACATCGCGCCGGGCGACCCGGTGCTCGTCGTGCTCGCCGCCGCGGACCGGGACCCGGAGCGGTTCGCCGACCCGGACGTGCTGGACCTTGCCCGCCGCGACAACCAGCACCTCGGCTACGGCCACGGCATCCACTACTGCCTGGGCGCGCCGCTCGCCCGCCTGGAGGGCCAGACCGCGCTCGCCACCCTGCTCAGCCGCCTGCCCGACCTGCGGCTCGCCGCGGACCCGGACGAGCTGCGCTGGCGCGGCGGGCTCATCATGCGCGGTCTGCGCACCCTGCCGGTGGAGTTCACTCCGCTCCCCGGCGAGGCCGTAGAACGGTAAACATGACAGGCGTTCAACTTCGTGATCTTCACGTGATCTGCGCGGCATGAACTTGTGACAAGTGATCGTCTGCCTATACGTTCACCCATCAGCGCGGCGACAGGCTTCATCCGCCGCGCCGGTCCTGCTGTCGCACGAAAGGCTTCCGCATGCTCTCCGGGAACGGTCGTCACCGTCGCCCCCGTCAGGCTCCGGCCCTCCTCGTCGCGGCCGGCGTGACAGGCTCCGCCATCGCCATCCCCCTGCTCGGCGCCGCGAGTGCCAACGCGGCCGACGGCACCACGTGGGACAAGGTGGCCGAGTGCGAGAGCGGCGGTTCCTGGAGCGCGAACACCGGCAACGGGTACTACGGCGGCCTGCAGATCCCGCAGGACGACTGGGACAAGTACGGCGGTGGCCAGTACGCCGACAGTGCCGACGAGGCCAGCCGTTCGCAGCAGATCGCCGTGGCCGAGAAGATTCTCGCCGACCGGGGCACCACCCCCTGGGCCACCTGTGCGCTGCTGTCCGGCCTGACCTCGAACTCCGGCTCCGTGGACGTCGACACGGGGGTCGGCGGCTCCGGTGACGCCAACGGTTCGGGCGACTCGTCCGGTTCGGCCGACAACTCCGACTCGTCCGGTCTGCCGGATTCAGCCTCGCCCTCCGGCTCTGGTTCCGGCTCCGACTCCGCTGCCGACGCCGGCTCCGGCTCGGCTTCGGGCTCGGATTCCTCCACGGGTTCGGCCACCACGCCGACGCCCGGTCCGGGCAAGGACGTCACCGCGGATCCCGGTGCGGACACCGGTTCCACCGGTTCCACCGGTACCAACGCTCCGAAGTCCGACAGGTCGGTCTCGCCCGAAACCGGAAACTCGCAGGGGGACGGCAGCACGCCTGCGGCCACCCCCAGTGTCGGAAACTCGGACAATTCCCAGCAGAGTGCCGGTTCCTGGAGCCTCGTCGACACCGGCGCCCTCATCAGTGGTGGACGTCACCGTGGCGGGAGCGCGGACGAAAACGTGACAAACAGTCAGGATGCCGCGACGTCCGGCCGTCACGCCTCCCGTGAACCGGGCACCTACACCGTCCGCGAGGGCGACTCCCTCGTCTCCATCGCCGACTCGCTCGAGGTCGACGGCGGATGGCGCGCGCTCTATGCCGGAAACAAGAAGGACATCGGCGCCGATCCAAACCACATCACCGCCGGTCAGACCCTGGAAGTCGGTGCCTAAACGGGCGAAAAGCGGCGGGAGTTGACGCCCTGTTTCGTGGCTGATGTCCGGTTTGGCGAAAGTGTGGGATGAGTCTCAGAAGCCCTGATCGTCTTTGAAATTCCGTCGATCGCCTGTCTACGGTCGAGATCGCTCGTCACCACGAGCCCCGGCAGTCGCAACGCCGAATCCTGCCAGCGGATGCCCGGGAACAGTCGTCGCGTCAAGCGCCGTAGGCAGGAGCGGGGGACCCAAGGTAAGTGCCGGAACCAGCAGTTGAGCTGGCGCCGGCTGGGGGTGAAGCCGCACCTCGCGCAAGCGGGAGTGCGGCCGGGCAACTCAACCGGCCCGAACCCGACAGCTCACCTCGCAGGCGTCGGTGAGGGGATCGATCCATGCTGTTTTCCGGCAAGGGCAAGCACCGTCGTCCGTCCAAGGCCACTCGTGTCATCGCGCTCGCCGGTGTCACCGGTGCCGCCGTCGCCGCCCCGCTGATGGCGGCCGGCAACGCCTCCGCCGCCACCGCCTCCGAGTGGGACGCGGTCGCCCAGTGCGAGTCCGGCGGCAACTGGTCCATCAACACCGGCAACGGCTACTACGGCGGCCTGCAGTTCTCGGCCTCCACCTGGGCCGCGTACGGCGGCACCCAGTACGCCGCCCAGGCCAACCAGGCCGGCAAGGCGCAGCAGATCGCCGTCGCCGAGAAGGTCCTCGCCGCCCAGGGCAAGGGTGCCTGGCCGGTCTGCGGCACGGGCCTGTCCGGCGCCGCCTACAACGGCTCCGCCCCGAGCAGCAGCTCCTCGAACAGCAGCTCCTCCAGCAGCTCCTCGAACAGCACCTCGTCGAGCAGCACCACCACCCGCTCCACCGGCCGGCAGGCCGCCTCCCGCTCCGCCGAGCGTCCGGCCGCGACCAAGACCGTCACCACCCCGACCGGCAAGAAGGTCAAGAAGGGCGACGGCGAGTACAAGGTCGCCGCGGGTGACACCCTCAGCTCCATCGCCGAGAAGCACGGCGTCAAGGGTGGCTGGAAGAAGCTGTTCGACCTGAACAAGGACATCGTCGAGGACGCCGACCTCATCTACCCGGGCCAGCAGCTGCACCTGAAGTGACGCCCGGCTCCCACGCGAACCACAGCGCCCTCACCTCCCCGGTCCGCACGCTGAAGGCCTCGTGAGGGCCACCCCCCGTCCCCACGGGCTCCCCGCCCCGGTGCGTATTCCCCCGTACGCACCGGGGCGGGGTTTTCTGTTTTCCCGTTCTTCGGCCAGGTCTCACCCGCACCCCCCTTTGTTCCCAGCCTGAACAATGGGTACCGTCTGCGTGTCCCTCCTGTCCACGGGACGGTCGGTCGGTGGCCGACGCCCCTGGGACGGTTAGGCTCTAGTCGCAAGGCCCAGCCGCAAGGCGGCCGGCCCCGCACTTCCAGCGTCACATCCAAGAAGGAGATGCTCGTGCCGTCCATCGACGTCGTCGTAGCCCGGGAAATCCTCGACTCGCGAGGGAACCCCACCGTCGAGGTCGAGGTCGGCCTCGACGACGGCAGCACGGGTCGTGCCGCCGTCCCGTCCGGCGCCTCCACCGGTGCCTTCGAGGCCATCGAGCTGCGTGACGGTGACCCCAACCGCTACCAGGGCAAGGGTGTCGAGAAGGCCGTCCTCGCGGTCATCGAGCAGATCGGCCCGGAGCTGGTCGGCTACGACGCCACCGAGCAGCGCCTGATCGACCAGGCCATGTTCGACCTGGACGCCACCGACAACAAGGGCTCGCTCGGCGCCAACGCCATCCTCGGCGTTTCCCTCGCCGTCGCCCACGCCGCCTCCGAGGCCAGCGACCTCCCCCTCTTCCGCTACCTGGGCGGCCCGAACGCGCACCTGCTGCCGGTGCCGATGATGAACATCCTGAACGGCGGCTCGCACGCCGACTCCAACGTGGACATCCAGGAGTTCATGATCGCCCCGATCGGCGCGGAGTCCTTCTCCGAGGCGCTGCGCTGGGGCACCGAGGTCTACCACACGCTGAAGAAGGTCCTGAAGAGCAAGGGCCTGTCCACCGGCCTCGGCGACGAGGGCGGCTTCGCCCCGAACCTCGGCTCCAACCGCGAGGCCCTCGACCTCATCCTCGAGGCCGTCAAGGAGGCCGGCTACACCCCCGGCGAGCAGATCGCCCTCGCGCTCGACGTGGCCGCCTCCGAGTTCTACAAGGACGGCAAGTACCTCTTCGAGGGCAAGGAGCGCTCCGCCGCCGAGATGACGGAGTACTACGAGGAGCTGGTCGCGGCCTACCCGCTCGTCTCCATCGAGGACCCGCTGTTCGAGGACGACTGGGACGGCTGGAAGATCATCACCGACAAGCTCGGTGACAAGGTCCAGCTCGTCGGCGACGACCTGTTCGTCACCAACCCCGAGCGCCTCGCCCGCGGCATCGAGGAGGGCGCCGCCAACGCCCTGCTGGTCAAGGTCAACCAGATCGGCTCGCTGACCGAGACCCTGGACGCCGTCGAGCTGGCTCAGCGCAACGGCTTCAAGTGCATGATGTCCCACCGCTCCGGTGAGACCGAGGACGTCACCATCGCCGACCTGGCCGTCGCCACCAACTGCGGCCAGATCAAGACCGGCGCCCCGGCCCGCTCCGAGCGCGTCGCCAAGTACAACCAGCTGCTGCGCATCGAGGAGATCCTCGACGACGCCGCGGTGTACGCCGGTCGCAGCGCGTTCCCGCGCTTCAAGGGCAACCTCGAGATCTCCGAGGGCTGAGCCAACCCGGGCTGTCCTAGCCAGTCGTACGTACGTCCCCGTACCCGGTCCCGTACCGTGTCCGGGGACGTACGCGCGTGTGTGATCGGGAGGCGGGGAAGATGGCCGTGAAGGACCGTGACCGGTTCTCCACCGCGACCAGGCTGCGGCTGCTCGGCGAGCAGACGGCGGCCCGGGTCTACCGCTCCCAGACCAAGCGGCAGGCCCGCCGCTCCCGGCTCACCGGCCGCGCGGCGCTGCTCGCGCTGGTGCTGTGCACGATGATCGTCGCGCTCGCCTATCCCATGCGGCAGTACGTCTCGCAGCGCGCCGAGATCGCCGACCTCCGGCGGCAGCAGGAGCAGGCACGCCACCGTGTCGAACAGCTGCGCGACCTCAAGGCGCGCTGGCAGGACGACGCCTACGCCAAGCAGCAGATCCGGCGCCGGCTGCACTATGTGATGCCCGGGGAGACCGGGTACGTCGTCATCGACCCGGGCGCGGCCAAGCAGTCCCGCGCCGACGTCGGGGCCGCCCACCGGCCCTGGTACGCGAACGTCTGGGACGGGGTCGACAAGTCCGACGCCTCCGACCAGTAAGCCGGCCGCCCGGCCGGTGTCCGACAGAAAGCCACCCTGAAAGCAGTCATGGAAACGCCTCCGCCGCCCACTCCGCGCACCGAGCCCACCGACGCGGACGTCGAGGCCTTCAAGCAGCAGCTCGGCCGCCCGCCGCGGGGCCTGAGGGCCATCGCGCACCGCTGCCCGTGCGGCCAGCCGGACGTCGTGGAGACGGCGCCCCGGCTGCCCGACGGCACGCCCTTCCCGACGACGTACTACCTGACGTGCCCGCGCGCCGCCTCGGCGATCGGCACGCTGGAGGCGAACGGCGTCATGAAGGAGATGACGGAGCGGCTGCGGACCGACCCGGAACTGGCCGCCGCCTACCGGGCCGCCCATGAGGACTACATCCGGCGCCGGGACGAGATCGAGGTCCTGGAGGGTTTCCCGAGCGCGGGTGGTATGCCGGACCGGGTGAAGTGCCTGCACGTCCTGGTGGGCCACTCCCTGGCCGCGGGGCCGGGTGTGAACCCGCTCGGCGACGAGGCGATCGCGATGCTGCCGGAGTGGTGGAGCAAGGGCCCGTGCGTCGTGCCCGACGCCGACGCCGCCGAGGAGTGACCGCCGGACCGCTCCCGCCCCAGGGGCTCCGCCCCCTCGGCCCCCCGTCCTCGCCCACCACCACCCGACCCGGTCGGCTGCCCAGAGCGCTGTGAAAGAAGGACCTGCCCATGCCCCGCGTCGCCGCCATCGACTGCGGTACGAACTCCATCCGGCTCCTCGTCGCCGACGCCGACCCCGAGACCGGTGAACTGGTCGATCTGGACCGGCGGATGACGATCGTTCGGCTCGGCCAGGGCGTCGACCGCACCGGCCGGCTCGCGCCCGAGGCCCTGGAGCGCACGTTCGCCGCATGCCGCGAGTACGCGCGGGTCATCAAGGATCACGGCGCCGAGAAGCTCCGCTTCGTCGCCACCTCCGCCTCCCGCGACGCCGAGAACCGGGACGACTTCGTGCGGGGGGTCGTCGACATCCTCGGCGTCGAGCCGGAGGTCATCACCGGTGACCAGGAGGCCGAGTTCTCCTTCACCGGGGCGACCAGGGAACTGAAGGGCCGCGACGACCTCGCCAAGCCCTATCTCGTCGTGGACATCGGTGGTGGTTCGACCGAGTTCGTCGTCGGTGAGGACCACGTGCGCGCCGCGCGCTCCGTGGACGTCGGCTGTGTGCGGATGACCGAGCGGCATCTGGTGCACGACGGCAAGGTGAGCGACCCGCCCGGTGAGGAGCGGATCGCCGCCATGAGGGCCGACATCGAGGCCGCCCTGGACCTCGCCGAGCAGACGGTCCCGTTGCGCGAGGCGCGCACCCTGGTCGGCCTCGCCGGCTCGGTCACCACCGTGTCCGCGATCGCCCAGAACCTCCCCGAGTACGACTCCGCGCGCATCCACCACTCCCGCATCTCCCACGACCGGGTCCGCGAGATCACCGAGTGGCTGCTGCGTTCCACGCACGCCGAGCGCGCCGCGGTGCCGTCCATGCACCCGGGCCGGGTCGACGTCATCGGCGCGGGCGCCCTGGTCCTCCTCGCGATCATGGAGCGCATCGGCGCCGAGGAGGTCGTGGTGAGCGAGCACGACATCCTGGACGGCATCGCGTGGTCCGTAGTACGCGAGTCGTGTTGAGGTCCTGCGGGGTGCGGTAGACGTCCCGCCGGTCGCCCACCCGGAGAGACAGGGGCGTTTTCCGGCCCGTTTGCTACTGGTCGGTAGTCTCCGGTGAGCAGGTTGGATAACGTGTGAGCGGGCCGTCCGGAGGTGCCGATGACGTCCCGTCGGAAAAGTTCGTGAAGTTCTTCACAAGGAATTCGGCCCTGGCGAGGGATCAAAGGGCTCTCATTGACCCGTGGGAGGGCCGAACAGCCCTCGGGAGGCGCTCGCGAGGGTGTCCGGCGGGTCTTCCCGGGGGGTCGGCCAGGACGCTGGCCGGGGTGCCTCACAGGGACCCGAAAGGGCCGGAGAGGCAGCTCACGCGGCATTGGCAACGGGTCGAACCGACTCGCGGTTCCCTTTCGGCCGCATGACCTGCGTCACGCGGGCCGCGGAGTTTAGCACAGTGCCTGTCGGACCTTGTGAAGGGGCGCACGAGCAGCCCCCCTCAGGCGGGTGGATACTCGATGGCATGAGCACCACGGAGCGTCCCAGGATCCTCGTAGTAGGCGGTGGGTACGTAGGCCTGTACGCAGCTCGGCGCATTCTCAAGAAGATGCGCTACGGCGAGGCGACCGTCACGGTCGTCGACCCCCGGTCGTACATGACCTACCAGCCCTTCCTCCCCGAAGCCGCCGCCGGCAGCATCTCCCCTCGCCACGTCGTCGTCCCGCTGCGACGCGTGCTGCCGAAGGCGGAGGTCCTCACCGGCCGGGTCACCACCATCGACCAGGACCGCAAGGTCGCCACGATCGCCCCCCTGGTGGGCGAGGCGTACGAGCTGCCCTTCGACTACCTGGTCATCGCGATGGGCGCGGTCTCCCGCACCTTCCCGATCCCCGGCCTCGCCGAGCAGGGCATCGGCATGAAGGGCATCGAGGAGTCCATCGGCCTGCGCAACCACGTCCTCGAGCAGCTGGACAAGGCCGACTCGACGAACGACGAGGAGATCCGCCGCAAGGCGCTCACCTTCGTCTTCATCGGCGGTGGCTTCGCGGGTGCGGAGACCATCGGCGAGGTCGAGGACATGGCCCGGGACGCGGCCAAGTACTACAAGAACGTGTCCCGTGAGGACATGCGCTTCGTTCTCGTCGATGCCGCCGACAAGATCCTTCCCGAGGTCGGCCCCAAGCTCGGCCAGTACGGCAGGGAGCACCTGGAGAGCCGGGGCGTGGAGATCTACCTCTCCACCTCCATGGACTCCTGCGTCGACGGTCACGTCGTGCTGAAGAACGGCCTCGAGGTCGACTCCAACACCATCGTGTGGACCGCCGGCGTCAAGCCGAACCCGGCTCTCTCCCGCTTCGGCCTGCCCCTCGGCCCGCGCGGCCACGTCGACTGCGAGCCCACGCTCCAGGTCAAGGGCACGGACTACATCTGGGCCGCCGGTGACAACGCACAGGTCCCGGACCTCGTCGGCCGCAAGGCGGGCAACGAGAACGCCTGGTGCCCGCCGAACGCCCAGCACGCGCTGCGCCAGGCGCGCGTCCTCGGTGACAACGTGATCTCCGGTATGCGGGGCTTCCCGCAGAAGGAGTACGAGCACGCCAACAAGGGCGCGGTCGCCGGTCTCGGCCTGCACAAGGGCGTGGCGATGATCGTCATGGGCAAGGTGAAGATCAAGCTCAAGGGCCGCCTCGCCTGGTACATGCACCGTGGCTACCACGGCATGGCGATGCCGACCTGGAACCGTAAGATCCGTGTCTTCGCCGACTGGACGCTCGCCATGTTCCTCAAGCGCGAGGTCGTTTCCCTCGGCGCCATGGAGAACCCGCGCGAGGAGTTCTACGAGGCCGCCAAGCCCGCCCCGGTCGCCGCCGCGAAGACCGAGGAGAAGGCCAAGGCCTCCTGACCTCCGGTCACTGAAACACCCTCGAAGGACCTCCCGCCATCCGTGGTGCGGGAGGTCCTTCGGCGTTGTACGAGGGACCAAAGTGTATGCATGGTACAGCTATTTGCCCAGTTGTAACTCCTTTGCGGGACTGCGCTGAGCGCTTCACGGTGTTTACGTGGTGAACGGACATCCGGGATCGTCGTCTTGGAGGTGTGCGCCATGGCCGACGCCGCGTCGCGGCTGAGGAGTCTTGCCGAACAGATGCTGGGAACACCGCTTCCCCTGCGGGTACGGGCGTGGGACGGGTCCCAGGCCGGACCGCCGGACGCGCCGGCGCTCGTGATCCGCAACCGCCGCGCCCTGCGCCGCATGCTGTTCAAACCGGGGGAACTGGGACTTGCCCGCGCCTGGGTGGCCGGTGACCTGGACATCGAGGGTGACCTGTACACCGTGCTGGAGGTGATGGCCGGGCTGGTGTGGGAGCGCGGGGAGGACGCCCGGACCCTGGTCGAGGCGATGCGCGATCCGGACGTCCGCGCCGCCGCCCGCGAACTGCTGAGACTCGCCGGACCGCCCGTCCCGCCGGCCCCGCCCCGCGAGGAGGTCCGCAGACCCCGCCGGCGTCTGCACACCCGGCGCACCGACAAGCGGGCCATCAGCCACCACTACGACGTCGGCAACGACTTCTACGAGATCGTCCTCGGCCCCTCCATGGTGTACTCCTGCGCGTACTGGGAGGACGGCGGTACCCTGGAGTCGGCCCAGCGCGACAAGCTCGAACTCATCTGCGCCAAGCTCGGCCTGACGGCCGGTCAGCGGCTGCTGGACGTCGGCTGCGGCTGGGGCTCCATGGCCATCCACGCGGCCCGCGAGCACGGCGTGAGCGTCGTCGGGGTGACGCTCTCCCAGGAACAGGCCGCCTACGCCCGTAAGCGCGTCGCGGACGAGGGCCTGGCCGACCGGGTGGAGATCCGCGTCCAGGACTACCGGGACGTCGGGGACGCCCCCTTCGACGCGATCTCCTCCATCGGGATGGCCGAACACGTCGGTGCCGAACGCTATCTGGAGTACGCGAACCAGTTGTACGCCCTGCTGCGGCCCGGCGGGCGGCTGCTCAACCACCAGATCGCCCGCCGCCCCCAGGGGGACGAGTCGGCGTACGAGGCGGATCCGTTCATCGACGCCTACGTCTTCCCCGACGGCGAACTCGCCCCCATCGGCACCACCGTCACCCAGCTGGAGCGCGCCGGCTTCGAGGTGCGGGACGTGGAGTCCATCCGCGAGCACTACGCCCGCACCCTGCGCCAGTGGGTCGCCAACCTGGAGGCGGACTGGGGCCGCGCGGTCCGGCTCGCCGGCCCCGGCCGCACCCGCGTCTGGCGCCTGTACATGGCCGCCTGCGCGCTCGCCTTCGAACGCAACCGCATCGGTGTCAACCAGGTCCTGGCGATCCGCACCCCGGAGGCCGGGAAGTCCGGCCTGCCGTTGCGCACCCGCGTCTGGAACGGCTGACACGGCAAGGCCCCGCCCTGCGCACGCAGAGCGGGGCCCGTCGTCGTACCACTACTCGGCCTTGATCGCCGCCAGCATGTTCAGCCGGGCCGCGCGCCGGGCCGGCCACAGGGCGGCCAGCATGCCGACCGTGCCCGCGAGCAGCAGGAAGACCGCCATCCGGCCCCACGGCAGGACCAGTTCGTACGTCGGCATCTTCGTGCCCAGCAGCTCCCCGGCAGCCCAGCCGAAGAACACGCCGAGGCCGATCCCCAGCACGCCGCCGAACAGGGAGATCACCAGGGACTCCAGGCGCACCATCCGCTTGATCGCCTTGCGGTCCAGGCCGATCGCACGGAGCATGCCGATCTCCTGGGAGCGCTCGAAGACCGACATCGCCAGGGTGTTGATGACCCCGAGCACCGCGACGATCACGGCCATGCCGAGCAGGCCGTAGACCATGTTCAGCATCAGCGTGAACATCTTGGCGATCTCGTTGGAGATGTCCTGCTTGTCCTGGATCTTGATCGCCGGGTTGGTGCCGAGGACCTTCACCAGCTCGTCCTTGGCCGTGCCGGACGCGCCGTCCGCCGTCTTCACCATGACCTGCATGTCGGCGGGATCGGTCAGGTGCGGGGTGAGGACCTTGTTGTCGAGCATGATTCCGTTGATCATGTCGTTGCCCTCGTAGACCCCGGCGACCGTCAGCCTCCGCGCCTTGCCGTCCTCGAAGTGCGCGGTGAACCGTGAACCGGCCTTCCAGCCGTACTCCTTGGCCTGGTCCTCGTCCACGACGACCTGCGAACCCCCCACCGTGAAGGAACCGTCGTCCACCTTCAGGTCCGTCAGCTTGCCGATCGCCGAGCCGTCGACACCGGTCAGGAACTCCGTCTTGCCGTCGATACGGGACTCGCCGTTGCGCAGCGGGCTGCTGGCGGTCACACCGTCGGCGGCGGCGAGCTTGCGCGCCACGTCCGGGGAGAGCGGGCCGCGGTTGGCCATCGAGACGACGTAGTCCGCGCGGATCGCCGCGCCGGCCATCTTGTCGATCGACGTCTGCAGGCTGCCCGCCATCACCGTCATGCCGGTGATCAGGGTCAGGCCGATCATCAGCGCGGAGGCGGTGGCCGCCGTACGGCGCGGGTTACGCACCGAGTTCTGGCGGGCCAGCTTGCCCGAGACACCGAACACGCGCAGCACCGGGGCGGTGGCCGCGATCAGCGGGCGGGACAGCAGCGGGGTCAGCACGAACACGCCGATGATCAGCAGGACGGCACCCAGGCCCATCGGGCCCTGGGCGGCGTCGGCGTCCATCGTCGTGGCCATGAGGACCACCGCGACGCCGCCCGCAGAGAGCAGCGCGCCCAACGTGTTGCGCAGCACCAGCGACTTGGCGGTGGCCTTGGCGTGCACGCTGCTCATCGCCGCCACCGGCGGGATCTTCGCGGCCCGCCGGCCGGGCAGCCAGGCGGCCAGCATGGTGATGAGGATGCCGACCGCGAGGGCGGTCACCACGGTGCCCGGGCTGATCACCAGGGGCCCGTCGGGCACGCTCGCGCCGAAGGCGCCCAGCAGGCCGCGCAGGCCCGCGCCGATGCCGATACCGGCGGCCAGACCGGCCACACCGGCGACCGCGCCGACCGCGAACGCCTCGACGAGCACCGAACGGGTGACCTGGCGGCGGGAGGCGCCGACCGCCCGCATGAGGGCCAGTTCCCGGGTGCGCTGGGCGACCAGCATGGTGAAGGTGTTGGCGATGATGAACGTGCCGACGAACAGGGCGATACCGGCGAACACCAGAAGGGTCTGCCGCAGCCCGCTCATCGAGGCGGAGATGGCCCGCGCCTGGTCGTCGGCGAGCTGCTTGCCCGTGGTGGTCTCCACGAGGCCGGACGGCAGGGCCCTGTCCAGCGCGGCCTTCAGCGCCGACTGGCTGGTTCCGGCCGCGGCCCGCACGTCGATCTCGTCGTACGTGCCCTTCTTCCCGAACAGCGTCTGCGCGGTCGGCGTGTCGAACAGGGCGAGGCTGCCGCCCGCGGCCACGTTGCCGTCGTCGGTGGTGAAGACGCCGGCGACGGTCGGGGTGAGAACCGGGCCGTCGACGGACAGGCGCACGGTGTCGCCGACCTTGTAGCCGGCGCGCTCGGCGGTCCTGGAGTCGAGCAGCACCTCGTCCTTGCCGTGCGGGGCGTGACCGCTGACCAGCGGGTACCGGGCGTCCTCGGCGCCCCAGTAGTTGCCGCCCGCGGACTGCCAGTCGCCGCCGACCAGCTTGCCGTCCTTGTCGGCGACGGCGGTGAAGCCGGTGACGACCCCGGTGGCGGAGGCGGCGCCCGGGACCTTGGCGGCCTTGTCGAGCAGCGCCCGGGTCAGCTCGGGAGTCCTGCCGACCTTGTCGCCCTCGGAGTCCTGGTACTCGGGCTGTACGGCGACGTCGACCCGGTCGAAGCCCTTGGCGGAACTCTTCTGGTAGGCGTCGGAGATGGTGTTGGTGAAGACCAGCGTCCCGGAGACGAAGGCCACGCCGAGCATGACGGCGAGTACGGTCATCAGGAGCCGGGCCTTGTGCGCGAGGACGTTGCGCAGGGCGGTGCGGAACATCAGCTGGTACGGCCCTTCGCGTCGAACTCGGGAGTCTGGGGGTTCCCCCCGGGAAGATGGCGCATGAGGTCGAGGACGGAGTCGGCCGTCGGAGCGTGCATCTCGTCCACGATCTGCCCGTCCACCAGGAAGACGACGCGGTCGGCGTATGCCGCCGCCACCGGGTCGTGGGTCACCATGACCACCGTCTGGCCCAGCTCGCGCACGGAGTTGCGCAGGAAGCCCAGCACCTCGGCGCCGGAGCGCGAGTCGAGGTTTCCGGTCGGCTCGTCACCGAAGATGATCTCGGGCCGGGAAGCCAGGGCGCGGGCGACGGCCACGCGCTGCTGCTGGCCACCGGAGAGCTGCGAGGGCCGGTGGCTGAGCCGCCCGGACAGCCCGACCATCTGGATCACCCGGTCCAGCCACGCCTTGTCCGGCTTCCGCCCGGCGATGTCCATGGGCAGGGTGATGTTCTCCAGCGCGGTCAGCGTCGGCAGCAGGTTGAAGGCCTGGAAGATGAAACCGATCTTGTCCCGGCGCAACTTGGTCAGCTGCTTGTCCTTCAGGGACCCCAGCTCGGTGTCGCCGATGCGCACGGACCCCGAGGAGAAGGTGTCGAGACCGGCCACGCAGTGCATCAGCGTGGACTTGCCGGAGCCGGACGGACCCATGATCGCGGTGAACTCGGCCTGCCGGAAGTCGACGGAGACCCGGTCCAGGGCGACCACCCGGGTCTCACCCTGCCCGTAGATCTTCGACAGCTCCGTGGCGCGTGCGGCCACGGCGGTGGTCCGGCCGGCGGTGGGTGTGGTGGTCACGGGAAGGTGCTCCTGTCGGGACGACGTGCGTTCGTGGGGACTGATTCATCGTCCCGGCCGCGAGCGCCCGTGTAGTCAGTCGCTGTTCCGGTTCACGGGGGCGACTCCGGTCGGACGGCGCGGGCCCGTGTCATACCTGGGGAGGACGGGCGACCCTGACGCCCGGGATGACGAGAACGGGTGGAGCGCCCTCGTTCGGTAGGTGAAATTCCGTCATTCCGTGTGCGCCCGCACGCACGTCACGTCACGCTGTCTGGCAAGTGCGGATGGCTTGTTCCATGGGCTGATGCACCCTCAGGCGCCAATAAAATAAGACAACATGGGTCCGCCCGTCCGCTGTTCGGAGGATGCCTCCCGATAGGCTCGAATCTCGAAGCGGAGCCCATGGCCTGCCCGGATGGTGGAATGCAGACACGGCGAGCTTAAACCTCGCTGCCCCTTCGCGGGCGTGCCGGTTCAAGTCCGGCTCCGGGCACCACCTCCCCCGGACATCCCCTCTCACCGAGGCGCTGTCACGCGCCGAGGAAGACAGTCGCGCGGGGAGTCGGGGGGCCGTTGACAGCCGTACGGGTGCGGTCGGAGGCTCAGGCCCAAATCAGTGAAGAAAACTTCACCTACGGACATGGCGGCGCTCGGCGGTTCGAGGGAAGGGGACGGCCGATGCGCACCACCGTCGGGATCATCGGAGCGGGGCCTGCCGGGCTGCTGCTCGCACGGCTGCTGCACCGCGCCGGCATCGAGTCGGTCGTCCTGGAGAGCCGCGACCGGGCCTACGTCGAACAGCGGCAACGGGCCGGGATCCTGGAGCAGGGTACGGCCGACGTGCTGCGCGCCGCGGGGGCCGGGGAGCGGATGGACCGGGAGGGGCTGCGGCACGACGGCATCGAGCTGCGCTTCGACCGGCGCCGCCACCGCGTCGACTTCGCGGCGCTCACCGGCGGCCGGTCCGTGACCGTCTACGCCCAGACCGAGGTCTGCAAGGACCTCATCGCCCTCCAGTTGAAGGAGGGCGGCCCGCTGCTGTTCGAGGTGGAGGCGCTGGCGGTGGAGGGCGCCGGGGGCGACCGGCCGCGCGTCCCGTTCCGGCACCAGGGCCGCGAGGACGTACTGGAGTGCGACTACGTGGTCGGCTGTGACGGCTTCTGGGGGGTGGCCCGAAAGGCCTTCCCGGCCGGCCTCTCCCGTGTGTTCGAGCGGTCGTACCCCTACGCCTGGCTCGGCATCCTCGCGGACGTGGCGCCCTCCCACGACGAGCTGGTCTACGCCCGCCACGACCGCGGCTTCGCCCTGCTCTCCATGCGCCCGCCCGTCACCCGCCACCGCCCCTCCGGGGTCGCCGCGCTCCCCCCTGCGTCTTTCGTCTCCCGCCTCTACCTCCAGGTCCCGGCCGGGACGGACGCCGGGGACTGGAGCGACGAGGAGATCTGGGACGAGCTGGAGCGCCGCCTCGAGACCGCCGACGACTGGACGCTGCGCCGCGGTCCCCTCACCCGGAAGACGGTCACACCCATGCGCTCCTTCGTGCACGAGCCGATGCGGCACGGCCGGCTCTTCCTCGCGGGCGACGCCGCCCACATCGTGCCGCCCACCGGCGCCAAGGGGCTGAATCTCGCCGTCGGCGACGTCGTCACCCTCGCCCGGGCACTGCTCCACGAGAAGGAGACCGGCTCCCCGGAACTGCTCGACGGCTACTCCGCGACCTGCCTGCGCCGGATCTGGCAGGCCGAGCGGTTCTCCCACGACATGACGGCCCTGCTGCACCGCGCCCCGGACGCCACCGCCTTCGACACCCGTCTGCAGCAGGCGCGGCTGGAACGGATCGTCTCCTCCCGGGCGGCCGGGACCGACCTGGCCGAGGCCTACACGGGGTTTCCTTTCGATCGGGTAGCAGGTTCGTCATGGAACGAGATCATCCATGGCCGGGAATGACCCTTCCGCGTAGCGTGTTGCGCAGCACGGCGGGGGAAAGATCCTCCCCAGGTATTACGGACGATCCTTTGCCAATCCATTACTCTTGAGCCCAAGGCCACGCGAGGTGGCCATGGAGGAGTGAAATGAGGAGCAGTAACCCGGTCTTCTCGCGACGGGGGTTCAGCCGCGACAACGGCTACGCCGGCTTCAACACCGCACCGCAGGCCGGGTATGCACAGGGCAACCCGTACGCGCAGAACCCCTACGCGCAGAACCCGTACGCCCAGCAGGACGCGCAGTACGGCGCCCCGCCGCAGGCCCCGGTCACCACCGACCGGATGACCATGGACGACGTCGTCGTCCGCTCGGCCCTCACGCTCGGCACGGTCGCCGTCGGCGCCGTCCTCGCCTGGGCGCTGCTGCCGGTCTCGACGACCAGCTACGGCCTGGCCGTCGGCGCGGCGATCGTCGCGTTCGTCCTGGCCATGGTCCAGAGCTTCAAGCGCACCCCGGTGCCCGCGCTGATCCTCGGGTACGCCGCCTTCGAAGGCGTCTTCCTCGGCGTCATCAGCGAGATGTACAACAGCCGCTGGAGCGGCGCGCCCTTCCAGGCGGTGCTCGGCACCATGGCGGTCTCGGGCGCGACCCTGCTGGTCTACAAGGCCGGCTGGATCCGCGTCACCGCCCGCTACGCCCGCGTCGGCATCGCCATCGCGATCGCCTTCATGGTGGTCATGGCGGTCAACCTGCTGCTGGTCGCGTTCGGCGTCGCCGAAAACGGCGGTCTGCGCAGCTTCGGCCCGCTCGGCGCGCTCGTCGGCATCATCGCGATCCTGCTCGGCGCGTTCTTCCTGACCCTCGACTTCAAGCAGATCGAGGACGGCATCGCCTACGGCGCCCCGCGCAACGAGTCCTGGCTCGCCGCGTTCGGCCTCACCATGACCCTGGTGTGGATCTACGTGGAGATGCTGCGGCTGGTGGCGATCTTCAGCAACAACGACTAGCCCGTCCGCCGGTCGTAGGCAGGGGCCCCGGGCAACGCGCCCGGGGCCCCTTGCCGTTCAGAGCAGCTTGCGGGCCGCCCTCCTCAGGTCGTACTCGTGCACGAGCGCCTTCGCGTGGCCGTACGCCAGGTCGTACTCGTGCCGGAGCCAGCTGACCTTCTCCTCGAAGCGGAACAGGGCCGGGCCTTCTTCGACGGTGCGCAGCCAGTCGGAGACTTCACGACCGGTGCAGTGGGGGATGCGGGCGAGCAGGTTGCGGTGGGTCTCCTCGGAGAAGACTTGGGACATCGGCGCCTCCGAACGCAAAGGGGATGTAAGCCGGTCCTTCAGGTCACCGTGCCTGAGCGTTCGCGTATTGGCAACAGTGCGGCGCGTTACGCTCGGCGCGTGCTCGATACGACGCCCTTGACCCAAGCAGTGGATCACTTCGCCGACCGGTTGCGGGCGGCACCGCAGAGCCGGCTGCAACGCAGCGCGGCGGCCGAGGCGCTGGCGCTGGCCCGGGAGTTCGCCCGGTGGGCGCAGCGGGTGGAGGAGCCGGGGACCGAGCCCCGGGAGATGCCGGACGCGGGGATGTTCGCCGCGGCCGACCAAATCCTCGTCGCCGCGCACGACTTGGCGCTGGTGCTGAAGAACGACGACGAGGTCGCCGAAGCCGTGCGCTGCGTGGAGGCGGCGCGGCAGCGCGCGGGGGTGTGAATCAGAGAGACGCGATGACCCTGTCGGCCAGGATGTAGACCGTGTCCTGGCCGCACGCGAACGTGAGGGTGTAGGCGCCGGAGATGCCCGAGCCGCCGAGCAGGTGCGGCGTCTCGCCCGCCTCCAGGGCCGCTGCCAGGCGCTCCGCCGTCTCGCGGTGACCCGGCGTCATGCACAGGGTGGTGCCGTCGGCGAAGACGTAGACGTCGAGGGTGCCGAGCGGGCCGGGGCGGACGTCGGCGAGTTCGACGCGCTCGGCGGCCAGCTGCTCCAGCGTGGTCACCGTGCGCTCGTGGTCGTGCACGGCCGGCGACTGCACGGGGACGAAGTCCGGGTGGGAGGGGTGGCGGCGACGGGCCGCGGCCAGCTCCGGGGACTCCCCGGAGAACTCGTCGGTGTCGGCCGTCGGCTCGGACACCGGCTCCAGCCCCACGAAGTCGGTCTGCCGGGGCAGGAACAGATCGGCTTCCGGCAGGCCGAGCAGCGAGGGCGCGTCGGAGGCGTCCCGGGCCTCCTGTGCGGCCCAGAACGCACGCGCCTCGGCCAGCTCCCGCTCCCGCTCCTCCGCCAGCGCCTCGGCCACGGCCACGCGTATCTGGTCGCCGTCGGCGGCGCTACGGGCGTGCGGCAGCAGCGCGCGCATGGCGGCGGCGTTGCTGTCGGCGAGCTGGCTGTGCAGCTCCGCGATCTGGCGGCGCAGCTTCAGGACGGTGCGCAGGACGGCGACGCCCACGGCGCCCGTGGCGGCCGTGGTGAGCAGCAAGGCGATCGGCATGGCGCTCACTGACGTACTCCCGGTTCAAGGTCGACCCCCGACTTCCTACATCAGCTTGAAGGGCGGACTAACCAGCTGTCAGTGCGTAACGTCACGAAACGGGCAGGACTTTGGTCGCGGGGTTTCGGACGGAACGGCGCTGACCTGCGTGGATGCCCCTGACGAGGGAGATAGGTCACATCCTGGGGGAGATTGGATCACAGAACGGCCCGGAACCCAGGGGCTTCTCGGGTTCCGGGCCTTTTTCTGACGCAACGTGCCTGAGTCGCTACCGGTGGTGGGTCAGCTGAGGCGCTCGATGACCATGGCCATGCCCTGGCCGCCACCGACGCACATGGTCTCCAGGCCGAACTGCTTGTCGTGCCACTGCAGCGAGTTGATGAGCGTGCCGGTGATACGGGCGCCCGTCATGCCGAAGGGGTGGCCGATGGCGATGGCGCCGCCGTTGACGTTCAGCTTGTCGAGGTCGATGCCGAGGTCCTGGTAGGAGGGGATCACCTGGGCGGCGAAGGCCTCGTTGATCTCGACCAGGTCGATGTCGGCGATGGTCAGGCCGGCGCGGCGCAGCGCCTGCCGGGAGGCCTCGACCGGGCCGAGGCCCATGATCTCCGGGGACAGGCCGGACACGCCGGTCGACACGATGCGGGCGAGCGGGGTGAGCCCCAGCTCCCGGGCCTTGGTGTCCGACATGATGACGAGCGCGGCGGCGCCGTCGTTGAGCGGGCAGCAGTTGCCGGCGGTGACCAGCCCGTCCGGGCGGAAGACCGGCTTGAGGCCCTGGACGCCCTCCAGGGTGACGCCGGCGCGCGGGCCGTCGTCCTTGCTGACCACGGTGCCGTCGGGGAGCGTGACGGGAGTGATCTCGCGCTCCCAGAAGCCGTTCTTGATGGCTTCCTCGGCGAGGTTCTGCGAGCGGACGCCGAACTCGTCCATGTCCTGGCGGGTGATGCCCTTGGTGCGGGCCAGGTTCTCGGCGGTCTGGCCCATCGCGATGTACGGGTCGGGCAGCAGGCCGTCCTCGCGCGGGTCGTGCCAGGTGGAGCCCTCGGACTGGGCGACGGCCTCGGTGCGGGCCTGTGCCTCGGCGAACAGCGGGTTGTAGGTGCCCGGCATGTCGGAGCTGCCGCGGGCGTAGCTGGAGACCATCTCGACACCGGCCGAGATGAAGACGTCGCCCTCACCGGCCTTGATGGCGTGCAGCGCCATGCGGGAGGTCTGGAGGGAGGAGGAACAGTAGCGGGTGACCGTGCAGCCCGGCAGGTGGTCCATGCCCATCTGTACGGCGACGATCCGGCCGAGGTTGTGGCCCTGCTCGCCGCCGGGAAGGCCGCAGCCGAGCATCAGGTCGTCGATGTCCTTGGGGTCCAGCTCGGGGACCTTGGCGAGGGCGGCCTGGACGATCGTGGCCGCCAGGTCGTCGGGGCGCAGGTCCTTCAGGGAGCCCTTGACGGCGCGGCCGATGGGGGAGCGGGCGGTCGAGACGATGACGGCTTCGGGCATCACGGCTCCAGTGGCGTACGGGGATGTGGGCAGGGCCGCTTGGGAAGTTACCCGGCCGTATGGGCTGGGTCACTGGTGTTGTGGTGTGAGACAGACCGCAGTTTCTAAGCGCTTGCTTGGTCACGGTCCCGCCCGCCGGCCCAGAGGGGCCCGGCGAGCGGGAGGAGGCGGTCACAGCGAGGGGGTAGCGGGCTCGGCCTCGGGCACCCGGCGCCGCCGCCTCCGCTTGAGCAGCGCCCACGGCCCCCGAGGTCCCGTGGGCATCGCCGCCGTCACCTCCGTACCGGCCTCCGAAGCGGCCTCGGCCGCCGCGCGGGCGACGGGCAGGAACCCCTCCCGGCGCGACGCGTCCGGCCGCTCCTCCTCCGCCGGCCACAGCCCGAGCGCCGCGCACACCGTCGGCAGGACGGCCATCGCGGCCGTCGCGTACCCCTCCGCCGAGGGGTGGTAGTTGTCCGGTCCGAACAGCTCCCGCGGGTTCGCCTCGAACTCGGGGCCCAGCAGATCGCCCAGGGACACCGTCCGCCCGCCCTGCTCGACCGCGCCGATCGTCTGGGCCGCCGCCAACTGCCGGGACGCCCGCCGCGCCAGCCACCGCAGCGGCTGCTGCACCGGCTCGATGGTGCCGAGGTCGGGACACGTGCCGACCACCACCTCCGCACCGGCCGTCCGCAGCCGCCGCACCGCCGCCGACAGGTGCCGTACCGAGCGCGTCGGCGGCATCCGGTGCGTCACGTCGTTCGCACCGATCATGATCACGCAGATGTCCGGGACGGGAGCCGCGGACGAAAGCACCAGCGCCACCTGGCGGTCCAGGTCGTCGGACTGGGCCCCGGGCAGGGCGACGTTGCGCAGCTCCACCGGCCGTTCCGCCACCGCCGCCAGCCCCGACGCCAGCAGCGCCCCCGGGGTCTGGCCCGCCCGGTGCACGCCCTGCCCCGCGGCCGTGGAGTCGCCGAGCATGGTCAGCCGGAGGGGCGGCTCACCGGGGATGTCGTACGCATGGCCGTACACACCGTCGGCCACCGGCACCCGGCCGCCGCTGCCGTTGCCCACATGGCGCCGGGCCAGCCGCAACTCCGCCAGCAGCACCCCGACCGCGGCCGCACCGGCCAGTCCGACCCCGCCGCCGCCGTACGCGGCCCCGGCCGCGATGCGCCGGGCCACCCTCGCCCTCGACATGCTCGTCATGCCTCGCCGCCACCTCCTCGTAGCCGTACATCCACTCCTTGCCCCGTACCGACCGTCCGCCAATCTCAACGGGGAGTGAACGCCCGTCCCGCGTCACCCGGGGGCCTTAGGCTGGCGACACCACTACGACCACTGTTTTTGCAAGCAACCGGAGACAACGGTGCGATTTCACGACTCGATGATCAGCCTCGTCGGCAACACCCCGCTGGTGAGGCTCAACAACGTGACCAAGGGCATCCAGGCGACCGTCCTGGCCAAGGTGGAGTACTTCAACCCGGGCGGCTCCGTGAAGGACCGCATCGCCCTGCGCATGATCGAGGCGGCCGAGGAGAGCGGCGCGCTCAAGCCCGGTGGCACGATCGTCGAGCCGACCAGCGGCAACACCGGCGTCGGCCTCGCCATCGTGGCGCAGCAGAAGGGGTACAAGTGCATCTTCGTGTGCCCCGACAAGGTGAGCACCGACAAGATCAACGTGCTGCGCGCGTACGGCGCCGAGGTCGTCGTCTGCCCGACCGCCGTGGACCCCGAGCACCCGGACTCCTACTACAACGTCTCCGACCGGCTGGTGCGGGAGACCCCCGGCGCCTGGAAGCCCGACCAGTACTCCAACCCCAACAACCCGCTCTCGCACTATCACTCGACCGGCCCCGAATTGTGGGAGCAGACCGAGGGGAAGATCACCCACTTCGTGGCGGGCGTCGGCACCGGCGGCACCATCTCCGGCACCGGCCGCTACCTGAAGGACGCCAGCGACGGCAGGGTCCAGGTCGTGGGCGCCGACCCCGAGGGATCCGTGTACTCCGGCGGGTCCGGGCGGCCGTACCTGGTCGAGGGCGTCGGTGAGGACTTCTGGCCGACCGCCTACGACCGCACCGTCGCCGACGAGATCGTCCCGGTCTCCGACAAGGACTCCTTCCAGATGACCCGCCGCCTGGCCAAGGAGGAGGGCCTGCTGGTGGGCGGCTCCTGCGGTATGGCCGTCGTCGCCGCGCTGCGGGTCGCCGAGCGGCTCGGTCCCGACGACGTCGTGGTCGTCCTGCTCCCGGACAGCGGCCGCGGCTACCTCAGCAAGATCTTCAACGACGAGTGGATGGCCGACTACGGCTTCCTGGAGGACGAGGGCCCCAGCGCCCGCGTCGCCGACGTCCTCGACGACAAGGCGGGCGGCTCCATCCCGTCCCTGGTGCACATGCACCCGGACGAGACCGTCGGCCAGGCCATCGAGGTCCTGCGCGAGTACGGCGTCTCGCAGATGCCCGTCGTCAAGCCGGGCGCCGGCCACCCGGACGTCATGGCCGCCGAGGTCGTCGGCTCGGTGGTGGAACGAGAGCTGCTGGACGCCCTGTTCAGCCAGCGCGCGTCCCTCGACGACCCGCTGGAGAAGCACATGTGCCCCCCGCTGCCCCAGGTCGGCTCCGGTGAGCCGGTCGGCGACCTGATGTCGGTGCTGGGTTCGGCCGACGCGGCGATCGTCCTGGTCGAGGGCAAGCCGACCGGTGTGATCGGCCGGCAGGACCTGCTGGCCTTCCTGGCCAAGGGCGGCAACAAGTGACCAACGCCCGGTGAACTGCCCGTGACCCCGGCGAACTTGTGGTGACATCGGCCGATCGAGCCGCTCCGGAAGTGGTACGAGGGTGTCACGTGCGCGCAGCACCCGCTTAACACGGGCCCGGCAGAGTAGGGGGTGTCGGCAGGGGCGGGAGCGGCTCCCCGCCCAGGCCGGCACCGAACGGCGCCAAGGACCTCCGGAGCGGCTCCCGGACCTCCATGGACGCCACGGACGCGCAAGCCCGGCCTGACCCGGCTCGCGTCCCTCGCGGGGACCGCCGTCGTCCCGCCCCCCGGAAACGGGGGTGCGGCGGTCCCCGCGCACCTCTCCTCCCACCGGGGGCCGATCCGCACCGTACGGCGGACGAGCCGGCTCAGTGGACCGAGAAACCGCCGTCGACGAAGATCGACTGCCCGGTGATGTACGCGGACGCCCGGCCGGCGAGGAACACCGCCGCGCCCTCGAAGTCCTCGGCCAGTCCGTTGCGTCCGGCCATCGTCCGCGCGGCCAGCGCCGCCACCCGCTCGGGGTCGGACGACAGGCGTGCGTTCAGAGGCGTCATCACGAAACCCGGCACGAGGGTGTTGCAGGTGACGCCGTGCCGCGACCACGCCTCGGCCTGCGAGCGGGCCAGCGACTCCAACGCCCCCTTCGAGACGCCGTAGGCGCCGCTCTGCACGAAGGCCCGGTGGGCCTGCTGGGAGGTGACGTGGATGATCCGGCCGAAACCGCGCTCGGCCATCCCCGGTCCGAACCGCTGCCCCAGCAGGAACGGGGCCTCCAGGTTCACCGCCATGGTGGTGTCCCACACGTCCTCGTCCAGCTCGCTCATCGGCGGCCGGAGGTTGATCCCGGCGCAGTTGACGAGGATGTCGGGCTCCCCGAACACGCCGGCCGCCTCCTCGGCCGCCGCACGCACGCCCTCACGGTTACCCAGATCCCCGCTCACCCAGGCCGCCCGGCACCCACCGGCGCGCAACTCGCCTACGGTTTCCTCCAGTTGCTCCTTGTTCCGGGCCATGACCACCACGCTCGCCCCGGCCCGCGCCAGTGCACCGGCGATGGCGCGCCCGATGCCGGAACTGCCTCCGGTCACGAGCGCGACACGGCCGTCGAGCGAGAACAGGTCGCAGAGATAGGCCTTCGATGTCATGTCCGGAGCGTAGACGGCACGAGCCGGCCCGCCGCCCGGCACCGGGCCGCGATCGTAGGCTGCGGCTCATGAGCATCATCGGAGTCGGGATCGACGTCGCCGAGATCGATCGGTTCCGGGCGTCGTTGGAGCGGACGCCGGGGCTGGCGGACCGGTTGTTCGTGGAGCGGGAACTGCTGCTGCCCAGCGGGGAGCGACGGGGGATCGCCTCGCTCGCGGTCCGGTTCGCCGCCAAGGAGGCGTTGGCGAAGGCGCTGGGCGCGCCGCCGGGGCTGCACTGGACCGACGCCGAGGTGTACGTCGAGGACAGTGGGCAGCCCCGGTTGCGGGTGAAGGGCACCGTGGCCGCGCGCGCGGCGGAGTTGGGGGTGCGGGCCTGGCACGTGTCCCTGAGCCATGACGCGGGGGTGGCCTCGGCCGTGGTGGTCGCGGAGGGGTGAGCGACCCGGGTGTGGCGGCCCGTGGTTCCGGGGCAGACTCGGTGTCATGCGTACTGCGTACAGCGTGGAGACGGTAAGGGCGGCTGAACGGGCGCTGATGGCACGGCTGCCGGAGGGCGCGCTGATGCAGCGGGCGGCGGCGGGGCTGGCCGCCGCCTGCGCGGAGTTGCTCGGGCGGGTGTACGGCAGCCGGGTGGTGCTGCTCGTCGGCAGCGGGGACAACGGCGGGGACGCGCTGTACGCGGGGGCACGGCTGGCGCGGCGGGGGGCCGGGGTCACGGCCGTACTGCTCTCTCCTGAGCGGGTCCATGCCGGCGGGCTCGGTGCCCTGCGGCGGGCCGGCGGATCCGTCGCCGCGGACGGCGCCGCCGAGGAGCTGATCCAGCGCGCCGATCTGGTGGTCGACGGGATCGTCGGGATCGGCGGCAAGGGCGGGCTGCGGCCCGATGCCGAGCGGCTCGCGGCGGTGGTGGAGCGGTCCCGGGCCGCCGTGGTGGCGGTGGATCTGCCCAGCGGGGTCGAGGCCGGCACCGGGGAGGTGCGCGGGGCCGCTGTCCGGGCCGACCTCACCGTCACCTTCGGAACGTACAAGCCCGGCTTGCTGGTCGATCCCGCGCGCGAGTACGCCGGGGTGGTGCGGCTCGTCGACATCGGGCTGGAACTGCCCGCCCAGGGTGAGCTGGAGGCCTTGCAGCACGCGGATGTGGCGCGGCTGCTGCCGTTGCCGGCGGCCGAGAGCGACAAGTACCGGCGGGGGGTCGTCGGGATCGCCGCCGGCTCGGCGCGGTATCCGGGCGCCGCCGTGCTCGCCGTCTCCGGGGCCCTGCGCGGCGGGGCGGGAGCCGTGCGGTACGTCGGGCCCGCCGGGGGCGCGGTCCTCGCGCGCTTCCCGGAGACGCTCGTGTCCGAGGACGGGCCCGCCAAGGCCGGGCGGGTACAGGCCTGGGTGGTCGGGCCGGGGGCGGGGGACGACGCGGCGACCGTGGCGGAGGTGCTGGGGGCGGATGTGCCCGTGCTGATCGACGCGGACGGCCTGCGGCTGGCCGAGCGGGACGTGGTGCGGGGGCGTACGGCGCCGACGTTGATGACGCCTCACGCGGGGGAGGCCGCCGCGCTGCTGGGGCTGCGGCGGGAGGAGGTCGAGGGGGCACGGCTGGCCGCGGCACGGGAGTTGGCGGCGGTCTACCGGGCGACCGTGCTGCTGAAGGGGTCGACGACGCTGGTGGCCGGCTTCGGCGGCGGTGCCGTGCGGGTGAACGCCACGGGCACGTCGTGGCTGGCCACGGCGGGGAGCGGGGACGTGCTGTCGGGGCTCGCCGGGTCGTTGCTGGCGGCGGGGCTGCCGGCCGTGGACGCCGGGAGTGCCGCGGCGTATCTGCACGGGCTCGCCGGGCGGTTCGCGGCGGACGGGGCGCCGGTCGGCGCACATGACGTGGCGGCGCGTATTCCGGAGGCCTGGCGGGACGTCCGGAGCTGAACCCGGGGCACGACCGCCCGCAGCCGAGTGGCGCCCCACGGGCACGGGGAACCGCGCGACCAGCCCACCACGTGCTCGCCGCCGGGTGGCACAGCGGAGGCGTAACCGCATCCATCCCTCGGGTGACCCGTCCGCGCGGCGGCGTCGGCCCGCGAGAACCGCGCGTTCGGCTGATCGCATGATCAGCGGACGAAGCGCGGACCGGGGTGCCGCGGTGCTGTTCCCCACCGCGACGGCCCTCCCGGCCGCCGGGGCCGCCGTACCGGCGATCGGCGCCGTGGAATCCGCCGTACCCCCGGCCACCGCGGCCGCCCCCCGGGCCACCCTCGTGCCACCCGCCCCCGGCCTCGTGCCCGGGGTGGCGGCCGGCCCCACGGGTGGGGGCGGCGGCCGGGTACCTGACACGGCACCCGGGGCCCGTACGGCCCTCTGAGAGACTGGGGGCGCCATGAGTGAGACTGCAACTGTGCCGACCGCCCCCCTGCGCGCCCGCGCCGAGATCGACCTGGGCGCCCTGCGCGCCAATGTGCGGGCGCTGCGCGCCCGTACGCCGGGCGCGGCCCTGATGGCCGTCGTCAAGTCCGACGGATACGGCCACGGGGCGGTGCCGTGCGCCCGTGCGGCCCGCGCGGCGGGGGCGAGCTGGCTCGGCACGGCCACGCCCGAGGAGGCCCTCGCGCTCCGTGCGGCCGGCCTGCCCGGGCGCATCCTGTGCTGGCTGTGGGTGCCGGGCGGTCCCTGGCGGCAGGCGATCGAGGCCGACATCGACGTCTCCCTGAGCGGGCTGTGGGCCCTGCGGGAGGCCGTCGCGGCCGCCCGGCAGGCGGGCCGGGCCGCCCGGGTGCAGCTCAAGGCGGACACAGGGCTCGGCCGCAACGGCTGCCAGCCCGCCGACTGGCCCGAGCTGGTCGCCGAGGCCCTGCGCGCCGAGGCCGCCGGGCTGGTCCGGATCACCGGACTGTGGTCCCACCTCGCCTGCGCCGACGAGCCCGGGCACCCCTCCATCGCCGCCCAGCTCGACCGGTTCCGGGAGATGCTCGCCCATGCCGAGGGCCAGGGCGTGCGCCCGGAGGTGCGGCACATCGCCAACTCACCGGCCACCCTCACCCTGCCCGAGACCCACTTCGACCTCGTCCGCACGGGCATCGCGATGTACGGCGTCTCGCCCAGCCCGGAGCTGGGCACCCCGGCCGACCTCGGGCTGCGCCCCGTGATGACGCTGAGCGCCTCGCTGGCCCTGGTCAAGGACGTCCCCGGCGGGCACGGCATCAGCTACGGCCACCACTACGTCACCCCCGGCGAGACCACCCTCGGCCTGGTGCCGGTCGGCTACGCGGACGGCATTCCCCGGCACGCCTCCGGCACCGGCCCGGTGCTGGTCGACGGCAAGTGGCGGACGGTCGCCGGGCGGGTCGCCATGGACCAGTTCGTGGTGGACCTCGGCGGGGACGAGCCCGCGGTGGGCAGCGAAGCCGTGCTGTTCGGGCCCGGCGATCGGGGCGAGCCCACCGCCGAGGACTGGGCGCAGGCCTGCGGCACGATCGCGTACGAAATCGTCACGCGCATCGGAACCCGCGTTCCCCGCGTCTATGTGAACGGGGAAGAACTCGGGTAACCCGTCAGGGGGCGGCAGCGTCACCTGGGCAACGTCAGCCTTCCGGTACCACTGCGGCATCATCCGTTTCACCCACACAGGCGAACTGCAGTACGGCGAAGAGGAGCGGTACGTGAGCGAGAGCAGCGCGGAGGCCGTGGCGGACGTCGTTCAGGACGTCGTGGCCTCCGCGGCCGTCGCCACCGCCGCGGGGGCGGCCGGCTGGCGCAGGGCGACCGGTATCGCCGGTGCCGCGATAGGCGTGCTCGCCGCGGGCGCGGCGGCCGGCGTCGCCATCGAGCGGATGACGGTGGGCCGCGGAATGCGGCGCAGGGCCCGGCTGGCGCTGGACTCGGCCGGCCCCTACGGCACCCTGCGGGGCACCCCGGGCAAGGCGTACGCCGACGACGGCACCGAGCTGTACTACGAGGTCGACGAGACCGATCCCGATCCCGGTCCGCACGTCTCCCCGCGCCGGCGCCGGCTCTTCGGACGCAAGGCGCCCGTCCCGGTCACCGTCGTCTTCTGCCACGGCTACTGCCTCAGCCAGGACTCCTGGCACTTCCAGCGTGCCGCCCTGCGCGGGGTCGTCCGGACCGTGCACTGGGACCAGCGCAGCCACGGGCGGTCCGGGCGGGGCGTGGCCCAGACCCGGGACCGGGTGCCCCTCACCATCGACCAGCTCGGCCGCGATCTCAAGGCGGTCCTGGACGCCGCCGTACCGGACGGGCCGGTGGTGCTGGTCGGGCATTCCATGGGCGGGATGACCATGATGGCCCTCGCCGACCAGTACCCGGAGCTGATCGGGGACCGGGTCGTCGCCACCGCCTTCGTGGGCACGTCGTCCGGGCGGCTCGGCGAGGTCAACTTCGGTCTCCCGGTGGCCGGCGTCAACGCGGTGCGCCGCATCCTCCCCGGTGTGCTGAAGGCGCTCGGGCAGCAGGCGGAGCTGGTGGAGAAGGGGCGCCGGGCCACCGCCGACCTGTTCGCCGGGATCATCAAGCGGTACTCGTTCGCGGGGCGGGACGTCGACCCGGCCGTCGAGCGGTTCGCCGAGCGGATGATCGAGTCCACGCCGATCGACGTGGTCGCCGAGTTCTACCCGGCCTTCACCGACCACGACAAGACCGAGACCCTGCCCTGCTTCCGGGACATGCCCGTGCTCGTGCTGGCCGGGGTGCAGGACCTGGTCACGCCCAGCGAGCACAGTGAGGCCATCGCCGACCTGCTCCCGGACGCCGAGTTGGTGCTCGTGCCGGACGCCGGGCACCTGGTGATGCTGGAACACCCGGAAGTGGTCACCGACCGCCTGGCCGACCTGCTCACCCGCGCGGGTGCCGTGCCCGCAGGGGCTACCGTAAGTGGCTATGGAACGACCAGCGACACCGCACCACCCCGCTGAGACCCGGCTGACGATCACCGCTCCCGAACAGATGCGGGAACTGGGCCGCCGGCTGGCCAAGCTGCTGCGCGCAGGCGACCTGGTGATGCTCAGCGGGGAACTCGGCGCGGGCAAGACCACGCTGACCCGCGGGCTGGGCGAGGGGCTGGGCGTGCGCGGCGCGGTCACCTCGCCGACCTTCGTGATCGCCCGCGTGCATCCCTCCCTCGGTGACGGGCCGCCCCTGGTCCACGTGGACGCGTACCGGCTCGGCGGCGGCCTGGACGAGATGGAGGACCTGGACCTCGACGTCTCGCTGCCCGACTCGGTGATCGTCGTGGAGTGGGGCGAGGGCAAGGTGGAGGAACTGACCGAGGACCGGCTCCAGGTCGTCATCCACCGGGCCGTCGGTGACACCACCGACGAGGTACGGCACGTGACGCTGACCGGGCTGGGTGAGCGCTGGGCGGACGCCGGCCTGGAGACCGTCGCGGCCTGATCCGGCCCGGTTTTCCGACAAGCTGTCGGCACCGTATTGCGCAGGACGTGCCGGGCGTGGTCACATGGTGTCCAGCCCGTGGTTAGGTCTGCCTAACTACGCCCGCCCCCGCACCTCAGGAGGCGTCCATGACCGCTCCCCGCCCCACGGAGCAGCCCCGTCCGGCCGTGCTCACCGGGACGTCCATGCGCGATCTGCTGGCGTCGTGCGCGGCCGCGGACGCGGTCTCCCGGCCACCGCGGGACCCGGAACCCCGGCAGCGGGCGCCCGAGCCCGCCGGCGAGCGGCGCGCGGCCGCCTAGCGGATCACGACCACCCGTACGCCGATCGTCGCGAACGTCCACATCACGTTCCCGTCCGCCCGCGTCTCCCGGATGCCGCCCGTCTTCACGCTCGGGTCGGCCGCCGTGGCCGGGCCGTCGCCCACCGCCGCGCTGAAACCGATCGCCACCCCGTCCACGCTGGTGAACCGCACGACGTGCTCGATGGGGAGACCGTCGCTGCCGGTGACCGCGTTCGAGCGGGACGACACCCAGTACGTGCCCGGCAGCGGGTCGAGGTTGCCCGGCTTCACCTTGAAGGTGCGCTGCACCCGGCCCCGCTCGTCGATCAGCCAGACCCGGTCGTCGTCCACCGAGTACACGACCCGTTCACCCGCACCGGACCCGCTCGGCAGGGCGGCCGGATTGTGCCGGTCCCGGGGCGCCTTGCTGGCGGCCGCCGCCGCGGAAGCGCTCGGCCCGGGCCTGCCGCCCAGGCTCGCGGGGACGGTCGCCTGGGCCTGGTAGGCGAGGAAACCGACCGCTCCGACGGCCGCCGCGGTGAGGCCGGCCACGATCGCCGAGCTGGTCCCAGCCACGTGCACCACCTCTGTCTCGTGCGATATGTCGTACTTCGTACAGACCGTAGCAGTCGGTGATCGTACGACCCGGACGGCCATGCTGGAGCCGCGGGCGCCGTAGGCTGTTCGCGTGCTCTTGCTCGCTCTGGATACCGCAACACCCGCCGTCACCGTCGCGCTGCACGACGGCACGGACGTCATCGCCTCGTCGACCCAGGTGGACGCGCGCCGGCACGGGGAGCTGCTGCTGCCGGCCGTCGACCGGGTTCTCGCCGTGGCCGGGCTCAGACTGGAGGCGGTCACCGGGATCGTCGTCGGCATCGGCCCCGGCCCCTACACCGGTCTGCGGGTCGGTCTCATGACCGCCGACACCTTCGGCCTCGCGCTCGGCGTCCCCGTGCACGGCGTGTGCACGCTGGACGGGCTCGCCCACGCCGCCGACATCGAGAAGGGCCCCTTCGTCGTGGCGACCGACGCCCGGCGCAAGGAGGTCTACTGGGCCAAGTACGCCGACTCGCACACCCGGCTGACCGACCCGGCCGTGGACCGGCCGGCCGACATCGCCGAGCAGGTCGCGGGACTCCCGGCGGTCGGCGCGGGCGCGCTGCTCTACCCGGACACGTTCCCGAGCGCCCACGAGCCCGAGCACGTGTCCGCCGCCGCCCTCGCCTCGCTCGCCGCCGGGAGGCTGGCCGCGGGTGAGGAACTGCCGGCGCCCCGCCCGCTGTACCTGCGCCGCCCCGACGCGCAGGTCCCCAGGAACTACAAGGTGGTCACGCCCAGGTGACCGCGCCGCAGACCCCCCGACTGCGCGAGATGCGCTGGTGGGACATCGACCCGGTCCTGGAGCTGGAGAAGGACCTGTTCCCCGAGGACGCCTGGTCCCGGGGAATGTTCTGGTCCGAACTGGCCCACTCCCGGGGCCCCGAGGCCACCCGGCGCTATCTCGTGGCCGAGTCCGACGGCCGCATCGTCGGGTACGCCGGCCTCGTCACCTCCGGTGAGCAGGCCGACGTCCAGACCATCGCCGTAGCCCGTGACCAGCAGGGCACCGGCCTCGGCGGGCGCCTGCTCGCCGAGCTGCTGCGCGCGGCGACCGCGTTCGAGTGCCACGAGGTGCTGCTCGAGTGCCGGGTCGACAACGTCCGCGCCCAGAAGCTCTACGAGCGCTTCGGCTTCGTGCCCATCGGCTTCCGGCGCGGCTACTACCAGCCGGGCAACGTGGACGCCCTGGTCATGCGCCTGACCACAGCATCCGACAGCGGCACCGCCACGGGTTCTCCCCCAGCACAAGGAACCGAGATCAATGACTGACGAACCCCTCGTCCTCGGCATCGAGACCTCCTGCGACGAGACCGGCGTCGGCATCGTCCGCGGCACCACCCTGCTGGCGGACGCCATCGCCTCCAGCGTCGACGAGCACGCCCGCTTCGGCGGTGTCGTACCGGAGGTGGCGTCCCGGGCGCACCTGGAGGCGATGGTCCCGACGATCGACCGCGCGCTGAAACAGGCGGGCGTCTCGGCCAGGGACCTCGACGGCATCGCGGTCACCGCGGGGCCCGGCCTCGCGGGCGCCCTCCTGGTCGGCGTCTCGGCGGCCAAGGCGTACGCCTACGCCCTCGGCAAGCCCCTGTACGGCGTCAACCACCTCGCCTCCCACATCTGTGTGGACCAGCTGGAGCACGGCCCGCTGCCGGAGCCGACGATGGCCCTGCTGGTCTCCGGCGGCCACTCCTCCCTGCTCCTGTCCGCGGACATCACCTCCGACGTCCGCCCGATGGGCTCGACCATCGACGACGCGGCCGGCGAGGCCTTCGACAAGATCGCCCGCGTGTTGAACCTGGGCTTCCCCGGCGGCCCGGTCATCGACCGGTACGCCAAGGAGGGCGACCCGCAGGCGATCGCCTTCCCGCGCGGCCTGACCGGCCCGCGCGACCCCGCCTACGACTTCTCCTTCTCCGGCCTCAAGACGGCCGTCGCCCGCTGGATCGAGGCCAAGCGCGCGGCCGGCGAGGAGGTCCCGGTCCGCGACGTGGCCGCCTCCTTCCAGGAGGCCGTCGTCGACGTCCTGACCCGCAAGGCCGTCCGCGCCTGCAAGGACGCGGGCGTCGACCACCTGATGATCGGCGGCGGTGTGGCCGCCAACTCCCGGCTGCGCGCCCTGGCCCAGGAACGCTGCGAGGCGGCCGGCATCCGGCTGCGTGTCCCGCGCCCCAAACTGTGCACGGACAACGGTGCGATGGTGGCCGCGCTCGGCGCCGAGATGGTCGCCCGCAACCGGGTCGCCTCCAGCTGGGACCTGTCGGCGGACTCCTCCCTGCCGGTGACCGACCCGCACGTCCCGGGTCACGACCATGTGCACGAGGTCAGCGCGGAGAACCTCTACCCATGACCGTCGCCCTGATGTGGGAGGCGCGGGCCGCCGAGGGGCGGGGCGAGGAACTGCTGAGCTGGGTGCGGAAGCAGGACCTCGCCCGGGAGCCGGTGCGCCGGGAAACCCTCCGCGCGCCGCAGGACCGGGTGCTGGTCATCACCTGGTGGGACGCGCCGTACGACGCCTCCCTCCCCGAACTGCCCGAACCGGACGCGCAGTTGGTGACGCGAGCCGTGCACCGGTGGCGGTTCGAGTCGGTGGCGGACGGCTGAGCTTGGGGGAACCGCTCCGACTGCGCTATGATCATCACACGCGAACGGCCGGAAGTCCGGTCCGAACGCGGTGCGTTGGTGGTCCAAGGAAAGACGCCCCGCTTCCTGCGGGGAAATGCAGGTGCAAGGCCTGCCCGGCGCTCCACAGACACCCCGCCCCCGGGTCTCCGGGGGCGGGGTGTTCGCGTTGCGGCTCAGCCCGCGCCCAGGAAGACCTCGCAGTGCAGCCGCCGGTCCGTCCCCAGCACGCGCGGGGGCCCCGTCAGCCGCAGCCGGGCGGTGTGCCGTACCTCCGCGCTCGACGTGCCCAGCCGCAGCTCCAGCGCCCCCGGCTCCACCACCCGCGCGCCCGTGCGGTCGGTGAAGGACGACAGGTCCGCGTGGAAGCGGAAGGTCACGCGGCGGGACTCGCCGGGGGACAGCTCCAGTCGCCGGTAGCCGATCAGGCGTACGTCCGGGCGGGTCACCGATGCCACCGGGTCGTGCAGATACAGCTGGACGACCTCGGCGCCCGCGCGGTCACCCGTGTTGCGGACCGTCAGCGAGAGGTCGTACGAGCCGTCCGTACCGATCTCCGTGACGCCGGCGCCCGTGCAGTCCTCCCAGGCGAACGTCGTGTACGAGCGGCCGTGGCCGAACGGGTACAGCGGGGTCGGGTCGAGGCTGCTGACCTCGCCGGCCAGGCCCAGCGGGGGCTGGAGGTAGGTCCAGGGCTGGCCCCCGGGCGCGCGCGGCACGCTCACCGGCAGGCGGCCGGAGGGGTTCACCCGGCCGGACAGGACCCCGGCCACCGCCGGGCCGCCCTCCTCGCCGGGGAAGAAGGTCTGCACGACCGCGCCGAGCCGGCCGTGCCAGCGGCCCAGTGCGTAGGGGCGGCCGGTGAGCAGGACGAGGACGACCGGGACGCCCGTCGCGACGAGCGCGTCCAGCAGGTCCGCCTGGACGCCCGGGAGGTGGAGGTCGGCCACGTCGCAGCCCTCGCCGGAGGTGCCCCGGCCGAACAGGCCCGCACGGTCGCCGAGCACCGCCACGCACACGTCCGCCTCCGCCGCCCGGGCCACGGCCTCCGCGAAGCCGCCCGGGTCCGGGTCCGAGACCCCGCAGCCGTCCGCGAACGTCACCTTGGCGTCGGGGAATCCGGCGCGCAGGGAGTCCAGGAGGGTCGGGATCTCGATGCCGAGCGGGACCCCGGGGTGGTGGGTGAGGACGTGGGACGGGAAGGAGTAGCAGCCCAGCATGGCGAGCGCGTCCGCGGCGCGCGGCCCCACGACCGCGATCCGGCCGTCGGGGGCCAGGGGCAGCAGCCCGTCGGGGTTGTCCAGCAGGACCACCGACTCCTCCGCGAGACGGCGGGCGAGGGCCCGGTTCTCCGCGGAGTCCAGGTCGACCGGGCCGTCCGGCTCCGGACGCCAGTCCTCGTCCAGCAGGCCCAGTTCGCACTTCTGGAGGAGCACCCGGCGGGCCGCGCGGTCCACCAGGGACTCGGGGACGCGGCCGTCCCGTACGGCGGCGACGAGCGGTGCGCCGTAGCACTTGAGGGTCGGCAGCTCGACGTCGATGCCCGCGGCCAGGGTCAGTCGGGCCGCTTCCGCCTCGTCCGCGGCGACGCGGTGCAGGGACTGCAGGAAGCCGATGCCGAAGTAGTCCGCGACCACCGTGCCGGTGAAGCCCCACTCCTCGCGCAGCAGGCCGGTCAGCAGGCGCGGGTCGGCGGAGGCGGGCACGCCGTCGGTCTCGGTGTAGGCCGCCATCACCGAGCGGGCCCCGCCCTCGCGCAGCGCCATCTCGAACGGCGGCAGGGTGATGTCCGCGAACTCCCGTACGCCCGCCCGGACCGGTGCCAGGTTCCGTGCGCCGGCCGAGGAGGCGTACCCGGCGAAGTGCTTCAGCGTGGCCACGACCCCGGCCGACTCCAGTCCGCGGACGTAGGCCGTGCCGACCGTGCCGACCAGGTACGGGTCCTCGCCGATCGTCTCCTCGACCCGCCCCCAGCGCGGGTCGCGGACCACGTCCAGGACGGGCGCCAGGCCCTGATGGACGCCGGCCGAACGCAGGTCCCGGCCGATGCGGCGGCCTATCCGGGCCACCAGCTCCGGGTCGAAGGAGGCGCCCCAGGCGAGCGGGACGGGGTAGGCCGTCGCGCGCCAGGCGGTGAAGCCGGCCAGGCACTCCTCGTGGGCGACCGCCGGGATGCCGAAGCGGTTCGCGGCGGCGATGCGCCGCTGGGCGCGGGCGAGGGCCCGGGCGGCGAGGGCCGGTTCCACGGGGGCGGTGCCGAAGGAGCGGGTCAGCTGGCCGAGGCCGAGGGTGATCAGCTCGTCCCAGTCGTGCTCGGCGGCCATCTCCCGCTGGAGCGGGGCGACCCCGTCGCCGTCCGTGGCGGCCCCCACCCAGACGCCGTACAGCTGGGCGGTCTTCTCCTCCAGGGTCATCCGGGAGAGCAGGTCGTCGACGCGGGCGGCGGCGGGCAGGGCGGGGTCGCGCCAAGGAGCGGTGGTCATGGAACTCCCGTCTCGACTCTGCTCCGAATGTTTCGGATGGAGCGCCGAATGTTCCGGGAACCTATGGTGGGACAACGCCTTCGTCAAGAGGTCCTGCGGGGATACGATCGCGGGCATGAAGCCTTCGAAGCCCACAGAAACGCAGACGGCGACCCTCGCCGAAATCGCCCGTGAGGCCGGGGTGTCCGCTCCGACTGTTTCGAAGGTGCTCAACGGCCGCGCCGACGTCGCCCCCGCGACCCGGACCCGCGTCGAGGAACTGCTGCGCGCCTACGGCTACCGGCGCCGGCGCGCCGAGGCATCCCGCTCCCCGCTGATCGACCTGGTCTTCCACGAGCTGGAGAGCGCCTGGGCGATGGAGGTCATCCGGGGTGTGGAGAACGTGGCCCGGGACGCCGGGCTGAGCGTCGTGCTGTCCGAGTCGGCCGGGCGGCTCACCCCCGGGCGCACCTGGGCCGACCAGGTCGCCGCCCGCCGCCCGCACGGGGTGGTGCTCGTCCTGTCCGGGCTCGACGAGTCCCAGCGGGCGCTGCTGACCAGCCGGTCCATCCCGTTCGTGGTGATGGACCCGGCCGGCGACCCGGGCCCGGACGTGCCCTCCATCGGTGCCACCAACTGGCAGGGCGGCCTCGCCGCCACCCGTCACCTGGTGGAACTCGGTCACACCCGGATCGGCGCGATCAGCGGCCCGTCCCGGATGATGTGCAGCCGGGCCCGGGTCGACGGCTACCGGGCGGCGCTGGAGACGGCCGGGCTGCCGGTCGACCCCTCGCTCATGGTGACCGGCGACTTCCACCATGACGCCGGCTACCGCCTGGGCCTGGAGCTGCTGCGCCGCTCGGACCGGCCGACCGCGGTCTTCGCGGGCAACGACCTGCAGGCGCTCGGCCTGTACGAGGCGGCCCGTGAGCTGGGACTGCGCATCCCGGAGGACCTCAGCGTGGTCGGCTTCGACGATCTGCCGGTGGCCCGCTGGGTCGGCCCGCCGCTGACGACCGTACGGCAGCCGTTGACCGAGATGGCCGAGGCCGCGGCCCGGCTGGTGCTGGAGCTGGGGCGCGTGCCGGAGGAGCGGGCGGCGACCCGGGTGGAGCTGGCGACCAGCCTGGTGGTGCGGTCGAGCACGGCGGCGCCCGCGAAGGGGTGACGCCGGTGGCCGGAAGCTGACATATTGACGAGTGGGGTGCGCGCCCCCACACTCCTCCGAAGTCAATCGGTAATTCGACCGAAACTTTCGGAGGCGCTCGCGGTGAGATCTCTGAGAATCGGCTTACCCCTCACATCCCTGGTGACCGGGGCCGCGCTGCTGCTGACGGAGCCCGCCGCGCACGCCGCCGACACCCCCCTGATGTCGGCGCCCGCTCGGACACCGCGATGGTGGTGCACATCGACGCCGGCCGTACGCGGGCCACCGTCGTCAGCATCCCGCGCGACACCCTCGTCACCCGCCCGTCCTGCCCGCTCGCCTCCGGCGGCTCGACGGCGGTGGCGTACAACACCATGTTCAACAGCGCCTACGCCGTGGGCGGGCCGGTGTGCGCGGTGAAGACCGTCGAGTCGGTCACGAACATCCGCATGGACCACTACGTCGAGATCGACTTCTCCGGCTTCGCCAGGCTGGTGGACGCGCTCGGCGGCGTCGACGTCACCACCGACCAGGACATCGACGACGACAAGAGCCATCTGCACCTCGAGGCCGGCGCCCACCACCTCGACGGCACGCGGGCTCTGGCCCTCGCCCGCACCCGGCACGGCATAGGCGACGGCAGCGACCTGGGCCGCATAGGCCTGCAGCAGAAGGTGGTCAAGGGACTGCTGGCGCAGATCGCCGCCACCGACCTGCTCACCGACCCGGCCAAGCTGTACCGGGTCGCCAACGCGGTCACCGCGAGCCTCACCACCGACACCGGCCTCGACTCCCTGAAGGAGCTGACGAACCTGGGCCGGAGCCTCGGGGGCCTGACGGCCGACCGGGTGAAGACGGTGATGATGCCGGTCGTCACGGCACCCTCCGACCCCAACCGGGTGGTGGCGAAGGAGCCGGCGGCGAGCGACCTGTGGGCGTCCCTGCGGTAGGCCGGGCGGGGCAGGCCGCGGTGCCGCCGCCGGCCACCGGGGCCGGAAGAGACCGGGCCGGAAAGACCGGGCCGGAAAGACCGGGCCGGAAAAAATCCCCGGGAAAATCCGGCGAGGGTGTCGAGTGGGGTGTCTCCCGTTCGACGCATGGGTGAGCGGCGGGGAACGGTCCCGCCGCCCCGACCGAAGGAGTCACCATGCCCCGCTACCTGTCGCTCGTGCGCATCGACGAGTCCTCCGCGCCCGCCGAGGGCCCCAGCGAGGAGCTGATGCGGCGGATGGGTGAACTGATCGAGGAGATCACCAAGGCCGGCGTCATGCTCGACACCGCCGGGCTGACGCCTTCCGCCCAGGGCGCCCGGGTGCGCTGGGAGGGCGGGCAGATCTCCGTCACCGACGGACCCTTCACCGAGTCCAAGGAGGTCGTCGGCGGCTACGCGCTCATGCAGTGCAAGGACATGGCCGAGGCCCTGGAGTGGACCAAGCGGTTCCTGAAGACCCACGAGGAGCACTGGACGGTGACCTGCGAGGTGCGGGAGATCGCCGAGGGCTGATCGCGCTTGGCCCGGGGCTGTCCGGGGGTGTTGCATGGTGGGCTGTGGAACCACAGCCCACCGCGGCGCGCGCGATCGAGACCGTCTTCCGTCTGGAGTCACCACGGCTGATCGCCGGCGTCGCCCGGATCGTCCGGGACGTCGGCATCGCCGAGGATCTGGCCCAGGACGCGCTGGTCGCCGCCCTGGAGCGGTGGCCCCGGGACGGTGTGCCCGACAACCCCGGCGCCTGGCTCATGGCCACCGCCCGGCACCGCGCCGTCGACCTGATCCGGCGCCGCGAGACCTACGCCCGCAAACTCGCCGAGATCGGCCGGGACCTCCCCACCACCGCCCCGCCCGAGGAGCCCGCCGACCCGGAAGGTATCGACGACGACCTCCTCCGGCTCGTCTTCACCACCTGCCACCCGGTGCTGTCCCCCGGGGCCCGCACCGCGCTCACCCTGCGCCTGCTCGGCGGCCTGACCACGGCCGAGATCGCCCGCGCCTGTCTGGTCCCGGAGGCCACGATCGCCCAGCGCATCGTCCGGGCCAAGCGGACCCTCGCCACGAGGAACGTCGCCTTCGAGGTGCCGTACGGGCCCGACCGCGAGGCCCGCCTCGGATCCGTCCTGGACGTGATCTACCTGATCTTCAACGAGGGTTACGCGGCCAGCGCCGGCGACGACTGGCTGCGCCCCGCGCTGTGCGAGGACGCCCTGCGCCTGGCCCGCGTGCTGTCCGCGCTGATGCCCAAGGAGCCGGAGGTGCACGGCCTGACCTCGCTGCTGGAGTTCCAGGCGTCCCGGGCCGCCGCGCGCACCGGCCCCGACAGCACACCCGTGCTGCTGAGGGACCAGAACCGCCGCCGCTGGAACCGCATGCTCATCGCCCGCGGCATCCGGGCCCTCGCCCGCGCCGACGCCACGGCCTCCGGCGCTCCCGGCCGCTACGCCCTGCAGGCGGCCATCGCCGGGTGCCACGCGCACGCCTACACCTACGAGGAGACCGACTGGCGCTCCATCGCCACCCTGTACGGCGTGCTGGCGGCCCGGTTCCCGTCCCCGGTGGTCGAGCTGAACCGCGCGGTCGCCGTGTCGATGGCTCAGGGACCGGAACCGGGACTGGCCATCGTCGACGCCCTGGCCACCGAACCGGCCCTGCGCGACTACCACTTGCTCCCCAGCGTGCGCGCGGACCTGCTCCAGCGCCTCGGCCGTACGACGCAGGCGCGGGCGGAGTTCCAACGGGCGGCGGCGCTGGCCCGCAACCAACGGGAGCGGGAGCTTTTGCTGCGCCGGGCGGGACAGTGCGGCTGAGCGTCACCGCGGAGCCGTCCCGCGCCGGTCAGGGCAGCCGGTGCCCCGCCGGACGGCCGATCAGCATCGTCGGTGCCCCCGCGACGCGGGTCAGGAACACGGTCGCCGCGTTCGGTCCCTGCGGCCTGACCTTCCGGCGCAGTTCCTCCGGCTCGACCGCGGAGCCGCGCTTCTTCACGGTCAGCGTGCCGACCTCGCGCTCCCGCAGCAGCGCCTTCAGCTTCTTGACGTTGAAGGGCATCTGGTCGGTGATCTCGTAGGCCGTGGCGAAGGGGGTGGGCCGCGGCTCGTCGGCGGTGATGTACGCGATCGTCGCGTCGACGAGTCCGCCGCCGACCTCCTCGGCCACCTCCGCGACCAGGTGCGCCCGGATCACGGCACCGTCGGGCTCGTACAGGTACCGCCCCACCCGCCGCACGCCGGGGTCGGGCAGCCCCCGGCCGAGCAGCGTGCGCGGGCCGGGCAGCAGCGTGGCCCGTACCGCGCCCGGCGCCCCGGTGCCGAACCACAGCACCGCCTCCTTCACATCCCCGCCGTCGGAGATCCACTCGGCCTCGGCCTCGGCGGGCACCGCCTCGTGCGGGATGCCCGGAGCGATCTTCAGGGCCGCGTGGGGTGCCGTACGGGCCGCGCCGACCGCCCAGGACAGCGGCGGCGAATAGGCCTCGGGATCGAAGATCCGGCCCCGCCCGCCCCGCCGGGCCGGGTCCACGAACACCGCGTCGTACCCGGCGGTGTCCACCCCCGTGACGTCGGCCTCGCGCACCTCGATCAGGTCCGCCAGCCCCAGCGCCTCGGCGTTCGCCCGCGCCGCCGCCGCCGTCAGCGGGTCCCGGTCCACGGCCAGCACCCGGATCCCGGCCCGCGCCAGCGCGATCGCGTCCCCGCCGATGCCGCAGCACAGGTCGGCGACCGAGGTCACGCCCAGGTCCTTCAGCCGCCGCGCCCGGTACGCGGCCACGCCGGCCCGCGTCGACTGCTCGACCCCGTTCGGCGTGAAGAACATCCGTCCGGCGTCCTCGGCCCCGAACTTCGCCACCGCCCGCTGCCGCAGCCGGGCCTGGCCGAGTGCGGCCGACACCAGCTCGGCCGGGTGGTCGCGGCGCAGCCGGGTGGCCACGGCCAGCTCCTGTGCGGGTTCGGTGTCGCGCACCTCGTCGAGGAGGGCGCGGCCTTCGGGGGTGAGGAGGAGGGCGAGGTCGTTCACCGGGTCATTGTGGGCCAGTCGGTGGATGGTGCGCCTCCGGCGGCGGTGTCTGACCGGGTTCCGGGCCGGGGCCTGGGAGGATCCGGCACCATGCGAGCAGTAGTACAAAATGACAAAAATCGGTCTTGGGCTCGGCCTCGGTTCCGGTCCCGGTCGCGCTCCCGTTTGCGGTCCCTGCCCCTCGGCCGCGGAGCCACCGCGCTGGCCTGCGCCGCACTCCTCTCCGGCTGTGCGGACTCCGCCGGCAGGGCGCCCGGCCAGGGCGGCCCCGCCCAGGCCCGCCAGGGCGGCCAGGCCGCCGAACACGCCCGTCTGGTGGCCGCCGCCCGCCGCTGGAAACTGGACCAGGTCCCGCTGACGCCTCCGCCGCCGCCCGCGGCGAAGCCGAAGATCACCGCCCGCGCCGGGTTCGAGGTGGACCACCAGGACGACTGGGGCCTGCCGCCGGTCTTCACCACGATCCCCACCAGGCAGAAGGTCGTCTTCCTGACGATCGACGACGGCGCGGAGAAGGACCCGAGGTTCCTCGCCATGATGCGGGACCTGAAGATCCCGTACACCGCCTTCCTCAGCAACTACCTGGTGAAGGACGACTACACCTACTTCCGCACGATGAAGTCCTACGGCAACACCCTCAACAACCACACCCTGCACCACCCCTACCTGCCCGGCCTGTCCTACGAGGAGCAGAAGGACGAGATCTGCGGCATGCAGGCCGTCATGAAGAGGCAGTTCGGCAAGGCGCCCACCGTCTTCCGCCCTCCGTACGGCAACTACAACCAGGACACCCTGGTCGCCGCCAAGTCCTGCGGCATCAAGTACGCGCCGATCTGGAACGAGGAGGTCTACGTCGACCACTGGGAGTACCGCGAGGACGACCAGCGGCTGCGCCGCGGCGACATCGTCCTCACCCACTTCCGCGGCCGGGACGACTGGGACGGCACGATGGTCGACGACATGCGCCGCTTCCTGAACAAGGTCACGCGCGAGGGCTACGCCGTGGCCCGCCTGGAGGACTACCTGTGAGGCGGGCGCGGGGGCCGGCCGCGCTCCTCGCCTCCGCCCTCCTCCTCGCGGGCTGCGCGCAGTCCGTGGACCCCATCGAACGCCTCGGCAAGAAAGCGGCCCAAGGGGTACGCCCGAACGGCCCCGCCGCCGACCGGGCCTACCGGCACTGGGGCCTGGCCGAGCCCCTGCGCCGCCCGCCCCGCCCCGCCACCCGGCCCCTCGGCCTCGGCCCCCACACCGGGGGCCACACCCTGCCCCGCGTCGTGGACCACGTCCCCACTCACGACCGGGTCGTCTTCCTCACCTATGACGACGGCGCCGAGAAGGACCCGCGCTTCGTCGACATGGTGCGCGAACTCCGGCTGCCCGTCAGCCTCTTCCTCACCGACAGCGTCGCCGGTCCCGGGTACGGCCACTTCGCCCGGCTGCACAGGCTGGGCGCCGGCATCCAGAACCACACCCTCGACCACCGCGCGCTCGCCGGACAGCCCTACGCCGGGCAGCGCGCCGAGATCTGCGGCCAGCAGGCGCGGCTCGACGCCCGCCTCGGTGTCCGCCCCCGCCTCTTCCGCCCGCCCTACGGCGCGTACGACACCACCACCCTGCGCGCGGCGGCCGACTGCGGAATCTCCACGGTCGTCCTGTGGCGCGCCGCGATGACCCCGGCCGACCTCGTCTTCACCCGGGGCGACCACCGCCTGTGCCCCGGCGACATCGTCCTGGTCGGCCCCGACGAGTCCACGGGCCCGCCGCTGAGGGAACGCACGACCCGGGTCCTGCGGCGGGTGCAGCAGCGGGGGCTGACGGTGGGGCGGCTCGAGGACTACCTGAACTGAACGAACCGGCCGCGAAGACAGCGAAGACGGCCAAGGCGATGAAGACAGCGAGGACGGCGGGGCGAACACCGGCCGCCGGACACCCCGACGGGCCCGAACGCGGCCGACGCGCCGCACCGGATTGGCACTCCGCTTGACCGAGTGCTAACCCCGGTCATAGTCTCGGCTCTGGCACTCAGCAGGTGAGAGTGCCAACAAAGCGACGGGCAGGTCCGGCACCCGCGACGACGGATCCACCTGGTCGCCACCTCAGACAGTTAACCCCGTGAGATCTCCGAAGGGGGAGGTCGGATCGTGACGACCACCAGCTCCAAGGTTGCCATCAAGCCGCTCGAGGACCGCATTGTGGTCCAGCCGCTCGACGCCGAGCAGACCACCGCCTCTGGCCTGGTCATCCCGGACACCGCGAAGGAGAAGCCCCAGGAGGGCGCCGTCCTCGCCGTGGGCCCGGGCCGCTTCGAGAACGGCGAGCGTCTTCCGCTCGACGTCAAGGTCGGCGACGTCGTGCTGTACAGCAAGTACGGCGGCACCGAGGTGAAGTACAACGGCGAGGAGTACCTCGTCCTCTCGGCTCGCGACGTCCTCGCGATCATCGAGAAGTAATCACCTCGAGCACTCAGTTGCTCCCAGCTGCGCCCCTGGCCCCCGCGACCACCTAAGAAGCCGGGCGCCCGGGGCGCAGTTCGTTTTTTCACCCACAGATTTCGAGAGGGCTCCCGCTGTCATGGCGAAGATCCTGAAGTTCGACGAGGACGCCCGTCGCGCCCTCGAGCGCGGCGTCAACAAGCTGGCCGACACGGTGAAGGTGACGATCGGCCCCCGTGGCCGCAACGTCGTCATCGACAAGAAGTTCGGCGCCCCGACCATCACCAACGACGGTGTCACGATCGCCCGCGAGGTCGAGATCGAGGACCCGTTCGAGAACCTCGGCGCCCAGCTGGTGAAGGAGGTGGCCACCAAGACCAACGACATCGCTGGTGACGGCACCACCACCGCCACCGTGCTGGCCCAGGCGCTCGTCCGCGAGGGCCTGAAGAACGTCGCCGCCGGTGCCTCCCCGGCCGCCCTGAAGAAGGGCATCGACGCCGCGGTCAAGGCCGTCTCCGACGAGCTGCTCGCCACGGCCCGCCCGATCGACGAGAAGTCCGACATCGCCGCCGTGGCCGCGCTGTCCGCCCAGGACCAGCAGGTCGGCGAGCTGATCGCCGAGGCGATGGACAAGGTCGGCAAGGACGGCGTCATCACCGTCGAGGAGTCCAACACCTTCGGTCTGGAGCTGGACTTCACCGAGGGCATGGCCTTCGACAAGGGCTACCTGTCGCCGTACTTCGTGACGGACCAGGAGCGCATGGAGGCCGTCCTCGACGACCCGTACATCCTGATCACGCAGGGCAAGATCTCCGGCATCGCGGACATGCTGCCGCTGCTGGAGAAGGTCATCCAGGCGGGTGCCTCCAAGCCGCTGCTCATCATCGCCGAGGACGTCGAGGGCGAGGCCCTGTCGACCCTGGTCGTCAACAAGATCCGTGGCACCTTCAACGCCGTCGCGGTGAAGGCCCCCGGCTTCGGCGACCGCCGCAAGGCGATGCTGCAGGACATGGCCGTCCTCACCGGCGCCACCGTCATCTCCGAGGAGGTCGGCCTCAAGCTCGACCAGGTCGGCCTCGAGGTGCTCGGCTCCGCCCGCCGCGTCACCGTCACCAAGGACGACACCACGATCGTCGAGGGTGCCGGCAAGTCCGAGGACCTGACGGGCCGCATCGCGCAGATCAAGGCCGAGATCGAGAACACCGACTCCGACTGGGACCGCGAGAAGCTCCAGGAGCGCCTCGCGAAGCTGGCCGGCGGCGTGTGCGTGATCAAGGTCGGCGCCGCCACCGAGGTGGAGCTGAAGGAGAAGAAGCACCGTCTGGAGGACGCCATCTCCGCGACCCGCGCCGCGGTCGAGGAGGGCATCGTCTCCGGTGGTGGCTCCGCCCTGGTCCACGCCGTGAAGGTCCTGGAGGGCAACCTCGGCAAGACCGGTGACGAGGCCACGGGTGTCGCGGTCGTCCGCCGCGCCGCCGTCGAGCCGCTGCGCTGGATCGCCGAGAACGCCGGCCTCGAGGGCTACGTCATCACCTCCAAGGTCGCCGAGCTCGACAAGGGCCAGGGCTTCAACGCCGCGACCGGCGAGTACGGCGACCTGGTCAAGGCCGGTGTCATCGACCCGGTCAAGGTCACCCGCTCCGCCCTGGAGAACGCCGCCTCCATCGCCTCCCTGCTGCTCACGACCGAGACCCTGGTCGTCGAGAAGAAGGAAGAGGAAGAGCCGGCCGCCGCGGGCCACAGCCACGGCCACGCCCACTGAGCGCCACGCTGAACTGAGCCCAGCCACGATGCCCAGTGCCCTTACGGGGGTGCTGGGCATCGTGCTTCCACCCTGCCGGGTCGCTGCCGGGTCGCTGCCGGGCACGTCGCCACCGGCCGCCGCGGGGTCAGGCAGGGCGGGGTCCCTGGGGCGACCGCCACCACGGCCCAGACCGTCTTGCCAGGAGCGCCGGGCCGAGGGACCACGCCCCAGTCATCGGCGAGCGCGGCCACGAGGAGGAGACCGCGCCCACCGTCAGCGTCGGGTCTGTCACTCCGAACGCGGACAGGAAGCCGTGCGCCGCGCGCGTCACTCACCTCGATCCGGACGCGACCGGTGCCGTCGAGCCGGGTGAGACGCAGATGGGCGTCCCGGCCCGGCAGCCGGCCATGAGTGACGGCGTTGGCGGCCAGCTCGGCGACGACGAGTTCCACGACGTCGTTCGCCGCGCCGACCGCCCCACCTCTCACGTCTCCAGCGCGTCCAGCGCCCCCAGCTGCTGCATCAGCCCCAGCTGGTCGTGCTGCCACCAGGTCTCGGCGATCTTGCCGCTGTCCGCGAACCGGAACAGCGTCATCCCGGTCATGGTGACCCGCCTTCCGGTGGGGCCGATCCCCAGGAAGTCACCCGTGTGCGCGGCGTTCCAGGTCCACCGCGCACAGGCCCTCTCGCCCTGGGCGAGCACATCCTCGAGCGTGAACGTGAAGTCGAAGGCACCGCGCCACATCCGGAACTCGGCGCGGACGTTGTCCAGCCCGATGGTGTCCTGCGGGTTCACCGGGTCGTGACTGTGGATGTCCTCGTCCAGGAGGTCGTTGAGCGGAGGCAGCTCGCCCGGCGTCGCCAGCGCCTCGAAGAACCGCCGTACGGTGTCCTCGGCCAGCCGCTCGTCCCGCACGACGTCCAGGTCGGTGAACGTCGGCATCTCGTCGCACAGGGCGACCATCCCCTGGAAGATCTTGTCGGTCTCCGGGAGGTTCGAGTTCCGCATCGCGTCCTCGTACGACGCGAACTCCACCACTTCGACGACGTGCGACGCGTCCGACCGGTCCGTGCCGACCAGCGCGTGCGTCGCCGTCCGCTTCCCCTTGGTCTGCGCGACCCAGTCGTCGATGAGCCGGTTCATCTCGTCCAGCCGGCTCGTCCTGCACTCGATGAGCTGCACGAAGGTCATGACGCCGCCTCCCGGCCCCCCTGGCCCGGTTCCGTCACCCTCATTTTCGCACCGGGACGGCAGCGCCACCCCTCCGCTACTGCGGCCCGTACTTGCGCCCGGTCCTGGAGGAGACCCCGCCCAGCAGGCCCCGGGGCGTCACCTTCACCAGACCCATCAGCGCCTTGTACCGAGGGTCCGGGATGGACAGCGACTTGCCGCGCGCCAGGTCCGCCAGCGCCGCCGCGACCAGCTTGTCGGCGTCCAGCCACATCCACCCCGGGATGTTGTCCGTGCCCATCCCGGCCCGCTGGTGGAACTCGGTGCGCACGAAGCCCGGGCACAGGGCCATCAGCCGCACCCCGCTGCCCGCCAGGTCCTTCGCCGCGCCCTGGGTGAACTGCACGACCCAGGCCTTCGACGCCCCGTACGTGCCCCGCGGCACGAAGGCGGCCACCGAGGCGACGTTGACGACACCGCCCCGCCCGCGCTCGCGCATCGCCGCGGCCGCCGCCGACGTCAACCGGAGCACCGCCTCGCAGTGCACCTTGAGCATCTTCAGCTCGTCCGTCATGGACACGTCGAGATAGCGGCCCTTGTTCCCGAAGCCGGCGTTGTTGATCAGCAGGTCGACCGGGTTCTTCCGGTCGCCGAGCCGGTCGGCGACCGCCTCGATGCCCTTGTCCTCGGAGAGGTCGGCGGTCAGCACCTCCACCTCGATGCCGTGCCGGTCGTGCAGTTCGGTCGCCTGCTCGCGCAGCCGCCGGGTGTCCCGCGCCACCAGCACGAGGTCATGTCCGTCAGCCGCCAGCCGCCGCGCGAACGCGGCGCCGATCCCCGCGGTCGATCCCGTAATCAGAGCCGTTGTCATGGCCCAAGGGTAGTGACCCGTCCCACCCGCGTCCGCTGCCCACGGCGGCCTCCGCGGCAGCCGCGCCGACGCTCCCTCAGCCGCCGTGCCGGTCCGCGTACTTGCGGGCCGCCGCCAGTGTCTCCGCGTGCAACGCCTCGCCCGCGGCGAGCAGCCGCGGCAGCAGTTCCCGTTCGGTGGTGACCGCGCGGAACTGCATCGCCGCCGTGACGCCGTGCCCCGGCCGGTGCACGATCTCCACCGGATCGCCGGCCCGTACGGCGCCCGGCTCGATCACCCGCAGGTAAGCGCCGGTCGCGCCCTTCCGGGTGAACCTCTTCACCCATACCCGCTCGCCCAGATGGCCCTGGAACGTACGGCACGGGATCCGCCCCGAGGTCACCTCCAGCACCACCTCGGAGCCGATCCGCCAGCGCTCGCCGATCAGCGCCCCGGAGACGTCCAGACCGTCCGTCGTCAGATTCTCCCCGAAGCAGCCGTTGCTCAGCGATCGGCCGAGTTCGCGCTCCCAGTCGTCGAGGTCCTCGCGCGCGAACGCGTACACCGCCTGGTCGTGGCCGCCGTGGTGCCGCAGGTCGCACACCGCGTCCCCGGCGAGCCCGCTCCCGCCGATCCCCTTGGGCCCCGGCGCCGCCACCCGGACCGGCCCGTCGGCCGGCTTCTTGTCGATGCCTGTCACGCCGTCCGGCTGATCCGTGTACGGCACCGGCCGCGGGCGGCCCAGGTTGACGGAGAGAAGCCTCATGCCCGCACCGTACGTGACCGGTCCCAAAGCGTCGAACCGATATGGGGCCCCGTCCCCAAGCTTCCCTTATGCTCAAAGGGTGATCGAGGCCCGTCATCTCCGCGTCCTGCGCGCCGTCGCCACCACCGGTTCCTTCTCGGCGGCGGGGCGTGAACTGGGCTGCACCCAGCCCGCCATCAGCCAGCAGATGAAGGCCCTGGAAGCCTCGGTCGGCACCCCGCTGCTGGCCCGCAGCGGCCGCGAGATGCGCCTCACCCAGGCCGGTGAGGCCCTGGTCCGGCACGCCTCCGGCATCCTCGCCGGACTCACCGCGGCCGAGGAGGAGGTCGCCGCCATCGCGGGCCTGCGGGCCGGCCGGGTCCGGCTGGTCTCCTTCCCCAGCGGCAGTTCCACCCTGGTCCCCACCGCACTGGCCGCCCTGCGCGCCGCCCACCCCGGCACCCGCGTCTCCCTGGAGGAGGGCGAGCCCCCGAAGTCCGTCGAACTGCTGCGCGAAGGCGACTGCGACCTGGCCCTCGCCTTCCGCTACGAGGGGGCCGCGGTCGCCGAGGACTGGGACGACCTCGTCGTACGGCCCTTGCTGACGGACCGTCTGGTGGCCCTCGTGCCCGAGCGGCACCGGCTCGCGCGCGCGGAGAGCGTCGCCATCGGCGAGCTGGCCCAGGAACCCTGGATCGCGGGCTGCCCGCGCTGTCGCGGCCAGCTCGTGCAGGTCTGCGAGGGGGCCGGTTTCACCCCGCGCATCGACTTCGCGACCGACGACTACCCGGCGGTGGTCGGTCTGGTCGGCGCGGGACTCGGGGTCGCCGTACTGCCGCAGCTGGCGGTGGAGTCGGTACGGCCGAGGGGTGTGCGGGCGGTACGGCTGGAACCGGCGGTACGGCGGGAGATCGTCGCTCTCACCCTGCCCGACCTGGCCCGGGTGCCCACCGTCGCGGCGACGCTGGAACAGCTGGCTCGGGCGGCTCGGGCGGCCGGGCGTCCGTAAGGGCCCGGACGGAGTCACGGGCACGCGCGCGCGTGCCCGAGAGGGAGAAAACGGACGCATCCGGGCGGGCCCTGGATGCAGAAACGTTACTTCAGTGATGCGGGGCGGTGTTCCCGCTGGTGGTCGACGCCGACACCAGGCGGTTGCGCGCCCGCCCCATCAGCTCCTCGCGCTCGTCCTCGGTCAGGCCGCCCCAGACTCCGTACGGCTCGCGCACCGCCAAGGCGTGCGCCGCGCACTGGGCGCGGACCGGGCATCTCATGCAGACCTCCTTGGCCGAGTTCTCGCGAGCGCTCCGAGCCGCCCCGCGCTCGCCCTCCGGGTGGAAGAAGAGCGAGCTGTCCACCCCGCGGCAAGCAGCCAGCAGCTGCCAGTCCCACAGGTCCGCGTTCGGTCCGGGAAGGCGGGAGAAATCTGCCATTACGTGACCCCTTGTAGCCGTTCTGGGCGGATACGGTGCCAACGACCGTACATCTCCGGTCTAAGGAGATGAAAATATGACTCATTGCGAATCTAGCCCCGGACACCGCAAAACGGGAAGAAAAAGGGCTAAATGGGGCATTGGTTGTGATGAAAAGTTGAGAGTCCGCGCGCATGTCGGCACCGTGTCGACGCCCTCACATAGAGTGCCGAAGACGGCACGCGGGCCCGTAACTCTTTCGAGTGACCGTCGTTGAGAGTGCGGATGCGGTTGAAAACACAAGTGCTCGGGCAGGCGTCCGAGACGGTCGACCGCACAGGTGACGATTCCGTACCAGCCTGGAGGCTCAAGGTGACGCGCATCAGCTGCGGAGGGCGGTCATGACATCCGTCCTCGTCTGCGACGACTCCCCGCTTGCCCGAGAGGCGCTCCGCCGCGCGGTCGCGACCGTGCCCGGTGTCGAGCGCGTGACGACGGCGGCCAACGGCGAGGAAGTCCTCCGCCGCTGGGGCGCCGACCGCTCCGACCTCATTCTGATGGACGTACGCATGCCCGGCCTGGGCGGCGTCGAGACCGTCCGCCGGCTGCTGTCCGCCGACCCGGGCGCCCGCATCATCATGCTCACCGTCGCCGAGGACCTCGACGGCGTGGCGCTGGCGGTCGCCGCCGGTGCCCGGGGCTACCTGCACAAGGACGCCTCACGCGCGGAGCTGCGCGCCACCGTGACGCAGGCGCTGGCCGACCCGACCTGGCGGCTGGCTCCGCGCCGGCTCCGCTCGGCCGAGATGGGCGCCGCGCCCACGCTCACCGCGCGCGAGATCCAGGTCCTGGAGGGCATGAGCCACGGCCGCTCCAACGCTGAGATCGGCCGCGAGCTGTTCCTCTCCGAGGACACCGTCAAGACCCACGCCCGCCGCCTGTTCAAGAAGCTCGGCGCCTCGGACCGGGCCCATGCGGTGGCGCTCGGCTTCCGCTGGGGACTGGTCCGGTAGGACGTGCGCAGCCCTGCGGGGCAGGCGGGACCGGACCGCACCGGGCACCGTTCCCGAGGCCGGGAACGGCTCCGCCTTCCCCGGCGGCAGCCGGACGCCACGTCGGCGTCCGGGCGGCTCGCGGTTCGTCCCTCGCGGATGCGGGGCTGCCCGGCATGGGGGCCCAGCGGTGCGGCCGGGCGGCCCACGAGGACTCACGAAGTGCGCCGCCGGCCGGTCTCCCGGTTGCCCGCGGAAACGGAGGCGTGATGCGAGCCCGCTCCGTGGGACCGGGCCGAGTCCGGCCTTCGACGAGGTTCGAGTCACCTCCGGGAGGCGCGCGTCAGGTGCTCCGGGCCGGCGCGCGGCCGCGTGAGACCGGTCGCCCTCGCCTGAGCGGCGCCGGCCGGGTCCCGTGTCCGGCACCGGTGCGGGCACCCGTGGCGGGGCCGCCCGCCGGGGGCCCGGACGCACGCGTGCCGGCCGTGCCCCGAGCTGGGCGTACGACCCCGCCGGACGGGCCGGCGGGCGGTGCGCAAGGCGACCCGCCGGACGCGCGCTGCTCGTTTCGGCGCGGATGCCGCATCCTTGAGGTGTGGAGTCTCTCGGGGACGAGTCGGTCGAGCGGAAGGGGAGGGCGCAGGGGATGAGTGCCGGCGCACCTGCTCATAACGCTTCGGTGCACAACCACGGACACGATGCGACGGACCGGACGGCCGCAAGGCACCATGGACCGATGCACGACGACGAGGCGGGCACGGCCCACGGGGCGATCGGTGCGCTCGTGCATCGTGCCGTCGACGGGGACGAGCAGGCCACGCACGATCTGCTCGCCCATGTCCACCCGCTGGCGCTGCGCTACTGCCGCACCCGGCTGTCCCGGCTTCCCGGTGACGCGCGCCACTTCGTCGAGGACCTCGCCCAGGAGGTCTGTGTGGCGGTACTGCTCGCACTGCCCCGCTACCGCGACACCGGCCGCCCCTTCGAGGCGTTCGTCTTCGCCATCGCCTCGCACAAGGTCGCCGACCTGCAGCGCGCCGCGATGCGCCACCCGGGTTCCACGGCCGTCCCCTCGGACGAGATGCCGGAGCGGCCGGACGACTCCCTCGGTCCCGAGGAGCGCGCGCTGCTCAGCAGTGACGCCGAGTGGGCCAAGAAGCTGCTGGCCAACCTCCCCGAGAACCAGCGCGAGCTGCTCCTGCTGCGGATCGCCGTGGGCTTGACCGCGGAGGAGACGGGGCAGATGTTGGGAATGTCACCCGGGGCGGTCCGCGTGGCCCAGCACCGGGCACTGAGCCGGCTGCGCGCTCTCGCCGAGCAGTAAACCCCCGTGGGTGGAGCCGTCGTAGCTCCCTTTTTGAACGGGCACCGATTGGTTTCCGTACGAACATACGAAGCCTGAAGTCACCCGGCACCGTGGAATTTGCCACCCAGGCTTCCCGTTAGCATGGACATCCGCACCGAGCAAGGCCATTTGGGGAAGGTGTCATGACTGCCAACGTCGACGGAGTACCCGGAAAATTCGCGACACTCGGGCTGACCTACGACGACGTGCTGCTGCTGCCGGGCTCGTCGGACATGGCACCCGACGAGATCGACACCGCCTCGTACGTCTCCAAGAACGTGCGGGTCAACATCCCGCTGCTGTCCGCCGCCATGGACAAGGTGACCGAGTCCCGCATGGCGATCGCGATGGCCCGCCAGGGCGGCGTCGGCGTCCTGCACCGCAACCTCTCCATCGAGGACCAGGCCAACCAGGTCGACCTGGTGAAGCGCTCCGAGTCCGGCATGGTCACCGACCCCATCACCATCCACCCGGACGCCACGCTCGCCGAGGCCGACGCGCTGTGCGCCAAGTTCCGCATCAGCGGTGTCCCGGTGACCGACGGCGACAAGAAGCTCCTCGGCATCGTCACCAACCGCGACATGGCCTTCGAGAGCGACCGCAGCCGGCGCGTGCACGAGGTCATGACCCCGATGCCGCTGGTCACCGGCAAGGTCGGCATCTCCGGCCCCGAGGCCATGGAGCTGCTGCGCAAGCACAAGATCGAGAAGCTTCCGCTGGTCGACGACGGGGGTGTCCTCAAGGGCCTGATCACCGTCAAGGACTTCGTCAAGGCGGAGAAGTACCCGAGCGCCGCCAAGGACGCCGAGGGCCGCCTGCTGGTCGGCGCGGCCGTCGGTGTCGCCGGTGACGCCTTCGAGCGGGCCCAGGCGCTGATCGAGGCCGGTGTCGACTTCATCGTCGTGGACACCGCGCACGGCCACTCCCGCCTGGTCGGCGACATGATCGCCAAGATCAAGTCGAACTCCTCCGGCGTCGACGTCATCGGCGGCAACGTCGCCACGCGCGACGGCGCCCAGGCCCTGGTCGACGCGGGCGCCGACGGCATCAAGGTCGGCGTCGGACCGGGCTCCATCTGTACGACCCGCGTCGTCGCCGGCGTCGGCGTCCCGCAGGTCACCGCCATCTACGAGGCCGCGCTCGCCGCCAAGAACGCCGGAGTCCCGGTGATCGGCGACGGCGGTCTGCAGTACTCCGGCGACATCGCCAAGGCCCTCGTCGCGGGCGCTGACACGGTGATGCTCGGCTCGCTGCTCGCGGGCTGCGAGGAGTCCCCGGGCGAGCTGCTGTTCATCAACGGCAAGCAGTTCAAGTCGTACCGCGGCATGGGCTCGCTCGGTGCCATGCAGACCCGCGGCGACCGCCGGTCGTTCTCCAAGGACCGCTACTTCCAGGAGGGCGTCGCCTCCGACGAGCAGCTGATCCCCGAGGGCATCGAGGGCCAGGTGCCCTACCGCGGCCCGCTGTCCTCCGTCGTCCACCAGCTGGTCGGCGGTCTGCGCCAGTCGATGTTCTACGTCGGCGGCCGGACGGTCCCCGAGCTGCAGGAAGGCGGCCGGTTCGTGCGGATCACGTCGGCGGGCCTGAAGGAGAGCCACCCGCACGACATCCAGATGACGGTCGAGGCGCCGAACTACAGCGGCAAGAAGTGACCCACGCGCGCGTGGAGCCTGTCTGAGGGCGGCCCCGGAGTCTCCGGGGCCGCCCTTGTCATGGGCGTCGGCGATACTGGAAGACGCTGAAACGCATCAGGGAAAGGCCACAGACGTGACTGAGATCGAGATCGGGCGCGGCAAGCGCGGCCGCCGGGCGTACGCCTTCGACGACATCGCCGTCGTCCCCAGCCGCCGTACGCGGGACCCGAAGGAGGTCTCGATCGCCTGGCAGATCGACGCCTACCGCTTCGAGCTGCCGTTCCTGGCCGCTCCCATGGACTCGGTCGTCTCGCCGGCCACCGCCATCCGCATCGGCGAGCTGGGCGGCCTCGGTGTGCTGAACCTCGAGGGCCTGTGGACGCGGTACGAGGACCCGCAGCCGCTGCTGGACGAGATCGCCGAGCTGCCCGCCGAGCAGGCGACCCGCCGCCTCCAGGAGATCTACGCGGCTCCCATCAAGGAGGAGCTGATCGGCGCCCGCATCAAGGAGGTGCGCGACTCCGGCGTGGTCACGGCGGCCGCGCTCTCCCCGCAGCGCACCGCCCAGTTCTCCAAGGCGGTCGTGGACGCGGGCGTGGACATCTTCGTCATCCGGGGTACGACGGTCTCGGCGGAGCATGTGTCGTCCGCGCACGAGCCGCTGAACCTCAAGCAGTTCATCTACGAGCTGGACGTCCCGGTGATCGTCGGCGGCTGTGCCACCTACACCGCCGCCCTGCACCTAATGCGCACCGGCGCGGCCGGTGTCCTGGTCGGCTTTGGCGGCGGCGCCGCTCACACCACGCGCAACGTCCTCGGTATCCAGGTCCCGATGGCCACCGCTGTCGCCGACGTGGCCGCGGCCCGCCGGGACTACATGGACGAGTCCGGCGGCCGGTACGTGCACGTGATCGCCGATGGTGGTGTCGGCTGGTCCGGCGACCTGCCCAAGGCGATCGCCTGCGGTGCCGACGCGGTGATGATGGGCTCGCCGCTGGCCCGCGCCACGGACGTGCCCGGCAAGGGCCACCACTGGGGCATGGAGGCGGTCAACGATGAGCTGCCCCGCGGCCAGAAGGTCGACCTCGGCACGGTCGGCACCATCGAGGAGGTCCTCACCGGCCCGTCGCACACCCCCGACGGCTCCATGAACTTCTTCGGTGCCCTGCGCCGCGCCATGGCCACGACCGGCTACAGCGAGCTGAAGGAGTTCCAGCGGGTCGAGGTGACGGTCGCGGACAGCCAGCACCGCCGCTGACCCGTACGACGCGAAGGGCCCGGCCACCGATGAGGTGGGCGGGCCCTTTCCGTGCGGGCGAGGGGTCAGGCGGCTGCCTTCTTGGTGCCCGAGAACGCGGCGAACGCGGCGATGGCGAAGAAGACGAAGGTGAGCGGGTCGGCGTCTTCCTTCCAGACGTCCTGGACCGTGCTCAGGTGCTGGAAGAACACCTCGTTGAAGCCCACGTGGAAGTGATCGGCGATGATCATCGCTTCGCCGACCAGCTGGCCGAGGTAGACGGAGCCGAGCGCGAGGACGGCGCCGACGACCGGCAGGGCGGGGTTGCGGCCGCCCGCCTTGCCCGCCGCGAGACCGACGACGAAGCCCACGCCGACGGCGGCCCAGCCGATCTCGTGCTTGGTGGCGCCTATGACGACGCCGTACAGGGCGCCCACGACCACGGCGGCGGCGAGGGCGGCGAGCAGACCGAGGACGAGGTTGTTCCGGACCGGAGCGGGCGGTGCCGGCGGCGCGGCGAAGGCGCCCGGCTGCGGCGGGTACGGCGCGCCCTGGACTCCGGGAGCCCCGGCGGGCGCCTGCTGGGCGTACGGGTTGCCGTCGACCGGACCGGTCTGGGGCGGCTGAGGCGGTGGAGCTGACTGGCTCATGACAGGAATCCCCCCGTGCTGTGGCACACATGGATGGCGGAAAAGAGAGACGACGTACGCACGCGTGTGCGGTGAGTCCGGGGGAGACTAACAGCCGGGGGCGACAACGCCCCCGGCTGTTTTCCGTTCGTGACCGCTGCGCGCGCGGCCGTTCCCGGTCCGCTGCCGCTCTCAGAGCCGGTGCGCCGCCCCCGTGGGCGTGGCTCCCCGCGTGTCCAGCAGCAGCTGGGCCTTCACCGACAGGCCCTGCAGGTCGTAGGTGCGGTGCTGCTGGAGCAGGATCGTCAGGTCGGCGTCGGCGGCCGCCTCGTACAGGGAGTCCACGCGCGGGACCGGACGGTCGAGGAGGTTCCACGCGGGCACGTAGGGGTCGTGGTAGCTCAGGGAGGCGCCGAGTTCCATCAGCCGGATCGCGACCTCCTGTGCGGGCGTGCCCTGCTGGTCGGCGAGGTCGGCCTTGTACGTGACACCGAGGAGCAGGATGCGGGCGCCGCGGGCGGACTTGCCGTGCTCGTTCAGCAGGGTGGCGGCGCGCTGGACGACGTAGCGGGGCATGCGGTGGTTGACCTGCTGGGCCAGCTCCACCATCCGCAGGGTGCGGGTGGCGTGGCCGGTCAGGTCCTGCGGGACGCCGTGGCCGCCGACGCCCGGGCCCGGCCGGAACGCCTGGAATCCGAAGGGCTTGGTCTCCGCGCAGCGGATGACGTCCCACAGGTCGACACCCAGCTCGTGGCAGAGAACGGCCATCTCGTTGACGAGCGCGATGTTGACGTGCCGGAAGTTGGTCTCCAGCAACTGCACGGTCTCCGCCTCGCGCAGCCCGCGGGCGCGTACCACCTTGTCGGTGAGCCGGCCGTAGAACGCGGCGGCCGACTCGGTGCACGCGGGCGTCAGACCGCCGATCACCTTGGGAGTGCCGGCGGGGGTGTGGTCGCGGTTGCCGGGGTCCACCCGGCTGGGGGAGTAGGCGAGGTGGAAGTCACGGCCGGCGCTCAGGCCCGACCCCTCCTCCAGCAGGGGGCGCAGGAACTCCTCCGTCGTCCCCGGAAGCACGGGCGACTCCAGGATGACCGTGGTGTGCGGGCGGAGCCGCCCGGCCAGGGCGCGGGCGGCGGCCTCCACCTGGCCGAGGTCGAGTCCGCCGTCGGCGCCGCGCGGGGTCGGCGCGCAGATCACCGCGGTGCGCACCCGGCCGAGCTGGACCGGGTCGGTGCCGAGCCGGAAGCCCGCGGAGTGCATCCGGCGCAGCTCGGCGGGGCTGAGCGAGCCGGCCTCCGGGCCGGTGGCGTAGCCGACGGTGTGGATGCCTTTGGCGACGGCGGCCTGGGCCAGCGGCAAGCCGTAGGGGCCGAGTCCGATGACGGCGAGGTCTGCGGGCATGGCGTGGGCCGTCCTTCCCAGTAACCGAAGCGGGACAGGTGCGCAACCGCTGTGGACAGGATGAGCGAGTGCGATGTCAGACTAGGTACAAATATGACCGTTATGTGTGATTGTGTTCGTGTGTCTTACGAGGGTTGTGCGTGAGTTGTCCACAGGTTGGGAGCCCGTGGTGGCTGAAGCCGGGCAGGCCGGTCAGAATTTGGGCATGAGGAGTGGATGAACCGGGCTTCGCCCACCGGGTGCGGCCGACGCGAGCGAGTTGTGCGACAGCGGGAGGCAGCGGTGAGGACAGCGACTCTGGGGCCGGCGCAGCGCGCCGAGGCACTGGCGGCGATGGCGGAGCGCGAACTGGACGTGCTGGTGGTCGGCGGCGGAGTGGTCGGTGCCGGCACCGCACTGGACGCGGTCACCCGCGGCCTGTCCACCGGCCTGGTCGAGGCCCGCGACTGGGCGTCCGGCACCTCCAGCCGGTCCAGCAAACTGGTCCACGGCGGCCTGCGCTATCTGGAGATGCTCGACTTCGCGCTGGTCCGCGAGGCCCTGAAGGAGCGCGGTCTGCTGCTGGAGCGGCTCGCCCCGCACCTGGTCAAGCCGGTGCCGTTCCTCTACCCGCTGCAGCACAAGGGCTGGGAGCGGCTGTACGCAGGCTCGGGTGTCGCGCTGTACGACGCGATGTCCATGGCCCGCGGCCACGGCCGGGGCCTGCCCATACACCGCCACCTGACCCGCCGTCACGCCCTGCGCGTGGCCCCCTGCCTGCGCAAGGACGCCCTCGTCGGCGCCCTGCAGTACTACGACGCCCAGATGGACGACGCCCGTTTCGTCGCCACCCTGGTGCGCACGGCCGCGTCCTACGGCGCGAAGGTGGCCAACCGCGCGCGTGTGACAGGGTTCCTGCGGGAGGGCGAGCGGGTCGTCGGCGCCCGGGTGCAGGACGTGGAGGGCGGTGGGGAGTACGAGATCCGCGCCCAGCAGATCGTCAACGCCACCGGCGTGTGGACCGACGACACCCAGGCCATGGTGGGCGAGCGCGGCCAGTTCCACGTCCGCGCCTCCAAGGGCATCCACCTGGTCGTGCCCAAGGACCGCATCCACTCCACCACCGGCCTGATCCTGCGCACCGAGAAGTCCGTCCTCTTCGTCATCCCCTGGGGACGGCACTGGATCATCGGCACCACGGACACCGAATGGGACCTGGACAAGGCCCACCCGGCCGCGTCCAGCGCCGACATCGACTACCTGCTGGAGCACGTCAACTCGGTGCTGTCCGTGCCGCTCGGCCGTGACGACGTGCAGGGCGTGTACGCGGGCCTGCGGCCGCTGCTGGCCGGCGAGTCCGACGCCACCAGCAAGCTGTCCCGCGAGCACACGGTCGCCCATCCGGCGCCGGGTCTGGTGGTCGTGGCGGGCGGCAAGTACACGACCTACCGGGTGATGGCGAAGGACGCCGTCGACGAGGCCGTGCACGGCCTCGACATGCGCGTCGCCGACTGCGTGACGGAGGAGACCCCGCTGCTGGGCGCCGAGGGCTACCAGGCGCTGTGGAACGCGCGAGCCCGGATCGCCGCCCGCACCGGACTGCACGTGGTCCGTGTGGAACACCTGCTGAACCGCTACGGCTCGATGGCCGAGGAGGTCCTGGACCTCATCACCGCCGACCCCGCCCTCGGCGAGCCGCTGCAGGCGGCCGACGACTATCTGCGTGCCGAGGTGGTCTACGCCGCCTCCCACGAGGGCGCCCGGCACCTGGACGACGTCCTCACCCGCCGCACCCGTATCTCCATCGAGACCTTCGACCGGGGCGCCCGCAGCGCCCGTGAGGCGGCCGAGCTGATGGCACCGGTCCTCGGCTGGGACAAGGGCCAGATCGAGCGCGAGGTGGAGCACTACGAGAAGCGGGTGGAGGCCGAGCGGGAGTCCCAGCTCCAGCCGGACGACCAGACGGCGGACGCGGCACGGCTGGGGGCGCCCGACATCGTGCCGCTGTAGAAGGGCACTTGCCCGCGCCCGTGCCGGGACACCCGTGGGGACAGAGTGTCCTGAGCGTCGGCATCCTGCTTCCTCCGCTCTTGTGCCCCGTCATCCCGGTAAGCGGAACACCTGCTTCAGGGGTGCCTGTGGTGCACGGAGAGTGAGCTGCGGCCATGGGCCCCCTGGGCGTCGGGCACTTGTCGGGTGAGAGACAATGGAGGCTCTGTCAGGGCGGGTTGTTTGAGGGGACGCATGTCGGAGGCGGAGCGGGCGGGGACACCTCGTCAGGAGACTCGGCAGGGCAAGAACGAGCGGCGTCTCCTCGCCGGGCGGTACCGGCTGGGAGACGTGCTGGGCCGCGGCGGCATGGGCACGGTCTGGCGTGCCGAGGACGAGACCCTGGGCCGGACGGTCGCCGTCAAGGAGCTGCGGTTCCCGTCGAACATCGACGAGGAGGAGAAGCGGCGCCTGATCACGCGCACCCTGCGCGAGGCCAAGGCGATCGCCCGGATCCGCAACAACAGCGCGGTGACGGTCTTCGACGTGGTCGACGAGGACGACCGGCCCTGGATCGTCATGGAGTTGGTGGAGGGCAAGTCCCTCGCCGAGGTCATCCGCGAGGACGGCGTGCTGGAGCCGAGGCGCGCCGCCGAGGTGGGGCTCGCCATCCTCGACGTGCTGCGCTCCGCGCACCGCGAGGGCATCCTGCACCGGGACGTGAAGCCGTCCAACGTGCTCATCGCCGAGGACGGCCGGGTCGTGCTGACCGACTTCGGTATCGCGCAGGTCGAGGGTGACCCGTCCATCACCTCCACCGGCATGCTCGTCGGCGCCCCCTCCTACATATCGCCCGAGCGCGCCCGCGGCCACAAGCCCGGTCCGGCGGCCGACCTGTGGTCGCTGGGCGGCCTGTTGTACGCGGCGGTCGAAGGTCTGCCGCCCTACGACAAGGGTTCGGCGATCGCCACGCTCACCGCGGTGATGACCGAACCCCTGGAGGAGCCCAAGAACGCGGGCCCGCTCCGGGACGTCCTCTACGGCCTGCTCACCAAGGATCCGGCCCAGCGGCTCGACGACGCCGGGGCCCGGGCCATGCTCAACGCGGTGATCCACGCGCCCGAGCCGCAGCCGATGGACGTCACCCGGGTGGTTCCGCTGCCGGCGCAGCCCGGTTCGCCGGAGGGCAAGCGGGGCGACGAGGCCGCGGAGAAGCTGCGCGGCGCGCTGCGTTCGGTGCGCAAGGCGGCCGGGGCGGCCACCGCCGCGGCCACGGCGCGGGTGAAGAGCGGGAGCGACACGGCCGCGCCGGGTGCCGGTGGTACGGCGGGCGCGGGCGGCGCGGTCACCGGTGGGGCGCGGCCCGCACCGTCCGGGCCGCAGGGCACCGGGCCGCAGGGCACCGGACCGCAGGGCACCGGGCCGCAGGGCACCGGGCCGCAGGGCACCGGGCCGCAGGGCACCGGGCCCGCAGGACGGCCGGCGGGTCCGGCCTCGGGTTCCCCCGCCGCGCCGAAGTCAAGCCCGAACAGGACGAGTTCGGGCTGGCCGGTGGTGCCGCCGCCGGACCTCGATCTGCGGCAGCGACCGGTGCCGAGGGCGCCGCTGACCGACGTGGTCCCCAAGCGCACGCTGGTGATCATCGCCGCGCTGGTCGTCATCGCGGTGATCGGCGTGGTGCTGGCCTTCGCGCTGAGCGGCGACGACAGCAACGGTGACAAGGGCGGCGCGGCCAAGGCCGCGACCAGTGCCGAGGCGTCCACCAAGCAGGACAAGGGCACCGGCGGCACGGACGCCAAGACCGGCGGTACGCGGACGGACGAGGCGAACTCCGCACCCGCCGGCACCGGTTCGGGGCAGGACGGCACGACCGGCACCGGTGCCAGTGCGTCCGCCGACGCCTCGGGGTCGTCGGACGCGTCCGGCTCCAAGGGCGGCGGCAGCGCGCCGGTGGTCTCGACCCGCAAGAGCGGCCAGGGCTACTCGATCGGGCTGCCCAAGGGATGGAGGTACAAGTCCTCCGACACCGCGGGCGACCGCTACACGGGGCCCGACGGGCAGCGGCTGCTCGTCGGGTGGACCAGCGCGCCCAAGGACGACCCGGTGGCGGACTGGAAGAACCAGGAGCGTGGCATGGTCCGCCACCAGTACCAGAGAATCCGCATCGAGCAGGTGGACTACCGCGGCTGGAACACCGCCGACTGGGAATTCACCTACGTCGACGGCGGTACCAAGTACCGCAGCATCGACCGGGGGTTCGTGGTGAACGGCCATCTCGGTTACGGGCTGATGTACACCGCGAAGGCCGCGAACTGGGGCAGCGAGCCGCGCAAGGACACCTGGAAGACGCTGACCAAGTCCTTCCAGCCCAAGTCGTAGGCGGCCGACACGGTTTGCCGCGTGCGAATCGGTCATCCTCTCAATGCGGGTTGCCTCCGGCACGTATCGTGAATGGTTGCGGACCGTACGCAGCCGGATGTGTGTGTGAAACGGCTCGCGAGGCGAACGGATGTGACCAACCGGGCGGCCGGGGGAGGCAAAGTGGACGACTACGCGGGTCGGGTGCTCGCCGACCGCTACCGCCTGCCGTTGCCGCCCTCCGACGAGTACGAACTCACCGAGACCCGCGCCTTCGACACCTACAGCGGCCAGGAAGTGCTCGTCCGGCAGGTGCCGTTGCCGGAGGTCGTCGAGGCCGAGGTGCTCGACGCGGAGGGGCTGCCCGAGGGCTTCACCGCACGCGCGCGTGGGGCGCGCCCGGCGCCGGCGGCCCGGAACGCCACCCGGCGCCCCGCCGACCCCGCGGTGCGGCGCGCCGTCGAGGCCGTGCAGGCGGCGGCCCGCATCCCCGATCATCCGCGCCTGGACCAGGTCTTCGACGTCTTCGCCGAGGGCGGTTCGCTATGGGTCGTCAGCGAGTTGGTGGCCGCGCGTCCGCTGGCCGCGCTGCTCGCCGAGAAGCCGCTGACGCCGTACCGGGCGGCCGAGGTCGCCTCCGACGTGCTCATGGCCCTGCGGGTGCTGCACGCCCACGGCTGGGTCCACCGCAACATCACCGCCCGCACGGTGCTCGTCTGCGACGACGGCCGCGTGATGCTGACCGGTCTCGCGGTCGGCGCGGCGGAAGAGGCGTTGTGCGGATACGACCCGGTGCCGGTTCAGGAGACGTTCCCGGACGGGCCGGAGGGGACACAGGGCGTACCGGGCGCTGAGCCGGGAGCCGGGGGCGGTCCCGCCGGTGGCCCGGGGATGCCGGCGGCCGGCGGCCGTGGCGCGGGTGGTTCCGCCGGTTCCGGTGATCGCCCAGGCGGTGCGGCCGGTCACCCGGGCGCCGACGCCGATCCCGAGGCCGCGCGCCGGGCCGCGATCCGGGCGAGGGCGGCCGGAGGGCTGCCGGTGCCAGCGGCGAACGGCGTCTCCGGCGGGACCGGAGCGCCCGGAGCGTCCGCTCCGGCGGGACAGCGGGCCCTGGAGAGCGGTGCGGACATCCGTGCCTCCAGGGCCGGGGCCATCGCCGCCTACCGCGCGGGCGCCCGCGCCGCCGCCCGGGTGCAGGAGGCCCAGCAGAACGGACGCGCCGCCCTGCCCGGTGCCCGGCCGCCCGTCGAGGGTGATGCCGGTGCCGATCGGGCGGATGGTGGCGGGCAGTCGTCGTACTCGGTGGGGTCGGGCAGCGCGCTGCCGCCCGGGCGGACGGCCGACCCGTACCGCGCCGCCCTGCCCGGTGCCCGGCCGCCCGTCGAGGGTGATGCCGGTGCCGATCGGGCGGATGGTGGCGGGCAGTCGTCGTACTCGGTGGGGCTGGGCAGCGCGCTGCCGCCCGGGCGGACGGCCGACCCGTACCGGGCCGCCCTGCCCGGTGCCCGGCCGCCCGTCGAGGGTGATGCCGGTGCCGACCGGGCGGATGGTGGCGGGCAGTCGTCGTACTCGGCGGGCCTGGGCAGCGCGCTGCCGCCCGGGCGGACGGCCGACCCGTACGGCGCGCCATGGCACGGTGCCTCGCCGCGTACCGGGCCCGGCGGTATGCCCACGGGCCTGGACGACGCCGCGCGGCGGGCGGAGCCTGCCCCGGGGAACGCGCGCGCCGGACAGGCGTCCGTGCCCGCCCACCCCGACGTCACCCCCGGCGACCAGGGCATCGCCCCCGCCCCCCTGACCCCCGCCCTGCCCGCGCAGGCGACCGCCCGCTGGGGCGAGCCCGGCGCAGGGGCCGTACGCCGGGGGCCCGCCACCGCGCTGGCCGCCGAGCGGGCGCGGCAGGTGCGGATGACCGTCGTGGGCCCGGTGACCGAGCGGTGGGCGCCGGAACAGGCCGGGCCCGTGCACGAGAACTGGCAGCTGGCGGCGCCGATCGGCCCGGCCACCGACCTGTGGGCGCTGGGCGCGCTGTTGTTCCGGGCGGTGCAGGGGCATGCGCCGTACCCGGAGGAGTCGACGGCCGAGCTGGTGCAGCTGGTGTGCGCCGAGCCGCCCGCGTTCGCCGAGGAGTGCGGACCGCTGCGGCCGGTCGTGGAGTCACTGCTGCGCCAGGACCCCACCGACCGGCTGGACTTCGAGGAACTGGGCGGCTGGCTGCGGTCGCTGGTGCGGTCCGCGCCCGAGCCGGACGCCGGTGTCCATGTCGTCCCCGTCCCGCCCGCCGACCCGAGCCGGTTGCCGATCGTCCGGCGCCGCGGCGAGCTGGTGCGGCGCCGCCGCGCCGGACTGCCCGCGGCCCATCCGCACGGCCGGCACAAGCGGGCCCGGGAAGAGGACGGTTCGCCACGCAGCCTGGGCCGGATCCTGCTCGTGCTGATCCTGCTCCTGCTGGCCGGTGCGATCGCGTACGCGATGCTGTTCATGCCGAAGCAGAAGGACAGCGGAGCGGCCGGCGGCGACCGTACCGGCAGCGCCGGGCAGGCAGGCCCCGCCCCCTCCCGGTCGGCGCAACCGTCGTCCGGGGACGGCGCGCCGGACGGCAGCCCCTCGGCGTCGGCGCCCGCCACCGAGACGCAGACCGGCGGCGGCCCCTCCGTCGCCGACGGCTTCACCCTGCGCAAGGACCCGGACGGCTTCCAGGTCGCCGTCGCCAAGGGCTGGGACCGCACCCCGAGGAACGGCAGCGGCCAGGTGGTCTACGCGCACGGCAGGTTCGAGCTGATCCTCGTACCCGGACGGGACAGTTCCGCGGCCTACGGCGGCGACCCGATGGTCTACCAGCGGGACAAGGAGAAGGAACTCCAGCCCTACCGTGACTCCAGCTGGGCCACCGCCACCGGTCTGAGAACCATCGAGGTGGGCGGACGGACCATGGCCGAGGGGCAGTTCACCTGGACCGACGGGCAGGGGCGCGACCTGTACGTGCGCAACATGGCGATCCTGCTGAACGGCCGCTACCACATCGTCCAGGTCCGCGGTCCGGAGGCCGAGCGGGACGAGGTGACGCGGCTGTACGAGCAGGCCACCGCGACGTACCGCTACACCGGTTGAGCGCCCCGTATACCGGGTGAGCGGCGCCGGACCGGTTCCCGTTCGCCTGCGCGAGCGACAACCGTCACAGTGCTGTCACCTTGGCACCCCGCTGGTTCCCTGCGGGCAGGCCGGTCCTTACTCTGACCCTGTCAAGAACATTGCGGGGCAACGTGAATCAGATGCAGGGCCTGCTCATAGCGGGCCGCTACCGGCTTGCCGATTCCATCGGCAGCGGCGGCATGGGCCGGGTGTGGCGCGCCCACGACGAGGTGCTGCACCGGGCGGTCGCCATCAAGGAGTTGACCGCCGCTCTCTACGTCTCCGACAGCGACCAGGCCGTGCTGCTCGCCCGCACCCGGGCCGAGGCGCGGGCCGCGGCGCGCATCAACCACTCCGCCGTCGTCACCGTGCACGACGTCCTCGAGCACGACGGCCGCCCGTGGATCGTGATGGAGCTGGTCGAGGGCCACTCACTGGCCGACGCGGTCAAGGAGCGGGGACGCGTCGAGCCACGGGAGGCCGCGCGGATCGGCCTGTGGGTCCTGCGGGCGCTGCGCGCCGCGCACTCCGCCGGCGTGCTGCACCGGGACGTCAAGCCCGGCAACGTCCTCCTCGGCCGCGACGGCCGGGTCCTGCTCACCGACTTCGGCATCGCCCAGATCGAGGGCGACACCACCATCACCCGCACCGGAGAGGTCGTCGGCTCGGTCGACTACCTCGCTCCCGAGCGGGTGCGCGGCCACGACCCCGGCCCGTCCTCGGACCTGTGGGCGCTCGGCGCCTCGCTGTACACGGCCGTCGAGGGCCGCTCGCCGTTCCGCCGTACCTCGCCGCTGAGCACCATGCAGGCGGTCGTCGAGGAGGAGGTGGACGAGCCGCACCACGCCGGTCCGCTCGCACCGGTCATCGCCGCCCTGCTGCGCAAGGAACCGGCCCAGCGGCCGGGCGCGGAGGAAGCGGAACAGATGCTCGCCGAGGCGGCGGAGGGCCGTCGGCCGAACGCGGCGCAGGCCTTCGTACCGACGCAGGGCTCGGGCGTCCGCACGGCAGGCGGCCAGGGGCCGGGCGCCTCCGGCTACGGGTCGGGCGCCACGGACTACGGTGCGGGCAACTCCGGCTACGGACCGGGTACTTCCCGCTACGGACCGGGCACCTCGGGTTACGGCTCCGGGACCGCCCCTTCCGGTCATGGCTCCGGCATGTCCGCCTCCGGTTACGGCCCGGGGGCGACCGCCCCCGGTTACGGCGACGGTGCGTCGGGTGCGGGCCGTTCCGCGACCGGGCCGACCGCCGTGGCGCCCACACCCGTGGGACCGACGGGCGGGGCACGCCCCGCCACGGGCCGTCCCCGGCGCCGGCTGCGCACGCTCGCGCTCGTCGTCGCCGCCGCGGCCGTGCTGGGCGGCGGGGCGGCGGTGGCCTTCCAGCACTGGGACGGGATGGAGCAGGAGAGCGGGACGAGCGCGGGCACGGCACCGCCCCCGGCGTCCTCGCCGAGCGGCAGCGGCAGCGACGGGCCCGGCCGGCAGGGCACCATTCCCGCCGGCTGGGAGTCCCACGACGACCCGCTGGGCTTCGGCCTGTCCCTGCCCAAGGGCTGGAAGCGCAAGGTCTACGACATCCAGGGCGACCTCAAGCAGGTGGACTACTCGCCCGACAACGGCAGGCACTTCGTTCGCATCGCCATCGACGGCTCACCGGACTTCGCCGACGCCGGCCTGCACCAGAAGGATCTGGAGCAGCAGCTCCAGCGGCTGGCCGACTACCAGCGCGTGACCCTGAAGGAGAACATCTACCGCGACCGCAAGGGCTCGCTGTGGGAGTACACCTGGACCGCGCTGAAGAAGGACTCGGCCTACCTCGCCGGGCCGCGGCACGCCATCGAGGAGACGTACTTCTCGCGGGAGGGCACCGAGTACGCGATCTACATGTCCTCGCCGGCCGGGGACTGGGCGACGATCAGCAAGCAGTTCAAGTGGGTGCTGCAGAGCTGGCAGCAGCCGGCCGCGGGCTGACCCGGCCGGAAACGCGAGGACGGCCGGGACGCCGGGACGGCAGGCACGCCGGGACGGCAGGCACGCCGGGACGGCAGGGACGCCGAGACGGCCGAAAATGGCAGGCTGAGCGGGCCGCTTGGCCGATCGGCGCCCCGGAGCGCATGGGTCCGGTGCGGCATGATGGGGCGCATGGGGACCGAGGGCGCCGACTTCCGGGTGATCGCGGGCCGTTACCGTCTGGAGGCACGCATCGGGCGCGGCGGCATGGGCGTCGTATGGCGGGCGAGCGATGAGGTGCTGGGCCGCCGGGTGGCGGTCAAGGAACTCCTCCCGGACGACTCGCTGCCGGACGACGACGCGCGCCGCCGCCGTGACCGCACCTTCCGCGAGGCCCGTGCGGTCGCCCAGCTGCGGCATCCGCACATCATCGTCGTGCACGACGTGGTGGAGCAGGACGAACGGCCGTACCTGGTCCTGGAGCTGGTGGACGGCGGCTCGCTCGCCGACCGGATCGCCCGGCAGGGCCCGGTCGACGCCGCCGAGGCCGCGCGGATCGGCATCGCCCTGCTGAGCGCGGTGCACACCGCGCACGAGGCGGGGGTGCTGCACCGGGACATCAAGCCCGCGAACGTCCTGATCGAGTCCGGCACCGACCGGGTCGTGCTCACCGACTTCGGTATCGCGCAGGTCGCGGGCGCCACCACGCTCACCGAGACCGGGTCCTTCGTCGGCTCGCCCGAGTACACCGCGCCGGAACGGATGTCCGGGCTGCGCACCGGACCGGAGTCCGACCTGTGGTCGCTGGGCGCGCTGCTGTGCACGGTGCTCAGCGGCGAGTCGCCGTTCCGGCGCGACTCGCTGGGCGGCATCCTGCATGCCGTCGTCGCCGACGACATCCGGCCGCCCGCGCAGGCCGGGCCGCTGCTGCCCGTCGTACGGGGCCTGCTGGAACGCGACCCCGACCGGCGGCTGGGCGCGGCGGACGCCGAGCGGATGCTGCGGACCTACCTGGAGACGGGCCGGACCCCGGACGCGCCGGACGGTCCCGGTACGGCGGGCCCGTACGGCCACACCCGCGCCCAGCGGCACGGCGGGGGCCGTACGCCCAGATCCGGGTCCGGCAGCCACACCTCCAGGTCCGGGGTCTCGCCACCGGCCCCGGCGTCCTACACACCGACCCAGCAGGACGTCCCGCACAGCGGCCCGCTCCCGTCCGCCGCGCCGCGGCCGTCGGCGCAGTCCCCCGTCCGGCCGTCCCCACGAGGGGTGCTGGTCGCGGCCCTGCTCGTCGCCGCGCTGGCCGGGGCCGGCGTGTCGGCCGCGGCGCTGCTGCTGCACCGCGACGGGGACGGGGGCGGCGGCACTCCGGGCGGTACGGCGACGACCCCGCCCCGGACCGGCGCGAGCACCAGCGCGCCCCCGACCGCCACCTCACCACGCCGGACGGTCACCGCCACCTCCGCGGCCCCCTCCGTGACCCGCCCGGCAGGCACGGGCCCGACCGGAGCCGACTCGCCCACGGCACCCTCGGGCTACCGCACCGCCCGGGACCCGGCGGGCTTCTCCCTCGCCGTGCCTCAGGACTTCACCCGCAGTCCCCAGGGCGAGCGCGTCTTCTACCTCTCGCCGGGGGAGACCTTCCGCCTCGGCGTCAAGGTCGCCGAGCCGCAACCGGGAGGCCCGCACGCGGTGCTGGACCGCATGGCGGCCAAGGGGTCCTCCACCAACCCCGGTTACCACGACGGCCGGGTCACCGTGACCACGCACGACGGACACCCCGCCGCGCTGTGGGAGTTCAGCTGGGACGGCTTCAGCGCCGCGGAGGGGCCTCGGCACACGTACGACCTGTGCTGGGAGGAGGCCGGGCGGATGTACGACGTGTGGGTGTCGGCACCGGTGGGCCACGTGCGCGAGGCGCGCGAGTACTTCGACGTGGCGGTCGACACCTTCTCGGTCCCGGGCGGCTGACCGGCGTCCTCGGCGCACGGTCACTCGGTCACGGGTGTGTGACCGGTTGCTGTTCGCTGTGGCTCCGGGTGCCGCCGGCGCGATATGGATGAGGCATGAGCAGTGACGGGGGAGTCGGCCACGGGACCGACGACACGACGAGTTTTGTTCTGCAACCGCCGAAGCCGCGGCCGGCGCCCGACGCGCACCCGATCCCGCAGCCGCAGGCGCAGCCACACCCGATCCCGCAGCAACAGCACCCGACCCCGCAGCCGCAGCCGACCCCGCAGCCACAGTCGCACCCGATCCCGCAGCCGCAGCCGGAAGCCCATGCGGTGCCGGCCCGCGTGGTCCCCGCCCAGGAACCGGGCGACGGGCGGCTGATCGCGGGCCGTTACCGTCTGCTCGGCAAGCTGGGCCATGGTGGGATGGGCACCGTATGGCGGGCCCAGGACGAGATGGTGGACCGTGAGGTCGCCGTCAAGGAGCCCCGCGTACCGGATCACCTTCCCGAACGGGAACGCGCCAACGCCTTCGAGCGGATGCGCCGCGAGGCCCGCGCGGCGGCTCGGCTGGACCACCCGGCGGTGGTGAACGTGTACGACGTGGCGGTCGTCGACGGCCGGCCGTGGATCGTGATGGAGCTGGTGCGCGGCCGCACCCTCGGCAGCGCGCTGCAGGAGGGCACGCTGGACGCGCGCGAGGCGGCCCGGATCGGCCTGGAGGTGCTCGGCGCGCTGGAGGCGGCGCACGCGGCGGGCGTCCTGCACCGGGACGTCAAGCCCGACAACGTCCTGCTCGGCCGGTACGGCCGGGTGGTCCTGACGGACTTCGGGATCGCCCAGATCGAGGGCGACACACGACTCACGGACACCGGTGGCTTCGTCGGCTCGCCCGAGTACATCGCGCCGGAACGCGTGCTGGGGCAGCGGCCCGGCCCGGCGAGCGACCTGTGGTCCCTGGGCGTGGTCCTCTACACGGCCACCGAGGGCGTCTCGCCGTTCCGCCGCAGCAACACCCCGGCGACCCTCCAGTCCGTGCTCAACGCCACCCCGGCTCCGCCCGCGTCCGCCTCGGGCCCGCTGGCCGAGGTCATCAACGGGCTGCTCCAGAAGGACCCCGCGCACCGGCCGGCCGCGGACCGGGTCCGCGCCCTGCTCGAGGAGGCGGGCAGGCCCCCGGCGCCTCCGGTGCCGACCCGGCCCCTGCCGGTGACCGCGCCGGCCGCCCCTTCCCGGCGCTTCGGCCGCACGGCGTGGCTGGGCCTGGGCGCGGCGCTGGTCGCCGCCGCGGTGGCGGTGTACCTCGTCCTCGCCGACCCCTTCGCGGGCCCGCTGCCGGACGGCTGGGCGAAGCGGCAGGAGGCCGGGCTGGGTGCCACGCTCGTGGTCCCCGGCGAATACCAGGCCGACCGGCCCGAGAAGGACGAGACCGACAGGAACTGGGTGGCGTACGCGGACTGGAGCGGTGGCATCCGGATCGAGCTGCGCCTGTCCCGCAAGGCGGACGACTCCCTGCACGAGATCAAGAACACCGCGCGGTCCCAGATGTACGCCGAGGACGAGAAGTTCAGGAACGACGGCGAGTACAGCCTCGACATGCCCAAGGGCGCGCGGACGCACCCGGACGACACGGCCACGTACCGCGGCAGGCAGGCCGCGAAGAACACCATCGTCTACACGACCGACGACAGCCAGGATCCCCGCCCGCGCGAACTCCAGATCTTCTACTACCGGACCGCTGCCGGGGACCTGTACACGCTCGCCGTCGGCTACCCGGCCAGGGGCGACTTCACCGCCCGTGGCCGGGAGGTGGCGAAGACGGCGATCGCGAACCTGGACATCACGAAGCCCTGAGACCGCGGTATCTGCCCGGCGTGATCCCGAACTCCCGGCTGAACGCGTGCGAGAGTGCGTACGGGCTGCCGTAGCCCGTCTCCCGGGCCACCGTCGCGAGCGGCGCGTCCGAGTCGCGCAACCGGGTCGCCGCCAGGGTCAGCCGCCACCACGTCAGGTACGCCATCGGCGGACGGCCGACCAGGGAGGTGAAGCGGCGGGCGAGGGTGGCGCGGGAGACGCCCGCCTCGGCGGCCAGGCGGTCGGCCGTCCAGGGTGCCGCCGGGTCGGAGTGCAGGGCGCGCAGCGCGGCCGTCGTCACCGGGTCGCTCAGCACCGCCGGCCAGGCGCCCGTCTCCGCCTCGGCCATCCAGGCCCGGACCAGGTAGATCAGCAGGAGGTCCAGCAGGCTCGGCAGTGCGAGGCAGGCCCCCGGACGGCGTTCGTCCAGCTCCCGGGCCAACAGGTCGACCGCCGTGCGCAGTTCGGGGTGATCGCCGACCCGGTGGGGCAGATGGACCACCTGCGGCAGCTCCGCCATCAGCGGGTGCGCGCGGCTGCGGTCGAGACGGTACTTGCCGCACAGCAGCTCCACCTCGGGTCCGGCTCCGGGAAGCCGTACGTCGGTGTCCCGCACCTCCTCGAGGAGGACTGCCCGCCGCACCTCGGCCGCTCCCGCCGCCGGGTCCGCCAGCACGTGCCCCGCCCCGTACGGGAGCAGCACCACGTCCCCCGGACCCAGGGTCACCGGATCACCGCCCCCGTCCGGCAGGAGCAGGCAGGCGCCGCTCAGGACGACATGGAAGCCCGCCCCCTCGTACGGCGGCAACCGGACGCACCAGTCGCCGCTCACCCGGAGCCGGTTCGAGGACGGGCTGCCCACGCGGACGGCGGATATCGCGTCACTCACCACATCCATGGACGACAGCGTAGGAGACGGCGGTGCGTGAGACGACGGCGTATTCGATCGAGCCGGAGGAGCATTGGATCGCTCACTCAGGGTTCCTAGGGTTCCGGGTATGGCTGATGACAACGTACAGAGCTTCATGATCGGTGACCTCGAGGTGTGCCGCGTGATCGAGTGGCAGGGACCGTACGTGCCCGCCGCCACGCTGGTCCCGGACTGCGGCCCCGAGGTGTGGGAGGCCCACGAGGCACAGCTCGTCCCCGACCACCGGGAGTCCGGCGGCGACCGTGCCGTGGTGACGCTCCAGACCTGGGTGGTGCGCGGGGGCGGGCGGACGGTGCTGGTCGACACCGGCGTCGGCAACGGACGCGAGCGGCCGGGCAATCCGCTCTTCCACCGGCGGGAGGGGGACTTCCTGGGGCGGCTGGAGCGGCTCGGGGTCCGTCCGGGGGACGTCGACGTCGTCGTCAACACCCATCTGCACGGCGACCACGTCGGCTGGAACACCGTGGACGCCGGCGGCGAGTGGGTGCCGGCCTTCCCCGGGGCGCGGTATCTGATCCCCGCCCCCGACGACCACCACTTCGGCCCCGCGGGCGGATACGGCGGCGGGGCACGCCCCGACGACCGGCTGATCTACGAGGACAGCATCGCGCCCGTGCACCGGGCCGGGCAGGCCGTGGTGTGGGAGGACGAGTACCGGATCGACGCGCACCTCGTACTCGAGGCGGCCCCCGGTCACACCCCCGGCTCCGCCGTCCTGCGCGTCGAGTCCCGTGGCGAACGCGCGGTGTTCGTCGGCGACCTCCTGCACAGCCCGGTGCAGATTCTGCGGCCCGAGTGCAACAGCTGCTTCTGCGCCGACCCGCGCGGAGCGGCCGTCACCCGGCTGCGGGTACTGGAACGGGCCGCCGAGGAGCGGGAGTTGGTGGTCCCCGCCCACTTCGCCGGCGCCGGCGCCGTGGAGGTGCGGAAGGCGGGCCGCGGCTTCAGCCTGCACCGATGGGCCGCCTGACCGCCCGCTTCGACAACGACGTGGTGCACACGGTACTCATGTGACATGACCGAAGACGGCGAACACCCGCCCGACGGACGTCTGATCGGCGGCCGCTACCGGCTGACCGGGCGCCTCGGCTCCGGCCCGGCCGGGACCGTCTGGCGCGCCCGGGACGAACAGGATCAGGCCCGTGTCGCCGTCAAGGAGCCGCTGCTGCCCGGCGATCCGGCCGACGACGAGGAGAGCCGGCGCATCGCCCACCGCCTCTACCGGGAGGCTCGTGCCGCCACCCGGGTGCGGCATCCCTCCGCCGTCACGGTGCACGACGTCGTCACCGAGGCCGGAACCCCCTGGATCGTCATGGAGCTGGTGGCCGGCGAGTCCCTGCGGGAGGCCCTGGGGCGCGGACCCCTGCCGCTCGCCGAGGCCGCCCGCATCGGGCTCGCCGTACTCGGCGCCCTGCGCGCCGCCCACGCCGTCGGCATCGTGCACCGGGACCTCAAGCCGGCCAACGTCCTGCTGGAATCCGGCACCGGGCGGGTCGTCCTCACGGACTTCGGGATCGGCGACGGGCACGTGGGGGAAGCACCCGCCGGGTTCGTGGCCCCGGAGCGGGCGGCGGGCCCCGGCGCCGGCCCGGCCTCCGACCTGTGGTCCCTCGGCGCGCTGCTCCGCACCGCCCTCGGGGACACACACCCCGGCCCGCTCGGCCCCCTGCTGGACCGGCTGCGCGCCGGCGACCCCGGGGAGCGGCCCGGCGCGGCGGAGGTCGACGCGGCACTGCGTGCGTACCTGGGCCTGACGCCCGTACCGGACATGCCGCCGAAGCCGGTGCCGGGCCAGCCCCCGGTGCCGGAGCCGAACACCGCGCCGGGCGCCCCACCTGCGCCGGACGCCGAGGCGCCGGCCGTGACCGGGGCGTCCGCGCCCGCCCCGCCCGCCGACCCGCGCCGGCGCACCCCGCTCACCGCTCTCGGACTGCTGCTCGCGAAGAAACCGGGAGCCGAATGATCACCGTACTCGTCGGCGCCTCAACGCCCTGATCAGCACATTCACTGCCAGTGATCACTGGCAGCGTGTGAGCGGTCGGTGAATCCCCGTTACCGACGGGTACACAAAGCCTCCGTACCGGCATACCCTGCGCGTCATGACGGACACGCAGGCCCCGGACATCGCCGCCACCAACCCCCTCGCGCCCGCCCCCGAAGGCGCCCGCACCGCCGCGGACGTGGTCACCCCGGAACTGGTGGCCCAGCTCACCAAGGGCGTCGTCGGCTCCGGCCGTACCGCCAACCACACCCCGTTCACCGGTGAGAAGCTGGCCGACCTGCCCGAGTCCACTCCCGAGGACGTACGGCGCGCCTTCGAGGCGGCCCGTGCCGCACAGGCCGTGTGGGCGAAGATCCCGGTACGGCAGCGGGCCGCCGTTCTGCTCCGCTTCCACGACCTGCTGCTGGAGCGGCAGGCCGAGGTCCTCGACCTCGTCCAGCTGGAGACCGGCAAGGCGCGGCTGCACGCGCACGAGGAGCTGCTGGCCGTCGCCGTCGCGTCCCGCCACTACGGCCGCCGGGCCGCCGCCTACCTGCGTCCGAAGCGCCACGCGGGCGCCGTACCGGCCCTCACCAAGACCCTCGAACTGCGTCACCCGCGCGGGGTCGTGGGCCAGATCGCGCCCTGGAACTACCCGCTGGAGCTGTCCGTCGGCGACGCGCTGCCCGCCTTCGTCGCCGGCAACGCGGTGGTGATGAAGCCGGACACGGAGACCTGCCTCACCGCCCTGTGGGCCCGCGACCTGCTCATCGAGGCCGGACTGCCCGAGGGCGTCTTCCAGGTCGTCCTCGGCGAGGGCCCGGTGGTCGGCCCGGAGCTGGTCAAGCACGCCGACTACGTCTCGTTCACCGGATCCACCCGCACCGGCCGCGAGGTCGCCCAGGGCGCCGCCGCCCGCCTGGTCGGCGTCTCCCTCGAACTCGGCGGCAAGAACGCCATGCTGGTGCTGGACGACGCCGACATCGAGCGGGCCGCCGCCGGTGCCGTCCGCGCCTGCTTCTCCTCGGCCGGCCAGCTCTGCATCTCCATCGAGCGGCTGTACGTCCACGAGTCGGTCGCCGACGTCTTCCTGGAGCGCTTCGCCGCCCGCACCCGGGCCATGCGGCTCGGCCGCTCCCTGGCCTACGGCGCCGACATGGGCTCGCTGATCGGCGAGCGCCAGCTCAAGACCGTCGAACGCCATGTCGAGGAGGCCGTCGCCAAGGGCGCGAAGGTGATCGCGGGCGGGACGGCCCGCCCCGACATCGGCCCCTACTTCTTCGAGCCCACCATCCTCGACGGCGTGGAGGACTCCATGGCCGTGTGCGAGGAGGAGACCTTCGGCCCGGTCGTCTCGATCTACCGTTTCAACGACGCGGACGAAGCCGTCGAGCGTGCCAACGCCACGCCGTACGGCCTGAACGCGTCCGTGTGGACGAAGAACGCCCGGCGCGGCCTGGACATCGCCTCCCGTCTGCGCACCGGCACGGTCAACGTCAACGAGGGCTACGCGCCCGCCTACGGCAGCGTCCAGTCCCCGATGGGCGGCATGAAGGACTCCGGCCTCGGCCGTCGCCACGGCTCCGAGGGCATCCTCAAGTACACCGAGGCCCAGACGGTGGCCCAGCAGCGTCTGCTGCCGATGGCGCCCTCGCTGGGCATGGACGACGAGAAGTACACCGCCCTCATGAGCCGCAGTCTCCGCCTGATGAAGGCATTCCGGTTCCGTTAGCCAACTCCGTCCAGCCAAGCCCCCGTTCTCAACGAGGAGAGCACGTGTCGCAGGAGAAGTCTGTCCAGACCCGGGACGAGGACGGGTACGACTACGACGTCATCGTCATCGGATCGGGGTTCGGCGGCTCGGTGTCCGCCCTCCGCCTCACCGAAAAGGGATACAAGGTCGGCGTCCTGGAAGCCGGCCGCCGCTTCACCCGTGACAGCCTCCCGAAGAACTCGTGGGACCTGAAGAACTACCTCTGGGCCCCGAAGCTCGGCCTGTTCGGCATCCAGCGCATCCATCTGCTGGGCAATGTGATGGTGCTGGCCGGCGCGGGCGTCGGCGGTGGTTCGCTCAACTACGCCAACACCCTCTACGTACCGCCGAAGCCGTTCTTCGACGACCCGCAGTGGAAGGACATCACCGACTGGCAGGAGGAGCTGAAGCCGTACTACGACCAGGCCCAGCGCATGCTCGGCGTACGGCTCAACCCGACCATGACCCCCTCCGACGTGCACCTGAAGGCGGCGGCACAGCGGATGGGCGTCGGTGACACCTTCCACCTCGCGCCGGTCGGTGTGTTCTTCGGCGACGGCAAGGACGCCGACGGGACGGCGAAGGCGAAGCCGGGCGGGCAGGTGGCGGACCCGTACTTCGGCGGTGCCGGTCCGTCGAGGAACGCGTGCACCGAATGCGGCGAGTGCATGACCGGCTGCCGGCACGGTGCGAAGAACACCCTCAACGAGAACTACCTCCACCTCGCCCAGAAGGCGGGCGCGGTGGTCCACCCGATGACGACGGTCGTGTCGGTCACGGACGACTCGCGCGGCGGATACGCGGTGGCGACCCTGCCGACGGACCGGAAGAAGAAGGGCGAGGGCCGGATCCTCACCGCGCGCAAGGTCGTCCTCGCGGCCGGCACCTACGGCACCCAGACCCTGCTGCACCGAATGAAGGCGGGCGGCCGGCTCCCGTACCTGTCGAACCGGCTGGGCGATCTGACCCGCACCAACTCCGAGGCGCTGGTCGGCGCGCAGACCGACAACCGCCGCTACCGCAAGGCGACCGGCGAGCCGAAGGCCGACTTCACGCGGGGCGTCGCCATCACGTCCTCGGTCCACCCCGACGAGAACACCCACATCGAACCCGTCCGCTACGGCAAGGGCTCCAACTCCATGGGCGGTCTGTCGATCCTCCAGGTGCCGTACGCGGAGGGCTCCTCCCGGGCGCTGGCCTGGCTGGCGAACGCGGTACGGCATCCCCTGCTGGTCGCCCGTTCCCTCTCCAACCGGCGCTGGTCGGAACGGACCATCATCGCCCTGGTGATGCAGTCGCTGGACAACTCCCTGACGACGTACCTGAAGCCCGGCGGCCTCGGCAAGGGCCTGCTGACCGCGCGACAGGGACACGGTTCCCCGAACCCCAAGCAGATCAAGGCCGGCACGGAGGCCGCCACGGCGCTCGCCGCCGAGATCAACGGCTTCGCCGGAAGCAACGTCGGCGAGCTGATGGGCACCCCGCTCACCGCGCACTTCCTCGGCGGCTGCCCCATCGGCGGCTCCCCGGAGACGGGCGTGATCGACCCCTACCACCGGCTGTACGGCCACCCCGGCATCTCGGTCGTCGACGGCGCCGCGGTCTCGGCGAACCTGGGCGTGAACCCCTCGCTGACGATCACCGCGCAGGCCGAGCGGGCGATGTCCCTCTGGCCGAACAAGGGCGAGGAGGACCCGCGCCCCGCGCCGGGCGCGGCGTACGAGCGGCTGAAGCCGGTGGAACCGCGGAACCCGGTCGTCCCGGCGGAGGCGTTCGGCGCGCTGCGGCTGCCCTTCCTGGGGATGCCGGCGGTGCCACCGAAGAAGTAGCCCGCCGAAGAAGCACGGACGGCGGAGAAGCACGGACGCCAAAGAGGGACCTGCCTCCCCCTCCGAAGGCAGGTCCCTCTCAGCGTTTGTCGATCCGGCAGGTTTGATCAGCGAAAAGCCCGAAGGGTTGCCCCAGCCGCACCGGGTCTTCGTGTGGGATGGGTCACACGGCCGCGGGTATGACGAAGGGCCCCGCGGGACGGAGGGCGGTTTCTAGGGATCGTCGCAACACGTGGTCGGTTGTGTCAGACGGCGAGCAGTTTATGCAGGCGCTCGGCTGGGGTTTCCCAGCCGAGCGT
>NZ_JBWKIR010000015.1:0-73953 GCF_056432605.1 Streptomyces sp. NPDC045022
AACGCTCGGCTGGGAAACCCCAGCCGAGCGCCTGCATAAACTGCTCGCCGTCTGACACAACCGACCACGTGTTGCGACGATCCCTAGAAACCGCCGAGCGGCGTCCGGGGCCCCAACGCCCGGCCTAGATCCCCTGCCAGTCCGGCTTGTCGGCGTAGGTGTGCCGGAAGTAGTCCGCCAGCTTGAGCTTGGACGCCGCCGCCTCGTCGACGACGACCGTGGCATGCGGGTGGAGCTGGAGCGCGGAGGCCGGGCAGACCGCGGCGACCGGGCCCTCGACAGTCGCGGCGACCGCGTCCGCCTTGCCCTCGCCGGTCGCCAGCAGCACCAGGTGGCGGGCCTCCAGGATGGTGCCGATGCCCTGGGTGATGACGTGATGGGGGACCTGCTCGATGTCTCCGTCGAAGAAGCGGGCGTTGTCGATCCGGGTCTGCTCGGTCAGGGTCTTGATCCGGGTGCGCGAGGCGAGCGAGGAGCACGGCTCGTTGAACCCGATGTGCCCGTCGGTCCCGATGCCGAGCAGCTGCAGGTCGACCCCACCGGCCCCGGCGAGCGCGCGGTCGTACGCCTCGCATGCCGCCGGTACGTCCTCGGCCGTGCCGTCCGGGCCCATGAACGCGTCCATGTCTATGCCGAGCGGCTCCAGCACTTCCCGGCGCAGCACCGAGCGGTAGGACTCGGGGTGGTCGGCGGGCAGCCCCACGTACTCGTCGAGCTGTGCTATCCGCGCTCGCGAGGCGTCCACGGCGCCGGAGCGCACCTTGGTGGTCAGCGCCTGGTAGATGGGCAGCGGGGTGGAGCCGGTGGCCACGCCGAGCAGGGCGTCGGGCTTGCGTCGCAGCAGCTGGGCCATGGCCTCGGCGATCAGCTCGCCGCCTGCGGCGGCGTCCGGAACGATGACAACTTCCACGCTGGGCCTGCCGTTCTGGAGAGGGCTCTGTGCGTCTATGTGGTTTAGACCAATCTAACAGAATCGGCGTTCGCGGGCGCGGAGACAAGGGGTGGGAACAGGGGGGCGACAGGAGCGTGGGACGGGGGTGGGGATGTGCCGTCCGGGCCCCTGCCGGCGGCCGCGCCGGCTGCTAGCCGAGTGAGCCTCCCGTCGCGTCCAGCCAGTGACCGGTCACCCAACGGCCGTCATCCGAGACCAGGAACGCCACCACGTCGGCGATGTCCGCCGGTGTGCCCACCCGGCCCAGCGCCGAGTACGCGGCGGCACCCTGCCAGGCCTCGTCGCTGGCGCGCAGCCACGCGGCGTTGACGTCGGTGTCCACGATGCCGGGCGCCACGGAGTTCACGGTGATCCCGCGGGGGCCCAGCAGCTTGGACAGGTCCCGGGTGAAGACGTCCAGCGCGGCCTTCGTCATGGCGTAGGCGATGGCCTGGGGCATCGCGGCGGTCCGCGCCAGCCCGGACGATATGTTCACCACCCGCCCGCCGTCCCGGAGTCGCTCCGTCCCGAGCCGGGTGAGGAAGAACGGCGCCTTCACGTTCACCGCGAAGAGCCGGTCGTACTCCTCCTCCCCGATCTCGGGGAACGGAGGCGCGCTGCCGATGCCCGCGTTGTGCACGAGGATGTCGAGCCCGTCCGCGTGTCGGTCGAACTCCTTCCACAGGCGTCCGGCGTCCCCCGGTGACCCCAGCTCCACCCCGATCGGGAACGCCGAGCCGCCGGCCGCCTCGATCACCGCCACCGTCTCCTTCGCGGCGGCCTCGTTGCTGCCGTAGTGCACCGCGACCCGTGCCCCGTCCCGCCCCAGCCGCTCGGCGATCGCCCGCCCGATGCCCCGGCTGGCCCCCGTGACCAGCGCCGTCTTCCCCGTGAGCACGCCCATCTCGGCCCCTCCAGACTTGTCTAACGATCGATACAAAAAGACCGTACACCAGCCCGGTGACAATTTTCTAGGGGGCGCTATAAAATGCTCCCATGACGACGGGTCAGGAAGCGCAGACGCAGGTGCGGGGCGGCACGGGCAGGACGCGGGGCCGGCCGCGCTCCTTCGACCGGGCCACCGCGCTGGAGAAGGCGCTGATGGCCTTCTGGGAACGCGGCTTCGAGGCCACCTCGGTCTCCGACCTCACCCACATCATGGGCATCGGAGCCCCCAGCCTGTACGCGGCCTTCGGTGACAAGCGGACCCTGTTCGAGGAGGTCGTCCAGGTCTACGCCGGCACGCACGGCGCCTTCGCCGAGCGCGCCCTCGCCGAGGAGCCCACCGCCCGTGCGGCCGTCGCCCGCACCCTGCGCGAGGCCGCCGCCGAGTACACCGACCCTGCCCACCCGTACGGCTGCCTGGTCGTCCACGCCGCCACCAACTGCACCAGCCCCGAGGTGGAGGAGCTGCTGCGCGACCGCCGCAACGCGAACATCGCCGGGCTCGAATCCCGGATCCGGGCGGACATCGCGGCCGGGTGCCTCCCGGCCGGCACCGACGCCGCCGCCCTCGCCCGACACGCCGGCGCGATGATCCAGGGCATGTCCCAGCAGGCCCGCGACGGAGCGAGCCGGGAGGACCTGGAAGCGCTCGCGGAAATTGCCATGACCATCTGGCCCCACGACTGACCGGGGCGGGCTAGGCTTCGTGGCATCGCGTGCCATTCTTCGGTGCGTGCTCGCGCACCGATGGACACGCCTTCGTGGTCTAGTCCACAATCCAAGTGAACAAGCCTCCGTCTTCCCCGCACAGGAAGGCGGATCGAGGATCCGGAGCTCTCTGCCCTGACTGCCCCGGCTCCTCGACCTTCGGCCGACCGGGACCGCACACCCCGCGGCCGATGATGCTCCGGGCTGCGGTGCCGGGAGGGTTGAGGGTCCCTTCCAGGCGCCGCGGCCCGCGGGTGTTTTCCGGCCACCCGCGAAGCCCCGGTACGCTCGCACACGTGCCCTCCATGAACGAACTCGTACGCCAGCACACGGCCCTCGACGACTCCGATCTCGAGTGGCTCCACCTGCTGGTCTCGGAGTGGCAGCTGCTCTCCGACCTCTCCTTCGCCGACCTGGTCCTGTGGGTCCCCACCCATGACGGCACCCGGTACGTGTCGGTCGCCCAGATGCGCCCCAACACCGGCCCGACCTCGTACCAGGACGACATGGTCGGCCACCTCGTCCCGCGCGGCCGCCGGCCCATGCTGGACGTGGCGCTGGACGAGGGCCGGATCGTGCGCGAGGGCGACCCGGAGTGGCGCGAAGAGGTCCCCGTGCGGGTCGAGTCCATCCCCGTACGGCGTGAGGGCCGCGTCCTCGGTGTGATCGCCCGCAACACCAACCTGCTCACCGTCCGCACACCGAGCCGTCTGGAGCTGACGTACCTCCAGAGCGCCTCGGACCTCGCGCAGATGATCGCGGCCGGTTCCTTCCCCTTCCCCGACCAGCAGGTCGACATGGACGCCTCCCCGCGCGTCGGCGACGGCCTGATCCGGCTGGACGCGGACGGCGTCGTCCAGTACGCCTCCCCGAACGCCCTGTCCGCCTACCACCGCCTCGGCCTCGCCGCGGACCTGGTCGGCCAGCACCTCGGGCAGACCACCGCCGAACTCGCCCCGACCCGGGGCCCGGTGGACGAGGCCCTTGCCAAGGTGGCCAGCGGCTGGGCGCCGCGCGAGTTCGAGATCGAGACCAACGACGGGGTCATCCAGTTCCGGGCGATCCCGCTCAAGCCGAAGGGCACCCGCATCGGTTCGCTGGTGCTGTGCCGGGACGTCACCGAACTCCGGCGCCGTGAACGCGAGTTGATCACCAAGGACGCGACCATCCGGGAGATCCACCACCGGGTGAAGAACAACCTGCAGACGGTCGCCGCCCTGCTGCGCCTCCAGGCCCGGCGCATCGACTCCGAGAGCGGCCGGGAGGCCCTGGAGGAGGCCGTACGGCGGGTCGGCTCCATCGCGATCGTGCATGAGACGCTGTCTCAGAACCTGGACGAGCGTGTGGAGTTCGACGACATCGCCGACCGGGTGCTGACGATGGTCGCCGAGATCTCGCCGGGCAAGGTGACCGGCCGGCGCACCGGACGGTTCGGGATACTCGACGCCGAGGTCGCCACCCCGCTGTCGATGGTCCTCACCGAGGTGCTGCAGAACGCGCTGGAACACGGCTTCCGCCAGGGCGACACCGGCACGGTCGAGGTCTCCGCGGTCCGCGGCGGCACCACCAAGGAGCCCCGCCTCCTGGTCACCGTCCAGGACGACGGCGTCGGGCTGCCCGAGGGCTTCGACCCGCACCGCTCGGGGAACCTCGGCCTGCAGATCGTGCGGACGCTGGTGGAGGGGGAGTTGGGCGGCACCTTCGACATGGTCCCGGCGCCGGAGCGGGGGACGCGGGTGATCCTGGACATCCCGGTGCAGGCGCAGAAATGACCGGCTGAGGCGGGAACGCGGCCCGGACAGCATTGAGCCCCGGACCACTTGGTGATCCGGGGCTTAAGCTCGAAGCTATGCGCATCGGGGGTACTGCGCGCTGCGGCTCGGGGGCGGGAGATGCGTACTCGCTGCACGCGCCGCCGGCTCAGGCTGTCAGCAGGGGTGGGAGTGTCAGGCGGAGGCCTGACGAGCCCGGTTGCGGGCGGCACGGCGCTTCATCGCGCGGCGCTCGTCCTCGCTGAGACCACCCCAGACGCCGGAGTCCTGACCGGACTCGAGCGCCCACTGCAGACACTGCTCGATCACCGGGCAGCGACGGCAGACGGCCTTGGCTTCCTCGATCTGCAGCAGCGCAGGACCGGTGTTGCCGATGGGGAAGAAGAGCTCGGGGTCTTCCTCGCGGCAAACGGCGTTGTGACGCCAGTCCATGGCTGCTACCTCTCCTTGGTATTACATGCAGGGTGCTTGTGAATGTGAACGCTTTCACGAATCCCTCAACAAGTGAAGGGCCGACCGCCGAGTCTTCCCCGGCGTGGTCCTGTGTTTGAAGAGGGGTTCCGGTGATCAGTGGAGGCCGGTGTTGCGGGCCGTCCCGATCGCCACGTAGAGACTCGCAAACCTCAGCGGCGGATACAACCCCTTCCGAAAAGTTTTTTTTGATTCCTCGGTGTCGACTAGGTCACAGCCGTACTTCCATGGGGTGGATCCTGGCCTAAACGTTCGAGTGAAAGGACTTTCGCCCCTTCCGCTCACACAATCACACGCAGTGCACGGCGTACGCCTGTGAACGTCACGCTGGTTCGGAGCCCCAGGTGGTCACCGTCCATCTGAAGGGGCAGGGGCGCCTTCGAATGCAAGGTGAACTGGTCCATGTCGTGCAGTGAGAGGGCGTGCTTGCCATGGGGTCCCCGCTCGGGGGACGAAGTGAGCAACTGGGTGCCATACCGGGCAACCGCGGCCGTAGACAGACGGCTGAGACCGAGCACGTCGATGCCGGTATCGAACGAGGCCTTAGGTGATGTGTACATGGGGCGATTGCCGAGATACGTCCAAGGGGACGTGTTCGAGACTATGGCGACGACAAGATCCTCGACCGGGTCCGCGCCGGGCCGTTCGAGGGTGATCGTGCCGTGCCGGCGGTTCGGCTCACCGAGGAACTGCCGGATCACCTGACGTACATACAGCGCGTGAGTCGACTTCTTGCCGCGCTCGCGCTGCTGCTCGACCCGGCCGACCACGCCCGCGTCGAAGCCGAGCCCGGCGTTGAAGGTGAACCAGCGGTCCGGGACCGCCTCGTCCTCGGTGCCGGGCGTACCGGAGGTCAGCCCGAGGCCGACGACCCGCTCCCGGCCCTCGCGCAGGGCGTCCAGCAGAGCGCCGGTGGCCTCGACGGGATCGTTGGGCAGCCCCAGGGCCCGGGCGAAGACGTTCGTGGAGCCGCCGGGAACGACGGCCAGGCCGGGCAGCCGCTCCGGGGCGGGGCCGCCGTGCAGGAGGCCGTTGACCACCTCGTTGACGGTGCCGTCACCGCCGAGGGCCACCACCATGTCGATGTCGTCGCTCTCCGCCGCCTGCCGGCCGAGATCGCGCGCGTGGCCGCGGTACTCGGTGGTGACCGCCTCCAGCTTCATCTCGCTCGCCAGTGCGTGGATCAGGACGTCACGCCTGCGTGCGCTTGTGGTGGTTGCCGCCGGATTGACCACGAGGAGTGCACGCATGCATGGCAGCGTACCTACTGGGTGGTACCCGGCCCAGCCCGAGGTAGGGATCCGGTAAGAGGAGGGCGCGTGAGCCTGGACACCCGCGGGCGGGACGCGGGCGGGCGCCCCGGAGGGCGAGGGCTACCCTGCTGTGGTGAGCAGCGAGCAGAACCACGCCCAGGACGCCGCGGACACCGCCGGGCCGCGCCCGCGCCGGCTGACGTACGCGGCAACGCTGACCGCGCTCGAGGGGATCGCCCTGGTGGCAGGCGGCCTCTGGGTGCTCGTCCTCGGGCTCACCAGCGACCCGGACGACCGGCAGCAGGCCGTCACTCTGGGGATCACGCTGGTCGTTCTCGCGCTGCTGCCGCTGTTCGCCGCGCGCGGGCTGCTGCTGCGCCGCGGCTGGAGCCGTGGTCCCGCGGTGATCACCCAGGTCATGGCCCTTCCGGTGGCATACAGCCTGCTCCAGGCCGACAGCGTGGCCATCCCGGCCGGTATCGCCCTCGCGGTGGTCGCCGTGGCGACACTGGTGCTCCTGGTCAACGGCGAGACGACCCGGGCCCTCGGCATCAAGGGACCGGGCCGGGCCGAGTAGCCGGAGCAGGCAGCCGCCCTGCCGCTCCACCAGCGGTTTCTACTCCTCCACCAGCAGCTTCTCGCGCAGCTGGGCCAGCGTGCGGGCGAGCAGCCGGGAGACGTGCATCTGGGAGATGCCGACCTCCTGCGCGATCTGCGACTGGGTCATGTTCCCGAAGAAGCGCAGCAGCAGGATCCGCTTCTCGCGCGGCGGCAGGTCCTCCAGCAGCGGTTTGAGGGACTCGCGGTACTCCACGCCCTCCAGCGCCTCGTCCTCGGCGCCCAGGGTGTCGGCGACCGCCGGGGACTCGTCGTCGGTGTCGGGGACGTCCAGGGACAGCGTGGAGTACGCGTTCGCGGACTCCAGGCCCTCCAGGACCTCCTCCTCGGAGATGGCGAGCTTCTCGGCCAACTCGTGGACCGTGGGGGAGCGGCCGTGCAGCTGGGACAGCTCGGCCGTCGCCGTGGTCAGCGCCAGCCGCAGCTCCTGCAGCCGGCGTGGCACGCGGACAGCCCAGCCCTTGTCGCGGAAGTGCCGCTTGATCTCGCCGACGACGGTCGGGGTGGCGTACGTGGAGAACTCCACGCCGCGCTCCGGGTCGAACCGGTCGACCGACTTGATCAGGCCGATCGTGGCGACCTGGGTGAGGTCGTCCAGCGGCTCGCCGCGGTTGCGGAACCGGCGCGCCAGGTGCTCAACGAGCGGCAGATGCATCCGGACCAGCTTGTTGCGCAGTTCCGCGTACCCCGCGCTGCTCGCATCCAGCTTGCGCAGCTCGACGAACATCGCCCGCGCCCCGCTGCGGTCGTGGGGGTCGTGCGGCGCGGCCTGCACGGCCTCCGTGCCCGGCGCGTTCTCCCCGGCGTCTCGCTCGTGCTCGCTCATCGTCCCGCCCGTAGCCCTTCCCCGAGCCCCCGCCTTCGCGCGGCCGGCGGGACCGGCCCCACCGCGTCCCCGCGAAGGCGCGCCCTGCACGGCACCGTCACCGCCGCCCCGCGCGGAGTCGTCCTCCGGATGTGGCCTGGCCTGCTCGGGGATGCCGTCGATGCCGTCCGTCATGCGCCGGGAACCGTCCCGGGGGGCCTCCCCGGACGTCTCGGCTCCTCCCCCGCTCCCGATCTCGCTCGAGCGGGGGGACCCCCATGTGCCGGGGACTCCCCCGTCCCCGGTCGGCAGCTCGCGTGTGCCGCGCTCTTCGTTCCGCACCGGACCGTCCCCGTTCCTCACGCCGGCCCGGGGCCGGCGCCGCGCTGTTTGTAGAGGCTGATCGACACGGTCTTGTCCTCGTCGACGGCGGACGAGACCTTGCCCGCGAGGGCCGACAGCACGGTCCAGGCGAAGGTGTCCCGCGCGGGGGCATGGCCGTCCGTGGTCGGCGCCGAGACCGTGACCTCCAGCGAGTCGTCGACGAGCCGGAAGACGCAGCTGAGCACGGAGCCGGGCACGGCCTGCTGGAGCAGGATGGCGCAGGCTTCGTCCACGGCGATGCGCAGGTCCTCGATCTCGTCCAGGGTGAAGTCCAAGCGGGCCGCCAGACCGGCCGTGGCCGTCCGCAGCACCGACAGGTAGGCACCCGCAGCCGGAAGCCGGACTTCCACGAAGTCCTGGTTCGCCACGGGCTCGCCTGCGATCTGGGACACCCTCACCTCCATGGTGGTACAAGCTCTACGGGGCCGAGGGTCGCCCCCCGGGGTAACGCGTACGTGGTTCCGCGGTGACGCTATCGCGCTCCGAACGGTCCTGTCCCCGGGACCCCGACCCCTTGGCGTCACTCACAGTAAAGCTGTGGATACGCTCCGTGTCTAGAGGGTCGGCGGGCCCAAATGGGAAGAGCGCGCGCCGGGTTGACGTACCCAGACGTCAGACGCTCGAACCGTCGTGCGGCAGCGGCCGCAAGCAGTGTCACACGAAAACGCGGCCGGGCGGGAACGCGGGACGGCGGCGCACTCAGACGAGGACGTGGTCGACGAAGCACCACCGCCAGTCCTCGCCCGGCTCGAAGGTCCGCATCACCGGATGACCGGACTTCTCATGGTGCTCCGTCGCGTGCCGCCCCGGCGAGGAGTCGCAGCAGCCGATGTGGCCACAGGTCAGACAGAGACGCAGCTGCACCGGGTGCGTGCCGTCCCGCAGGCACTCCGGGCAGGTCTCGTTCAGCGCCTTCGGTTCGGGGTGCGGCAGCGCGTCGGCATGCGTGCACTGTTTCATGATTGCCAGATTACGACGGGTGTGCGGGTGACCGCGCGGAAAGAGGGCGGGCGAGGACATGGATGTGTTGCCGCTGCTGTTGCTGGTGGCCGGGAGCGTGGCCGTGGCGGGGGCCGCGCGGTTCACGCCGGTGCCCGCGCCGCTGTTGCTGGTCGCGGCCGGACTCGCGGTCTCGTACGTCCCCGGGGTCCCCCACTACGCGCTGGACCCCGAGATCGTCCTGCCCCTGGTGCTGCCGCCGCTCCTGTACAAGGAGGGCACCGAGAGTTCGTACCTCGACCTGCGGGCCCAGGCGCGGCCCGTGGGACTGCTGTCGATCGGGTACGTGCTCTTCGCGACCTTCGCCGTCGGCTGGGTCGCCTACCTCGTCGTCCCGGGGCTGCCGCTGCCCGCGGCTCTGGTGCTGGGCGCGGTGGTGGCTCCGACGGACGCGGTCGCGGCCGCCGCGATCGCGCGCCGGGTGGGGCTGCCGTCCCGGATCACCACCATCCTGCAGGGCGAGTCCCTGCTCAACGACGCCACCGCCATCACCGCCTACAAGGTGGCCCTCACCGCCGCTGTCGGTGAGGGAGCCACCTGGGCCGGCGGGATCGGCGAGTTCCTGCGGGCCGCGGTCGGCGGTGTCGTCGTCGGACTGGTGCTCATGGTGCCGATCCACTGGCTGCGCACGCGTCTCAAGGAGGCGCTGCTGCAGAACACCCTCTCCCTGCTGATCCCGTTCGTCGCCTACGGTGTGGCCGAGCAGTTCCACGGCTCCGGCGTCCTCGCGGTCGTGGTGGTCGCGGTCTATCTCGGGCACCACGCGTGGGAGGTCGACTTCGCCACCCGGCTCCAGGAGGAGGCGGTGTGGCGCATGGTGACCTTCCTGCTGGAGTCGGCGGTCTTCGCGCTGATCGGCCTCCAGCTGCCGCTGGTGCTCCGGGGCATCCGGGAGTACCAGGGCGTCGACGCCCTCTGGTACGCGGTCGCGGTCTTCGGCGTGGTCGTCGTGGCCCGGTTCGTGTGGGTGTACCCGGCGACCTTCCTTCCGCGCCTGTTCTCCCGCCGCGTCCGCGAGCGCGAGGACAATCCCACCTGGCGGGCACCGATCGTGACCTCGTGGGCCGCGATGCGGGGTGTGGTGTCGCTGGCCATCGCCTTCTCGATCCCGCTCACGGTGAGCGACGGCAGCCCCTTCCCGCAGCGGAACCTGATCCTCTTCCTGACCTTCGCCACGGTCATCGGCACGCTGGTCGCGCAGGGCCTGACGCTCGCGCCGCTGATCCGCCTGCTGAAGTTCCCCGGCCGTGACCGGCAGGCCGAGACGCTCGCCGAGGCCAACGCCCAGGCACAGGCCTCCCGGGTCGCCGAGACCCGCCTCGACGAACTCCTCGCCGACGAGCGCAACGCCCTGCCCCCACCGCTCGCCGACCGGCTGCGCCAGGTCCTGGAGCGACGCCGCAACGCCGTCTGGGAGCGCCTCGGCCAGACCAACCCGGTCACCGGCGAGTCCGTGGACGACACCTACCGCCGGCTGTCCCGCGAGATGATCAGCTCCGAACGCGAGGTCTTCGTCAAGCTCCGCGACCACCGCTACATCGACGACGAGATGCTGCGGGCGCTGCTGCGCCGGCTGGACCTGGAGGAGGCCGCGGCCTACCGCGAGACGGCGTGAGAGGCAATCGTCTCCGGTGGCACCGCTGACGGGGGATCCGGAACAGGCCGGGCTCACGAAGACACGCGTGTCCGTCGCCGCCGGGTGCTCGGCGGCGACGATCCCGCCACTCTCAGGTCGGCATGCAACCTTGCGATCACGATGCACACGCAGCGTGCCCATGCGGGAGCGGCACAACTTCAGCGTCAGTCAGGCGGTCAGCACAGCCGCCACGGTCGTCCCGCCCGCGAACGCCCCTTCCCCCACAAGACTGACCAGCGCATACAGCAATTTGGCGACATACAACCGCTCCACCACCACGCCATGCCGCTGCTCGAAGTCCTCGGCGAAGACCTCGAGTTCGGGGGCCGTGCGCGCGTACCCGCCGAAGTGGAACCGCTCCTCGAGCGACCACTCGCCCCGCCGGCCACCGAAGGCACCCTCCTGCAGCCTCTGTATCCCGGCCTCCAGGAAGCCTCCCTTGAGCACAGGCACCCCCAGTGCCCGCTGCCCGGTCCCCAGCCCAGCCGCCAGCCCGGCCAGCGTGCCCCCCGTGCCGCAGGCGATCGCCACCACGTCGGCCCGCCCCCGCAGCTCCTCGCCGAGGGCACGGCAGCCTCGTACGGCCGCCGTGTTGCTGCCGCCCTCGGGTACGACGTACGCGTCCCCGGCGCCGGCCGCCCGCAGGATGCCGGCCAGCGTCTCCGGCTCGGTCTTGCCCCGGTACGTGGCCCGGTCCACGAAGTGCAACCGCATACCGTCGGCCACGCACCGGGTCAGGGACGGATTGAGGGGGCGGTCGGCCAGCTCCTGGCCGCGGACCACGCCGACCGTGGGAAAGCCGAGCAGGCGGCCGGCGGCGGCTGTGGCCCGCAGGTGGTTGGAGTAGGCCCCGCCGAAGGTGACCAGCGCCCGGCCCTCGGCCGCCTCGATGTTCGGCACCAGTTTGCGCCACTTGTTGCCGATCAGCTCCGGGTGGATCAGATCGTCCCGCTTGAGGAGCAGACGCAGACCACGACGGTCGAAACGGTCGTCGCGTATCTCCTGGAGGGGGGAGGGGAGGCGAGGGAGAAGCGGGGCGGTGCTGGTCACCCCGCCATTGTCGCCCGGTGCCGGCGGGGTGCCACCGCGCGCGCCCGGAAGGGGCGGAGAGCCGTGCGACCAGCCGCGACGGACCGCACGCCGCGACGGACCGCACGCCGCGACGGACCGCACGCCGCGACGGACCGCACGCCGCGACGGACCCGCACGCCGCGACGGACCCGCACGCCGCGACGGACCCGCACGCCGCGACGGACCCGCACGCCGCGACGGACCCGCACGCCGCGACGGACCGCACGCCGCGACGGACCGCACGCCGCGACGGACCGCACGCCGCGACGGACCGCACGCCGCGACGGACCGCACGCCGCGACGGACCCGCACGCCGCGACGGACCGCACGCCGCGACGGACCCGCACCCGGCGAGGGCCCGCAACCCGACGGCGCTACCCCTTCAGGCGCTCGGCGATCCGCTCCCGCAGCCATGCCATCGTGAACCCCCGCGGATCCACCTTCCCCGGTTGCCACTCCAGGTGACCGATGACCGACCGTTCCGTCCAGCCGTGCCGCCGGCACACCGCGGCCGCGGCCCGCTCGATCGCGTCCAGCTGCGCCTCGGGCCAGGGGTCCTCGCCGTCGCCCAGGTTCTCGCACTCGAAGCCGTAGAAGTGCCGGTTGCCGTCGGTGTTGGCCTCGTTGTCCGGCGGCAGCCCCTTCTCGGCGATGACCGCGCGCAGGACCTCGTCGTCGCCGAGGCCCGCGTGGTTGGCGCGGCCGTAGCCGACCAGGTGGACCGTGCCGTCCTTGGTGATCACACCGTGGCACAGAGGGCCGGGCAGCGCCGGGTGGCCGGCGCGGCAGATCTCCACCGTGTGCGCGCTGCCCCGGGTCACCGTGTGGTGGATCATCACGCCGTGTACGGGGCCCCAGGGGCCCTTGTGGTTGCGGTTGTGGTGCCGCCAGTCGCCGACCTCGACAACCGTGACGCCCTCCGCCCGGAGCGCGTCGAGAAATCCGCTCGCGGACATGGGTGGGGCCATGACCGACTCCTTCGTGCCGTGCCCGACGGCCGCCGGTCGCGGCCCTCTCGTACCGCTGCTTCTACCGAAACCGGACGTGTCGGGCCACATCGTTCGCATACTGTGCGAGCCGATCCGGACAGGTCGGGCATCGGGTGCGGTGCTGGGCAAGATCCCTCTTTCTGCCCACTAGTGCGATGATCCATTCCCGCTCTTTCGGGTAATGGCACGTGTGCGCTCCGTGAGGAACGCTTGGTGGTGAGACCGGTGTGCGATGCGGCATCGGGCAAACATGAGAGGGCATTTCCTTATGTCGGTAGGCGAAGAGGTCCGCACGGAACAGGGCAAGCCGCAGCAGTCCCTCGGGACGGCGGCCGCGCGGAACCTGGCCACCACCACCAAGTCCGTTCCGCAGATGCAGGAGATCAGCTCTCGCTGGCTGCTGCGCACGCTTCCCTGGGTGGACGTCCAGGGCGGCACGTACCGGGTGAACAGGCGCCTGACGTACACCGTCGGCGACGGCCGTATCACCTTCGTGAAGACCGGGGACCAGGTGGAGGTGATCCCCGCCGAACTGGGCGAGCTGCCGGCTCTGCGGTCGTACGAGGACGAGGAGGTGCTGACGGAGCTGGCCCGGCGCTGCCGCCAGCGCGAGTTCGCGCCCGGCGAAGTGATCGCCGACTTCGGCAACCAGACCGATGAGGTGTACCTGCTCGCTCACGGAAGGGTCGAGAAGGTCGGCACGGGCCCGTACGGCGACGACGCCGTCCTCGGGGTCTTCGCCGACGGCGCCTACTTCGGCGACCAGGCGCTGCTCGACCCGGACGCCATCTGGGAGTACACCGTCCGCGCGGACACCGCGACCACGGTGCTGACCCTCAGCCGCCAGGACTTCGAGCAGGTGGCGGAGCGCTCCGACTCGCTGCGGGAGCACCTCGAGCAGCTCCGCGCGATCCCCGAGCAGCGGACCAACAAGTACGGCGAGAAGGAGGTCGAGCTGGCGGCCGGTCACTCCGGCGAGCCCGACATCCCGCACACCTTCGTCGACTACGAGTCCCGGCCCCGCGAGTACGAACTGAGCATCGCCCAGACCGTGCTGCGCATCCACTCGCGCGTGGCCGACCTGTACAACCAGCCGATGAACCAGACCGAGCAGCAGCTGCGGCTCACGGTCGAGGCGTTGAAGGAGCGCCAGGAGCACGAGCTGATCAACAACCGGGAGTTCGGTCTCCTCAACAACTGCGAGTACGACCAGCGGATCCAGCCGCACGACGGCGTGCCCAGCCCGGACGACCTGGACGAGCTGCTCAGTCGCCGCCGGGGCACCAAACTGCTCCTGGCCCACCCGCGCGCCATCGCCGCGATCGGGCGCGAGCTGAACAAGCGGGGCCTGGTCCCGGAGACGATCGACATCGCCGGCAACCGCATCCCCACCTGGCGCGGCGTGCCGATCTACCCGTGCAACAAGATCCCGGTCAGCCAGGCCCGTACGACATCCATCATCGCCATGCGTACCGGTGAGGCGGAGCAGGGTGTCATCGGCCTCAGGCAGTCCGGGATCCCGGACGAGATCGAGCCGAGCCTGTCCGTGCGGTTCATGGGCATCAACGAACAGGCCATCATCAAGTACCTGGTGACGGCCTACTACTCGGCCGCCGTCCTGGTGCCCGACGCGCTCGGTGTGCTGGAGAACGTCGAGACCGGCCGGTGGAGGTGACGTTTCCGCACGTCGCGGCGGTGTCCCCGCCCAGCGGGGCGGCACATCCCCGGGGTACGCGTCCGGCCGGACCGGCGACGCCGGCGTCCGCGGATCTGGCGAGGGGGAGGCAGTGGCCGAGTTCATGACGGACACAGAACAACGGGTCCCCGGCGTACCACGCCCCGGCACGCCGGAGGAGCGGCGGGGGGCCACCGGCGACGGCGCCGCCGGTCCGCCCGACGGGCAGGAGGCGGCGGCGCTGCTGGAACGCACCCGTGCCCTGGTCGACCCGGCGCTGCGCTCGGCCGTCGAGTCGCTGCCCGGCTCCATGCGCCGGATCGCGCTCCACCACTTCGGCTGGCAGCGCGCGGACGGCACCCCGGCGGCGGGCGGCGCCGGCAAGGCGATGCGGCCCGCGCTCGTCCTCACCGCGGCCGCCGCGCTCGGTGGCGCCGCGGCCCGGGCGGCGGCCGTCCGCGCGGCAGCGGCGGTCGAACTGGTCCACAACTTCACGCTGTTGCACGACGACGTGATGGACCGCGACACCTCCCGGCGGCACCGGCCCACGGCCTGGACCGTCTTCGGCGACGCCGCCGCGATCCTCGCCGGGAACGCCTTGCAGGCACTCGCCTTCCGGCTGCTCGCCGAAGACCCGCATCCGGCCGCCGTCCCGGCCGCGGCCCGGCTCGCGGCGTGTGTCGTGGAGCTGTGCGCCGGCCAGCACACGGACACCGACCTGGAGCGCCGTGCCCCGGACGAGGTCGCCCTCGATGAAGTGCTCGCCATGGCCGAGGCGAAGACCGGCGCGCTGCTGGGCTGCGCCTGCGCTCTCGGCGCGCTGTACGCGGGTGCCGGGGAGGAGGCGGCGGCCGCGCTGGACGGCTTCGGCCGGCAGGCCGGGCTCGCCTTCCAGCTGATCGACGACGTCATCGGCATATGGGGGGACTCGCGGCACACCGGCAAGCCGGTCGGCGCGGATCTCGCTGCCCGCAAGAAGTCCCTGCCGGTGGTGGCGGCGCTCACCTCCGGCACCCCGGCGGCGGCCGAACTCGCCGCGCTGTACGGGAAGCCCTACGTCAGGGACGAGGCGGAGGCGGCCGGGGCACTCGCTCGCACGGCGAGGTTCGTGGAGCGGGCCGGGGGCAGGGACTGGGCGCAGGCCGAGGCCGCCGACCGGATGGCCCGCGCCATGCAGGAACTGGCCCGCGCGGTCCCCGATCCGGAGGCGGCGGGCGGACTGCTGGCGCTCGCCGAGTTCGTGACCCGGCGCAGCGGCTGAGGGCTGCCGTCCCGGCGGCCGGGAAGGACCCCGGAGTCCCCGGGCCCGCGCGGCTCCTGACCCCGCACGGGCACCGGGGACTTCGGTCAGGCGGGCCCCGCGCACCCCCACGGTGCGCGGGGCCCGCCGTTGCGTTCCCCGAAAACACCTTTGCGCTCACCCAGTCGGAGTACTACAAATGAAGCACTACGAACGGAGTGGTCAATCGATCGCGCCGACCTTCTGCGCATAGGGATCAGCTTGCGAAAGCTCACGTACTTCATCGCCTGCTCGCTCGACGGTTTCATCGGCGACGAGAACGGCGACGCCTCGGCGATGCTCCGCTTCCTGGACGAGGAGTACCTCGACTTCCTCAAGGCGGAGTTCCCCGAGACCCTCCCCACCCACGGCCGCGCACAGTTCGGCGTCGACGGCCTGGAGAACAAGCGGTTCGACACGATCGTCCAGGGCCGGGCCAGCTATGAGACAGCCCTCAAGGAGGGCATCACCAGCCCCTACGGCCACCTGCGCGAATACGTCGCCTCCCGCGGCCTCGGCGCGTCGCCCGACCCGAACGTCGAGATCATCGCCGACGACCTGTCCGGCCGGGTCAGGGCGCTCAAGGCCGAGGAAGGCGGGCTGGGCATCTACCTGTGCGGCGGCTCGCGCGTCGCCGGAGAACTGCTCGACGAGATCGACGAACTCGTCATCAAGTCCTACCCGATCGTCTACGGCACGGGCATGCCGATGTTCGGCACCGGACTCGACATCAAGGAGTTCACCCTCGACGGGGTGCGCACCTTCGCGAACGGCGTCGTCGTGCGGACGTACGCGAGGAAGCGCTGAGCATGCCGCCGTACGCCGGGGAGCGCTGAGTCCCCGGCCGCTCTACCCTGAGGGCATGGACAGGGAGGAATCCGTCTGTCCGGTCTGCGGACAGCCCGTCGAAACCGTGGTCAAGCGGCACAAGACGCTCGGCGCGTGGGTGCCGGTCTGGGGCCCCGGCCCGTGCCGCAATCCCGACTGCCCGGCCCATGCCGAGCCCGCCGCCCCACCCGTCGCGCCGACCGCGCGGCCACAGCCCGAGGAACCCGCCGGGAAGTGACACCGGGCCCATGTCGGGAAAGCGCCGTCCGCTCCGGGCAAGGCGGGACCTGGTCCGGCCGACGCCGTAGCGTGGGCGCATGCCGAAACTGCCCCGCATCTTCCATGTCACCGAGCGTGCCGTGTGGGAGGCGGCGCGCGAGCGCGGCGCCTACGAGGTGTCGACGCGTGGCCGCACCCTTCAGCAGGAGGGCTTCATCCACTTCTCCACCCGTGAGCAGCTCCCGCGCATCGCCGCATTCCTCTACGGCGACTACGACGGCCCCGACGAGCTGGTCGTCCTGGTCGTCGACCCGGCCCGGGTGGGAGTCCCGGTGAGGTACGAGGCCGTGCAGCCGGGTGGGGAGGAGTTCCCGCACGTGTACGGGCCGGTGCCGGCCGACGCCGTGGTGGATGTGGAGCCCTGGGGGTGACCCGGCGGGGGGATGCGCGCCGCAGGTGGTGGCGGTGGGCGGTGACGGCGTGGGCGGTGGCCGTGGCCGTCGGGGGAGTACTCACGCTCACGCTCCAGGAGGAGGCCCGGCCCAAGGGCCCGTACGGCTGGGAGAGCGGGGACGGCTCGTCGCCCCCGCCGGACGGGCTCGGCGGGCGGCTGCGGCCGTACGACGGTGGCTGCCCGCCGAGCCCCCCGGCCGGCCCCCGGGAGGATCCCGCCGGCGCCCCGGTGCAGTGCGTCTATGTGTCGACGGTTCGCTGACCGCCGTCCGGCAGGCCGCCCGTCCCCGGATCGCGGCCGGTCAGGCAGTACGTGCCGCCGGCCGGATCGCGCAGCACCGTCCAGTGGGCGCCCCGGCGCACGAGGACGGCCCCCAGCTCTTCGTGCCGCGAGCGGACCGCGGCGATGTCGGCGCAGGCCAGGTCCAGGTGGGCGGAGGCCGGGCGCTCGTCGTCGAGCCGCTGCAGCAGCAGCCGCACGGGCAGGCCCGCCGGCGGTTTCAGCACCGTGAACTCCGGCCGGGATCCCGCCTGCCGCTCCCAGCCGGTGAGCCGGTCCCAGAAGGCTGTCTCGGTGTCGTACGCGGACGGCGGGATGTCGAGGCACACCTGGTCCAGGCGGCTGCCCGCCACCACCGGCGGGCGTACCGTCTCCCCGTGCCAGGGCACGGCACAGAACAACTGGCCCGCGGGCGATCGCAGTACGGCCCGGTCGCCGTGGTCCGCCACGAGGGCGGCGCCGAGTTCGCGAGCGGCCTTGGTGAACTTCCGGACGTCCTCGGTGCAGAGGTCGATATGGGCGCCGCCGTCTCCCTCGGCGACGCCCTGGAGCTTCACACAAGCGTCCGCCCCGCCGGCCCCGCCGGGCAGCAGCGTCACGAACTCGCCCCGCTCGCCGCGGGATTCGGACAGCCGGGTGCCGGTGACGGCTGTCCAGAAGGCGCGGGCCAGGTCCAGGCGGGCGGCGGGCCGGTCCACGAAGGCGTACGTCCAGCGGATGATCATGGCCGGGAGTGTACGTGTGAAGTGCCCCGCGCCACGCGGGAATTCACCGCGGGGGCCGCTGGAGGAAGCGCAGCTGGTTGCCGGCCGGGTCCCGGAAGGCGCAGTCGCGCACCCCGTACGGCTGGTCCGTCGGCTCCTGCAGCACATCCGCTCCGGACTCGCGGACCCGCTCGAACAGCGCGTCGCAGTCCTCGGTGGTGAAGATGACGCCGCGCAGCATGCCCTTGGCGAGCAGCTCGGCCATCGCCTGGCGGTCGGCGGGGGAGGCGTCCGGGTTCGCGCCGGGCGGCTCCAGAACGATCTCCACGTCCGGCTGGAGCGGCGAGCCCAGGGTCACCCAGCGCATGTTCTCGAAGCCCACGTCGTTGCGGACCTCCAGGCCGAGCACGTCACGGTAGAAGGCCAGGGCCTTGTCGTGGTCGTCCACCGCGATGAAACACTGCTTGAGTTTCACGTCCATGAGGTCACGCTAGGCCTCCTCGGGCCGCGGCGCGCGGGACCTCACCAGGGCCGGCGGCGCGGGCGGGTGAACGTACGGGCCACGCAGGACGGGATCACCGCGCTCGCCTCGTGGTCGCGGGCCCGGTAGGCGCTCGGCGTCTCGCCGACCAGCTCGGTGAAGCGGGAGCTGAAGGAACCGAGCGAGGTACAGCCGACGGCGAGGCACACCTCGGTCACGGTGAGATCGCCCCCGCGCAGCAGCGCCTTGGCCCGCTCGATCCGGCGGGTCATCAGATAGCTGTACGGCGTCTCCCCGAAGGCCTTGCGGAAGCTGCGCTGGAAGTGACCGGCGGACATCAGGGCATCGCGGGCCAGCTCGGTCATGTCGAGCGGCTCGGCGTACTCGCGGTCCATGCGGTCGCGCACCCGGCGCAGCCGCCGGAGGTCCTCCAGGGCGGTCATTTCCTCAGCTTCGCACAGGACCACACGACAGCGTCCCGGCCGTCGGACCGGACTCCCGTGCCGAGGAGGGGATGGGGTTTGTTCGCCGGGGGAGAGGGGGTGCGGGCCGGGAGCCGCAGCCCCTCCCTCCCCGGTGCCGGAGCCGACGGGGAGCGTCGCCGGGCCGGGCAGCCGCCGTACGAGGGCGTGGACCCGGGAGCGGACGGTCTGCTCCTCATTCCGCGCGGTGTGGTTTGTGGTGGGCGACCTCCAGGCGGACCTCGGTGGGCATGTCAGGGCGGCCGGTGGACCGACGAGCGGTTCGCAGCGGGCCTTGGCACAGGGCGCCGAGGGCGGCGCCGGGGGCGCCGTGCGGGGTGAGGGTGAGCCCGACGCGGGTGCGGGGGTGGGCGGGCCGGCCGGTGATGCGTACGGCCGCGTGCTCGACCTCCGGCAGGGCACCGGTTTCGGCCGCGATCGCGTCGCTGAGCGCGCGGTCGCGCAGTTCGACCCCCTCCTGCGGGGGTGTGCCGCCGACGGCCAGCGCTCCGGGGCGGCGCCGGCTCAGCTGGGCGAGCAGCCACCACAGGGCGAGCAGGGCGGCGAGGGCGAGGGCGGCGATGACGGCAGGCCACCACCACCAGCCCTGGCTGCTCCAGCGGGCCCGGTCGGCGGAGCCGAGCAGGACGTCGTCCGGGGTGGTCAGGGGCCAGCCGGCGGGCGGGACCAGACGGGGTCGCCGGTAGAGGTCGAGCCCGGCGAAGAGGATCAGCAGTCCGCCGCCGAGCAGGACCAGTCCGGCGAGGGCCAGCAGACTGCGGTTGAGCACGGTTCGCGGTGTCATGGTGCGGGCTCCGGTGCTGCGGGGTTTCGGTGCTGGGTTTCGGTCAGTCGGTGCGCCGCCGCACCCGTACGACGATGCGGGGAGGACGAGCGAGGGCCAGCCGGTCGCGTTCCTCGTCGAGGACGGCGGTGAGGTCGTCCTTCACCTGCCGGGGGTCGCGGAAGCGGACGTCCGCGCGGGCTCTGATACGGCGGCGGCGCACCCGGACGCGCGCCGCGCCGACTCCCGGGACCCGCATCGCGGCGTCGCGCAGCAGGCCGGCGGCGCCGTCGCGCTCCAGGGAGGCCCGCAGCCGCGGGCAGTCGGCGGGGGAGCGCATGGGCAGCCAGTGGCGCAGACCCGGGGTGAGGGCCAGGACGATCAGCCAGACGCCGACGGCGGCGGCCACGGCGGCTCCCGTGATCATCCACACGTCGTCCACGGAGCGGGTGGCCAGTGCGTCGGCCAGGTGCCGTCGCCAGGCTGCCGCCGGGCGTCCCGCCCGTACGGCGATGACGTCGACCAGCGCCGCGGCCGCCGCCACGAGGATCACCGAGGCGACCACCGCCGCCGGGATGCGGCGCGTGGACCACGGGCGGTGGGCCCTGTGCCCTCTGCCCCGCTCCCCGTCCGTGAGGTCCGGGGTGGCCACCTCGCGTTCGGGTGGCGCGGGCTCCTTCGTCAGCGGCACTGTGGCACGGTGCGCGGACGGCGTGGAGCCGCGGCCGGGAGGACCGGGATCGGGTGTCATCGCGGGCCCCCTTCCCGCACGGCGTGCCGGGCGTCCCGGACCGCGTGGCCGCTCACCGGACCCGCCCCCGGCTCGCGTCGGCGGCGGTCACCAGCCGGCGGACGGTGAGGACGACCTCTCCCACCCGCAAGCCGGTCAGCTGAGCCACCCGTTGGGCGACGTCCTGCTGGATCCGCTCGCAGACATGGGGGATGTCGGTGGGGTACGGCAGGTCCATGGCCAGATGCAGGCGTACCGATCCGGTACGGACCGAGGCGGAGGCGCTCGGCGCCACCGGCGCGCTCCGGTCGGGCGGTACGGCGGCGCACCGCGACTGCGCCGTGCGTGCGGCCCGGGCGGCGATACGGGCGACCACCCTGTCCGGGATGACGGTGGCGCCCCGCTCGGCCGGGGGCGGCAGGCCGGCGGCCGGCGCCGGTGGGCCCGACCCCTGGCCGGGGGAGCCGGACCGGGTCTTCACCGCTGCCTCCGTGTCCGGAGGTCGAGGTCGCCCTGCACGGCGAGGCCGACGATCAGCCCCGCCGTACCCAGGACCAGCACCAGCAGGAATGCCCAGAAGCCGCCGAAGTAACCGGCGAAGCCCAGGGCCATGCCGGCCGCGAGACCTGTCGTTGCTGCGTTCATCTTGCACTCACCCGTCTCGCGAACGTACGTCACCGTTCGCGCGATCACCCGCGCCCGCCCAGGGTGCGGCGGCGGATCACCTCACGCGGCCCTCGTCCGGTGCGGCTTCTTCCTCCTCGTCGGGCAGGTGGACGTCGTCGACGGCGATGTTCACCTCGACGACCTCCAGGCCCGTCATCCGCTCCACGGCGCTGATGACGTTGGTGCGTACGTCGCCGGCGACGTCGACGATGGAGACGCCGTACTCGACGACGACGTCCAGGTCCACGGCGGCCTGCCGCTCGCCGACCTCGACCTTCACTCCCCGCGTTACGGCTCCGCCGCCTCCGCCGGGGACGCGTTCCCGCACGGCGCCGAAGGCGCGGGCCATGCCCGCCCCGAGGTTGTGGATGCCCGGTACCTCGCGGGCGGCCATGCCCGCGATCTTGGCCACCACGCCGTCCGCGATGGTGGTCCGCCCCCGTGTCTCGGCCGGAGTCCCGGCCCCGGTACGGCCCTTCAGCGCGCTCACGCCCGCCTCGGGCCGGTTGCCCCCGCCGACGCTGGTGATGTTGTCCGTCATGGCGGTCGCCTCGATCGGTCGGTCGGACACCGGTGTGGTGCCCTTCGCAAGGTTGGACATATGGGGCGGCGCATTCCTCACACCTCATCTGATGTGACGTGCATCACAGGTGGTGCTCTCGGGTACCCGGGCGGTCCGAGCCTCGCGCGGGAGCGCCATGATCGAACGCACTGCTTCCCCACCGTTGGGACGCGACCTGTCGGATGTGCCGGACGGACTCCTGGCCGTACGCGCGGCCGAGGGGGACGAGGACTCCTTCGCCGTTCTCGTCCAGCGGCACGGCCGGCCCCTTCTTGCCCTGGCCCGCGGCATGCTCGGCAACCTCCAGGACGCCGAGGAGGCCGTTCAGGACGCCTTCGTCAGCGCCTGGCGGCGACTGCCGGAATACCGCCACAGCGCGGAGTTCCGCACCTGGATGTACCGGATCACCGTCAACCGCTGCCTGACCATGCGCCTGCGCCGGCCGCCGCCCCTCGTGCTCGACACCGTCGCCGAGCCCGCGGCGCCGGACGCCTGGAGCCAGCCCGCCCGGTCCGCCGAGCAGGCCGCGGCCACCGCCGCCCTGTCCCGCGCCCTCGGCGATCTGAATGCCGGGCAGCGGCTCTGCTGGATCCTGCGGGAGGTGCAGGGCCTGTCCTACAAGGAGATCGCCCACGTGACGCGGACCAGCGAACAGACAGTACGCGGCAGACTGTTCAGGGCACGCCGATCCCTGCAGGAGGCGATGGGCCCATGGCGCTAGACGACCCGCACCCGCGACCTTCCGAACCCCCCGAAGCCAACGGGCCCCCGACCGGCCCGGCCACCGACGCGCCACCGTTCGCAGGTGATGAGGTACTGCCCTGCGGCCGCCTGCTCAGCCGGGTCTGGGAGCAGGCGCGGGACGCGGCGCCGACCGCCGACCCGCACACCGCCACCTGTCCGCACTGCCGCGAGGCCGTCGAGGGACTGGCCACGGTGAACGCGGCCACCCGGGCGCTGCGCGCCGAGGACACTCCCGGTCTCCACGCGCTCGCCGACCGCGTCATGGACATCGTCAGGGCAGAGGTACGGCTCGGGCGGCTGCTGCCTCTGGCCGACCCGGACCGGGACCTGCGGATCGCCGAGAACGCCGCGGCGAAGGTCCTGCGGCAGGCGGCGGACGCGGTCCCCGGTGCGAGGGCGGCGACCTGCCGGCTCGCACCCGAGGGCGAAGGCACCGACGTGCGGGTGACCATGACCCTCGCCGCGGCTCTGGACCGCCCGCTGCCCGACCGGGTCCAGCAGGTGCGCCGGTCGGTCCTTCTCTCGGCCGGACAGGACCTGGGTCTCGCCCTGACGGCCGTCGACATCACCGTGGTCGACGTCCTGGAGCCGGAACCGCCCCTCCGACCCGGCCTCCCGGCCGGCGGCGGTGTGTGATGACCGCCGGTCGCACCACCACGCTCCTCGGCATCGCGGCCGAGGCAGCCCTCGCGGTACCCGGAGTGGCGGGCCTGCAACCCCGCCTCTCCCACCGCTTCGCGGCAGCCGCCGCGCCGAGCCGGACGGAAGCCACGCCGTACCGCACATCACCCGAGGCAGGCATCCGCGCCGACCGGGCACCGGACGGTTCGGGATGGCACATCGAGGTGCGCTGTGTCCTGACCGAGGGGCGGCGGGTCCTGGACACCGCCCGGAACGTCCACGACCGGGTGGGGGCCACCGTCATCGCCCACCTCACAGCCCTCGGCGCCGTGGAGCCGGTCACCGTCCAGGTCACCGTGACCCGCATCGCCACCCGGTACGACGCGGTATGAGGCCAGTGCTGCGACCTGACGCCCGTTCGACAGGGAACACACGCATCCGCCGTGGCCGGGGGAAAATGACCGCACCCGGACCGCCGTGGGCGCCGTTGTCGGCAGCCTGCGGGCCGGGTGCGGGCAGGGCGACACTGCAATCAAGGAAACCGCAGGTCAGAAGGCATAAGGGGAGATCAGGCCTTCTTGGTCTCCCAGAAGATCTTGTCGATCTGGGCGATGTAGTCCAGCGCCTTCTGGCCCGTCGCAGGGTCGGTCGACGCCTTGGCGGCCGACAGGGCCTTCAGGGTGTCGTTGACCAGCTGGTGCAGCTCCGGGTACTTCTCGAAGTGCGGGGGCTTGAAGTAGTCGCTCCACAGCACGGAGACGTGGTGCTTCGCGAGCTCCGCGCGCTGCTCCTTGATGACGGTGGCACGCGCCTGGAAGTGGGGGTCGTCATTGCCGGCCATCTTTTCCTGGACGGCCTTCACCGACTCCGCCTCGATGCGGGCCTGGGCCGGGTCGTACACGCCGCAGGGCAGGTCGCAGTGGGCGCTGACCTTGACCTTGGGGGCAAACAGGCGGGAAAGCATGGAGCATTCCTTCCTCGTGATCGTCTTCTCAGGTGCGACATTACTCCCTGGGGAAGGCGATTTCTCGGGTGCCCCCTAGGGCTTAGGACAAAAGTCCAGGGTGAGACTGAGACTGGTGGAGGAACGGACCGGGGAGGTGCCGGGATGCCGGAGCTGTCGCAGGAGACCGAGCGGGGCAGGGCCGTGGCGCCCTTCGGGCTGGCCGAGGTGACGGGCCCGTCCATGGTGCCCACGCTCCGGCACGGTGACCGGCTGCTGCTGCAGTACGGGGCCGTGATCCGGCCGGGGGACATCGTGGTCCTGCGTCATCCGTTCCAGCAGGACCTGCTGGTCGTCAAGCGTGCCGTGGAGCGGCGCGAGGGCGGCTGGTGGGTGCTCGGGGACAATCCGTACGCGGGTGGGGACAGTACCGACTACGGGGTCGTGCCGGACGAGCTGGTGCTGGGCAAGGCGTGGTTCAGGTACCGGCCGCGGCCGACCGGTCAGCGTTCGCCGCTGACGCTGGTGCGCTGGGTGCTCTCGGCCGCGAGGCCGCTCTTCTCCGACCGGTCGGCCTCCAGGCGCTTGCGGGCCCGGTAGGCGGCCACGTTGGCGCGGGTCGCGCAGCGGTCGGAGCAGTAGCGCCGGGAGCGGTTGGTGGAGGTGTCGAGGTAGACGTTGCGGCACGGGGCCGCCTCGCACAGGCCGAGGCGGTCCACGCCGTACTCGGTCAGGTGGAAGGCCAGGCCCATCGCCGCGATCGCCGCGTAGCCGGCGGTGGCGTTGGACGGGTGGTCGGCCAGGTGCATGTGCCACAGCGGGCGGTCGTCCTCGTCGCGGTGGTCGTGCCCGGAGATCTGGGGGCTCACCGGGAACTCCAGCAGCAGCGAGTTCAGCAGGTCCACGGCGAGGGTCTCGTCGCCCTTGTCGGCCGCTTCGAAGACCGCGCGCAGCCGGGCCCGGACCGAGCGGAAGCGCGTGACGTCGGCGTCGGCGGCGCGGCGGGCCGCCGACGAGTTGGCGCCGAAGAGGTCGCGGACGGCCTCGACCGAGGTCAGGCTGTCCTTGCCCCGGACCGGTTCCTCACTGTTGACGAGACGTACGGCGTAATCCGAGTAATAGGCCAGTTCCACTTGTAGTCCTTACGGTGGCGCTCTATCGTCGTGGCTGCGGTCGGGTAACAGCTGGTCGCGTATCCAGGGTATTACGCGGGACGAGGGGAGATGGGTTTCCATGACGACGAGCACCGGAACCGACTGGGCGGCCTGGCAGGAGAGCTGGGACCGGCAGCAGGAGTGGTACATGCCGGATCGCGAGGAACGCTTCCGGATCATGCTCGACATGGTCGAGGCGCTCGTCGGCAGCACCCCGCGCGTGCTCGATCTGGCGTGCGGCACCGGCAGCATCACCGCCCGGCTGCTCGCCCGCTTCCCCGGGGCCACCAGCACCGGTGTCGACCTCGACCCTGCCCTGCTCGCCATCGCGCGCGGCACGTTCGACGGCGACGAGCGGGTCTCCTTCGTCACCGCCGACCTCAAGGACCCCGACTGGCCGGCGCGACTGCCGTACGACTCCTACGACGCCGTCCTGACCGCCACGGCCCTGCACTGGCTGCACAGCGAACCCCTCGCGACCCTCTACGGCCAGGTCGCGGAACTCGTCCGCGACGGTGGTGTCTTCATGAACGCGGACCACATGATCGACGAGACGACGCCCCGGATCAACGCGGCAGAGCGCGCCCAGCGCCACGCACACATGGATCGGGCCAGGCGGGACGGTGCCCTGGACTGGACCGAGTGGTGGCAGGTCGCGGCCAAGGACCCCGTCCTCGCCGAGCCGACCGCCCGCCGCTTCGAGATCTACGGCGAGCACGCCGACGGGGACATGCCCTCGGCGGCCTGGCACGCGCGCGTGCTGCGCGAGAAGGGCTTCGGCGAGGCCCGTCCGGTGTGGTGCTCACCGTCGGACACCCTGCTGCTGGCGCTGAAGTAGGCCCGAGTCACGCGCTGGGGAGGCGGTACGGGAAATCGCCGGAGAACTCGCGCGGGGGCCGCGGCTGTTGCCGTAGGCATGGGAGAGGGGCGGTACGGGCTCCCCGTACCGCCCCTCCTCACCGGGTCACAGAACCTTGGACAGGAACGACTGCGTCCGCTCGTGCTGCGGGTTGGTCAGGACGTCCCGGGGATGGCCGGTCTCCACCACCACACCGTCGTCCATGAACACCAGGCTGTCGCCCACCTCACGGGCGAAGCCCATCTCGTGGGTGACCACGACCATGGTCATACCCGACTCGGCGAGGTCGCGCATGACGTCCAGGACGTCACCGACCAGCTCCGGGTCCAGGGCCGAGGTCGGCTCGTCGAACAGCATCAGCTTCGGTTCCATCGCGAGGGCCCGGGCGATCGCCACCCGCTGCTGCTGGCCGCCGGAGAGCTGCGAGGGATAGTGCCCGGCCCGGTCGGCCAGGCCCACGCGCTCCAGCAGCTGCATGGCCCGCTCCCGGGCCTGCGTCCGGCTCGCGCCCTTCACCTGTACCGGCGCCTCCATGACGTTCTCCACCGCCGTCAGGTGCGGGAACAGGTTGAAGCGCTGGAAGACCATGCCGATGTCCCGGCGCTTCATCGCGACCTCGCGGTCACGCAGCTCGTACAGCTTGTCGCCCTGCTGGCGGTAGCCGACCAGCTCGCCGTCGACGTACAGCCGCCCGGCGTTGATCTTCTCCAGGTGGTTGATGCACCGCAGGAAGGTCGACTTGCCGGAGCCGGAGGGGCCGATGAGGCAGAAGACCTCGCCCGGCTTCACCTCCAGGTCGATGCCCTTGAGCACCTCGACGTGGCCGAAGGACTTGTGGACGCCCTGCGCCCTGACCATCGGGACGGTGTCCTGGGGCGGGGTGTCCTGTGTCTTGCTCAGCTTGTCGGTCATGCGCCCACCGCTCCCTTCGGGCGACCCAGCGACAGCATGTTGGCCTTCACCTTCTGCCAGGGGGTGGGCGGCAGCTGGCGGCTGGAGCCGCGGGCGTAGTAGCGCTCGATGTAGTACTGGCCCACGCTCAGCACCGAGGTCATGATCAGGTACCAGGCCGCCGCGAGGAAGTACATCTCCACCGGGGCACCGGAGTTCTGGCCGATGTCCTGGGCGTAGCGGAACAGCTCGGGGTACTGGACGGCCGCCACGAGCGAGGTCGTCTTCAGCATGTTGATCACTTCGTTGCCCGTCGGCGGCACGATCACGCGCATCGCCTGCGGGATGATCACCCGGCGCAGGGTCTTGCTGTGGCTCATGCCGAGGGCGTGGGCCGCCTCGGTCTGGCCCTCGTCCACCGCGAGCAGACCGGCCCGGCAGATCTCGGCCATGTAGGCCGCTTCGTTCAGGCCCAGGCCGAGCAGCGCCGTCAGCAACGGCGTCATGAAGTTCGACCACTCGTCCTTGTAGAGCGGCATCAGGTTGATGTACTCGAAGACCAGGCCCAGGTTGAACCAGAGGAACAGCTGGACCAGGACCGGGGTGCCGCGGAAGAACCAGATGTAGAACCAGGCGATCGACGAGGTCACCGGGTTCTTCGACAGCCGCATCACCGAGAGGATGATGCCGCCGACGATGCCGATCACCATCGACAGGACCGTCAGCAGGAGGGTCTTGCCGACACCGGTCATGATCCGGTCGTCGAAGAAGTAGTCCGGTACCGCGTGCCAGTTGATCTTGCCCTGGCCGAACGCGTAGATGATCGCGACGAGGATCGCGATGGCGACGACGGCGGAAACGTATCGTCCGTAGTGCCGGACCGGGATGGCCTTGATGGCCTCCGGGCCGGCCGGGGGGGTGCCCTGCTCCCCGTCCGTCTTCTTGATGTCAGTCACGGGTGTTGCCTCTCAGCGGCCGCTACGGTTCCGCGGGTCACTTGCCGCCGTTGATCACGGACTGCTTGACGGCGCCGTCCTGGGCGCCCCACTTCGTGAGGATCTTTTCGTACTCGCCGCTCTTGATGATCGCGTCCATCGCGGCCTTGAGGGCGTCGCGCAGCTGGGTGTCGTTCTTGGCCACGGCGATGCCGTACGGCGCCGCCTCGACCTGGTCGCCGACGAGCTGGAAGTCCTTGCCGCCGCCGGAGGTCTTCACCGCGTACGCGGCGACCGGGAAGTCGGAGGAGGCCGCGTCCACACCGCCCGAGCGCAGACGGGTCTGGGACTGCTGGTCGTCGTCGAACGGCTCGATGGTGAGCTTCTTGCCGCTCGGACACTTCTTGGCCTCCTGCTTGGCCAGGTCCTCCGAGACGGTGCCGCGCTCGACGGCGATCTTCTTGCCGCACAGGTCCGACCAGTTCGTGATGCCCTGGGTGTCGCCCTTGCGGGTGTAGATGGAGACACCGGCGGTCAGGTAGTCGACGAAGTCGACACCCTCGCCGACCTTCTTGCCCGTGTCGGGGTCGACGCCCTCCTGACGGTTCTTGTTGTCCGTCATCGCCGACATCGCGATGTCGTACCGGCCCGAGCGCAGGCCGGTGAGCAGGCCGTCGAACGTGCCGTTGTCGAACTCGAACGTCACACCGAGCTGCTTGCCCATGGCTGCCGCGAGGTCCGGGTCCAGGCCCACCGCCTTGCCGGAGGAGTCCTTGAACTCCACCGGAGCGTAGGCGATGTCCGAACCGACCTTGATCTTGCCCTTGTTCCGGAGGTCCTGAGGGAGCTTGTCGGCCAGCGGGGCGCTGCCGGCGGACGCGCTGCCGGAGTCGTTGTTCTTGTCCTTGGTCTGGTCACCGCAGCCGGTGAGCAGCAGGGCGCCTGCGACCGCGATCGCACCGACCGCGGCCAGACGGGAGTGCGCGGCGGTGGTACGACGGGTGGAGCTTGCGGTCATCGTGGTTCCTCCGGCGGATGGGAAGAGTTGCCGATGGGTCGACGGAAACACACACCTTCGGGTGTCGCGACCTCGTGGGTTTACGGCATCTTGCCATTCGGACTACGCCAATCAGACGCGTCACTATGTCAAAATCGGATAACGGGTGCCGCCCGAACCGCATCAGGTCGGTACAACCCTGGTCTATCAGTACCGAACCATCTGCGGGAATCCGGCCCTCCGGCCGGAAAATCTTCGGCGCATCTCAGGATGTGGTCAGTCGGCTTGTGCCCCTTTCGCAGTCTTCGGGCCCCCTCGTCGCCGTTCCACGCGGCCTCCCGCGGGCCCGGGGCCGCAGGCCCCGCCGAGCTGTCGGCCGCGCGTCACCTCGGCGTGGCTTTCCGGTTCCGCGATGTGACCTTGCACCTAATGGACTCGTCGTGAGTACCGTCGGTCCGGTAAGAAGGTTCTTTACACCCCTCATCCGGGGCTCAGGGCGCGTGTGCGGCGCGCCCGTCGCGTATGTGCTCGTACGTATCCGCAATCGAGCCGTACGCGGTGCCCGCCCACCCCTCACCAGGAGTGGTCGACCCTCAAACCATGCATACCTAAGGGGTAAGACAAAGTGGCAGCGGAGATCGTCAATCCTCGCAGCGACAACAGTACGGATCAGGAAGGGGCAGAGCCCCTCGATTCCTTCGATCCGGTGTTCGCGCTGCACCGCGGCGGCAAGATGGCCGTGCAGGCCACCGTGCCGGTCCGTGACAAGGACGACCTTTCCCTCGCGTACACGCCCGGCGTCGCGCGCGTGTGCACCGCGATCGCGGAGCAGCCGGAGCTGGTCAACGACTACACATGGAAGTCCTCGGTGGTCGCCGTCGTGACCGACGGCACCGCCGTGCTCGGACTCGGGGACATCGGTCCCGAGGCCTCCCTCCCCGTGATGGAGGGCAAGGCGATCCTGTTCAAGCAGTTCGGCGGCGTCGACGCGGTGCCGATCGCGCTCGACTGCACGGACGTCGACGACATCGTCGAGACCGTGGTCCGGCTCGCTCCCTCCTTCGGCGGAGTGAACCTGGAGGACATCTCGGCGCCCCGGTGCTTCGAGATCGAGCGCCGGCTGCAGGAGCGCCTGGACATCCCGGTCTTCCACGACGACCAGCACGGCACGGCCGTCGTGACCCTCGCGGCGCTGCGGAACGCGGCGCGGCTGAGCGGACGCGAGATCGGGCAGCTGCGGGCCGTCATCTCGGGCGCCGGCGCGGCCGGTGTCGCCATCGCCAAGATGCTGGTCGAGGCCGGCATCGGGGACGTGGCCGTGGCGGACCGCAAGGGCGTCGTGTCGGCGGACCGGGAGGACCTCACGCCGGTCAAGCGGCAGCTGGCCTCCTTCACCAACAAGGCCGGCCTCGCCGGCTCGCTGGAGGACGCCCTCGCGGGCGCGGACGTCTTCATCGGCGTCTCCGGCGGTACGGTCGCCGAGGCGGCCGTCGCCTCCATGGCGGAGGGTGCCTTCGTCTTCGCGATGGCCAACCCGAACCCGGAGGTCCACCCGGAGGTGGCGCACAAGTACGCGGCGGTCGTCGCGACCGGGCGCTCGGACTTCCCGAACCAGATCAACAACGTGCTGGCCTTCCCCGGGATCTTCGCGGGCGCGCTGCAGGTGCGGGCCACGCGGATCACGGAGGGCATGAAGATCGCCGCTGCGGAGGCGCTGGCCGCGGTGGTCGGTGACGACCTCGCCGCCGACTACGTCATCCCGTCGCCGTTCGACGAGCGGGTCGCTCCGGCCGTCACCGCGGCGGTTGCGGCCGCGGCCCGTGCCGAGGGCGTCGCTCGTCGCTGACGTTGCGCTGAATGGCCCCGCCCGTCCGGGCGGGGCCATTTTTGTCTACCCACCCGCTTTTTTACCCACCCGCCCGCCTGATCGGGTGATGACGAGGGCGCCTTGGCCGGTGCCTTCGAGGGTGCCTTCCCGGCTTGCCGGGCCGGGGTGGGCCGAGCGGGTGCTGTCGCGCAAGAGGGCATGTGTCACAGCACCCCGCGGTTCCGTCGGCCGGACGGCGCACCTATCGTCGAGCCATGTTCGCTGTCTACGCCGCCCGAATCGACCGCGACCAGCCGCTCACCGGCCTCGAGTTGGGAGAGCGTCCGGCTCCCGAGGCCCGTCCCGGCTGGAGCACCATCACGGTGCGGGCCGCTTCCCTCAACCATCACGACCTCTGGTCCCTGCGCGGCGTCGGTCTCCCGGAGGACCGGCTCCCGATGATCCTCGGCTGTGACGCCGCCGGCGTCGACGAGGACGGCAACGAGGTCGTCCTGCACTCCGTCATCGGCCAGACCGGGCACGGTGTCGGCCCGAACGAGCCGCGCTCCATCCTCACCGAGCGCTACCCGGGCACCTTCGCCGAACAGGTCGCCGTACCGACCTGGAACGTCCTGCCCAAGCCGAAGGAACTCTCCTTCGCCGAGGCCGCCTGCCTGCCGACCGCGTGGCTGACGGCCTACCGGATGCTGTTCACCAACGCCGGGGTACGACCCGGCGACTCGGTCCTCGTGCAGGGCGCGGGCGGCGGTGTCGCCACGGCCGCGATCGTGCTCGGCAAGGCGGCGGGACTGCGGGTCTTCGCCACCAGCCGGGACGAGGCGAAGCGGAAGCGGGCCCTGGAACTCGGGGCGGTGGAGGCGGTGGAGCCGGGAGCGCGGCTGCCGCAGCGGATGGACGCCGTCATCGAGACCGTGGGCGCCGCCACCTGGTCCCACTCGGTGAAGTCCCTGCGGCCCGGCGGCACGATCGTCATCTCCGGCGCCACCAGCGGGGACCGGCCCTCGCATGCCGAACTGACCCGGATCTTCTTCCTGGAGCTGAAGGTGGTCGGTTCCACCATGGGCACCAAGGAGGAGCTGGAGGACCTGCTCTCCTTCTGTGCCGCGACCGGTGTACGACCCGTCATCGACGAGGAGCTGCCGCTGGACCGGGCCCGTGAGGGCTTCGAACGGCTCGCCTCCGGGGAGCAGTTCGGAAAGATCGTGCTCACCAACTCCTGAACCCCTGGGATTACTCAGGCTGGAAGGGCTGCCAGGCGGGTCCGGGGCACCGGGCCCGCCTTTTTGCCGGTTCGGACGCCGGGACGCCCCGTCTGCCCGGATGGGGCGGGTGGGGACCAGGCTCGGTCGGACGGGTGGGGGTCAGGCTCGGTCGGACGGGTGGGGGTCAGGGGGTCGGGGGGCGGAGCAGGGAGGTGATGTGGGCTGCTGCCGTCGCGAGGTGGTGGCGGGTGTCGCGGAGTTGGTCGGGGGTGATGCCGTGGTCGCGGGCCGTGTCGCGGATGCCGTCGCGGAAGCGGTCCAGGAGGCGGTCCAGGTCGCGGGCCGGCTCGCCGGTGAGGTCCTCGTGAGCCCAGGAGGGCTCGTACGCGGCCGGGAAGTCCTCCGGGGTGGAGGAGTAGTGCGGTTCGGCGGCGGGCGTGGACCCGGCCCCGCCCTCGGAGGTGCGGCCGAACGACCAGTCCTTGCCGAACTCCTTGCCGAAGCCCTTCCCGAACTCGCCGAACTCCCTCGCCAGTTCGGTCAGACCCTCGCGGACGCCGGTCGGCCAGTCGCCGCGGGTGAAGCGGTCCTGGACCCGCCGGGCCATCCGCTGCATCTCCTCCTGCGCCTGCGCCCGCGCCCGCGCCTGGGCCTCCTGGGCCTGGCGGCGGGCCTGCTGAGCCTCCTCGCGGGCCCGGCGGCTCTCGTCCTTGGCACGGCGGGCCTGCTCCTTCCACTCCTGCTTGACCCGGCGCATCTCCTCCTTGGCGGCGTGCCAGGCCTCCTTGTCGCCGAGGTCGCCGTACTCCCCGAAGGAGTCCGCCGCGCCGCCGGCCGTCCTGGTGCCCCTGCGGGCCTCGGAGGCCGCCGCCCGCATCTCACGGCGCAGGTCGCCCGCCGCGCCGCGGACATCGGCCTTCATCTCGGCGGCCAGTTCCGCGACCGACTCGCGGATCTCCAGTTCGAGGTCGGCCAGCTCACCGCCGCGGTCGGCCAGTTCGGCGCGGCCGGCGTCCGTTATGGAGTACACCTTGCGGCCGCCCTCGGTGGTGTGCCGGACCAGACCCTCGGCCTCCAGCTTGGCCAGGCGGGGGTAGACCGTGCCCGCCGAGGGGGCGTACAGCCCCTGGAAGCGCTCCTCCAGGAGCCGGATCACCTCGTAGCCATGGCGCGGCGCCTCGTCGAGAAGCTTCAGCAGGTACAGGCGGAGGCGGCCGTGGGCGAAGACGGGGGGCATGTCAGAGCACCTTCTTGTCGGTCGTGCCGTCGGCCGGGGCGTCGGCGGCGTCAACGCCCTGGCCGGAGACGGAAGTGTCCCCCGCGGTGGCCGGCGCGTCGTCGTCACGGGACGGGCGGCGCAGCAACGCGATCGAACCGGAGACCGTGGTCGCCCGGAGCCTGCCGGTGCCCGCGCCGAGCCGGCCGGTGATCTTCTTCGCGCCCCACTGGCCGTGCACCCGCAGACCGTCGAAGGCGTTGGATATCGTGCCGCTCGCCGTGTTCGCCTCCACCTCGGCGTCCGCCGGGTGCGGCAGGCGGATGGCGATCTCGCCGGAGACGCTGGTGAGGCCGACCTCCGTGGGGCCGTCCGGGTCCAGGTCGATGATCATGGAGCCGCTGACGGAGTCGGCGCGGACGGAGGAGCCGGAGCCCTCGACCACGGTCAGGTCTCCCGAGACCGAGTTGAACCGCAGGTCACCGGTGACCGCCTGGGCCTCCAGGTTCCCCGAGACGGTGTCCGCGCGGACCGGGCCGGCGACGCGGACCAGAGTGGTGTCGCCGGTCACTCCCTTGATCAGCACCGGGCCGCGGATGCCGGAGACGACCGCGCCGGCACCGACCACACCCACCTCCACACGCGTGTCGGCGGGGACCGCCAGGGAGACGACGGCGCTGCGCCGCCAGCCCCTGCGGTCGAGCCATTTCAGGAAGCCCTTCCAGGGCAGGTCGTCGTAGGCCACCGTGAGGGTGCCGTGCTTCTGGGTGACCACCAGGGGTGGGCCCTCGAGGTCCGAGACCTCCAGGCGGGCGGAACCTTCGTCCGTGGCCACCACGTTCACCGTTCCGTTGACGATGCGGACCTGCAGCTCGCTCACGGCGGTGTCGAAACCGAGCTTCTGGGGCTCGGCGACGGACCACTCGGACATGGGGCCTCCTCGGCGGGACCTCGACTGGATCGGGCCGCGACACGCCATATCGCGTCCCTGGAAACACGATATATCGTGGCCGAGTGAAGTCAAGACACTCTTTCGGGGTATGCGAAGCGGGGCGCCCCACAGGCGCCCCGCAGACAGACCGCGCTCGGCGCGTCCCGCTCCCGCTCGTCCTGCCTCGTCCTACTCGTGGTCCTCGTCGTCCAACCGGGCAAGCCAGGTCGCCAGACGTTCCACCGGGACCTCGAAGTCCGGGTTCAGGTCGACGAACGTCCGCAGTTGCTCGGCGAGCCACTCGAAGGTGATCTCCTCCTCACCGCGCCGCTTCTCCAGTTCTTCAATGCCTCGGTCGGTGAAGTACACGGATGCTCTCCTGTGAGTCGGCCATGGGCCAAGGGTTCTACGGCTCCAGGGTATGCGGAGGAAGGGCCCGGCCCCGAGTCCGTGGGGACTCGGGGCCGGGCCCTTCAACGCGCGTGCCGGAGGCCTTACGCCTCGAACACCTCACGCACCAGCTGCTCCTGCTCGGCCTGGTGGCGCTTGGCGGAGCCCACCGCCGGCGACGAGCCGTGCGGGCGCGAGATGCGCCGCAGGCGCTCGCCCGCCGGGATGTCCGCGCCGACCGCCAGGTCCAGGTGGTCGATCAGGTTGAGCGCGATGAACGGCCAGGCACCCTGGTTCGCCGGCTCCTCCTGCGCCCACAGGTACTTCTCGGCGTTCGGGTACTTGTTGACCTCCGCCTGGAGCTCGGCACCCGGCAGCGGGTACAGGCGCTCGATGCGGATGATCGCCGTGTCCGTGGCGCCGCGCTTGACCCGCTCGGCCTCCAGGTCGTAGTAGACCTTGCCGGCGCAGAAGACGACCTTGCGGACGGCGGCCGGGTCGACCGAGTCGTCGCCGATGACCGGGCGGAACTGGCCCGTGGTGAACTCCTCCGCCTTCGAGGCCGCGGCCTTCAGGCGCAGCATCGACTTCGGGGTGAAGACGACCAGCGGCTTGTGGTGCGGGTTGTGCACCTGCCACCGCAGGAGGTGGAAGTAGTTCGACGGGGACGTGGGCATCGCGACCGTCATGTTGTTCTGGGCGCAGAGCTGGAGGAACCGCTCGGGGCGCGCGGACGAGTGGTCCGGGCCCTGGCCCTCGTAGCCGTGCGGCAGCAGCAGGGTGACGCCCGAGGTCTGGCCCCACTTCTGCTCGGCCGAGGAGATGAACTCGTCGACGACCGTCTGGGCGCCGTTGACGAAGTCGCCGAACTGGGCCTCCCACATCACGAGCGCGTCGGGTCGGGCCAGCGAGTAGCCGTACTCGAAGCCCATCGCCGCGTACTCGGAGAGCAGGGAGTTGTAGACGTTCAGGCGGGCCTGGTCCTCGGAGAGGTACTGCAGCGGGGTGTACTCCTCGCCGGTCGACCGGTCGATCAGCACCGCGTGGCGCTGGCCGAAGGTGCCCCGCTGGGAGTCCTGGCCCGCCAGGCGGACCGGGGTGCCCTCCAGCAGCAGGGAGCCGACGGCGAGGGTCTCGCCCATGCCCCAGTCGATCGTGCCGTCCTCGACCATCGCCGCACGGCGCTGCAGCTGCGGCTGCAGACGCGGGTGGACGGTGATGTGGTCGGGGACGTTGACCTGGGACTCGGCGATCCGCTTCACGACCTCCGCGGAGACCGCGGTCGGGACCGCGACCGGGAAGCCGTCCTGCGGGGCCTGGGTGTCCCCGGGGACCGGCTGCGAGGTGGCCTCGCGGACCTCCGTGAAGACCTTCTCCAGCTGGCCCTGGTAGTCCTGCAGGGCCTGCTCGGCCTCTTCCAGGGTGATGTCGCCGCGACCGATCAGGGACTCGGTGTAGAGCTTGCGCACCGAGCGCTTCTTGTCGATCAGGTCGTACATCAGCGGCTGGGTGAAGGCCGGGTTGTCCGACTCGTTGTGACCGCGGCGGCGGTAGCAGATGAGGTCGATCACCACGTCCTTGTTGAACGCCTGGCGGAACTCGAAGGCCAGCCGCGCGACGCGCACCACGGCCTCGGGGTCGTCGCCGTTCACGTGGAAGATCGGAGCCTCGATCATGCGGGCCACGTCCGTCGCGTACATGGAGGAACGCGAGGACTCGGGGGCCGCGGTGAAGCCGACCTGGTTGTTGATGACGATGTGGACCGTGCCGCCGGTGCGGTAGCCGCGCAGCTGCGACATGTTCAGGGTCTCGGCCACCACGCCCTGGCCCGCGAAGGCCGCGTCGCCGTGGATCGCCACCGGCAGGACCGTGAAGTCCGTGCCGCCCTTGTTGATGATGTCCTGCTTGGCGCGGGCGACACCCTCGAGGACCGGGTCGACCGCCTCCAGGTGGGACGGGTTCGCGACCAGGCTGACCTTGATCTGCTCACCGTCCAGGCCGGTGAAGGTGCCCTCGGCGCCCAGGTGGTACTTCACGTCGCCGGAGCCGTGCATCGACTTCGGGTCGAGGTTGCCCTCGAACTCGCGGAAGATCTGCGCGTACGACTTGCCGACGATGTTCGCCAGGACGTTCAGGCGGCCGCGGTGGGCCATGCCGATGACGACCTCGTCCAGCCGGGACTCGGCCGCCGAGTCGATCACCGCGTCCAGCAGCGGGATGACGGACTCGCCGCCCTCCAGCGAGAAGCGCTTCTGGCCGACGTACTTGGTCTGCAGGAAGGTCTCGAAGGCCTCCGCCGCGTTCAGGCGGCGCAGGATGCGCAGCTGCTCCTCGCGCTCCGGCTTGGTGTGGCCGCGCTCCACGCGGTCCTGGATCCACTTGCGCTGCTTGGGGTCCTGGATGTGCATGAACTCGATGCCGGTGGTGCGGCAGTACGAGTCGCGCAGCACGCCGAGGATGTCGCGGAGCTTCATCATCGACTTGCCGGCGAAGCCGCCGACGGCGAACTCGCGCTCCAGGTCCCACAGGGTGAGGCCGTGCTCGACGATGTCCAGGTCGGGGTGCTTGCGCTGGCGGTACTCCAGCGGGTCGGTGTCGGCCATGACGTGGCCGCGGACCCGGTAGGAGTGGATCAGCTCGAAGACACGGGCGGCCTTGGTGACGTCGTCGTCGTGGCTGGCGTCGATGTCCTTGAGCCAGCGGACCGGCTCGTAGGGGATGCGCAGCGCCTCGAAGATGTCGTCGTAGAAGCCGTTCTCGCCGAGCAGCAGGTTGGCGACCTGGCGGAGGAACTCGCCGGAGGCGGCGCCCTGGATCACCCGGTGGTCGTAGGTCGACGTCAGCGTCATGACCTTCGAGATGCCGAGCTTGTTCAGGGTGTCCTGGCTGGTGCCCTGGAACTCCGCGGGGTAGTCCATGGAGCCGACGCCCATGATCACGGACTGGCCGGGCATCAGGCGCGGCACGGAGTGGACGGTGCCGAGACCGCCGGGGTTGGTCAGGGAGACCGTGACGCCGGTGAAGTCGTCCATCGTCAGCTTGTTGTCGCGGGCGCGACGGACGATGTCCTCGTAGGCCTGCCAGAACTCGAAGAAGTTCAGCGTCTCGGCCTTCTTGATGGCGGCCACGACGAGCTGGCGGTCGCCGTTCGGCTTCACCAGGTCGATGGCCAGGCCGAGGTTGACGTGCGGCGGCTTGACGAGGGTCGGCTTGCCGTCCTTCTCGCCGAACGACCAGTTCATCGACGGCATGGCCTTGATGGCCTGCACCATCGCGTACCCGATGACGTGCGTGAAGGAGATCTTCCCGCCGCGGGCGCGCTTGAGGTGGTTGTTGATGACGATGCGGTTGTCGAAGAGCAGCTTCACCGGGACCGCGCGGACCGAGGTGGCGGTCGGCAGCTCCAGCGAGGCGTTCATGTTCTTCGCGACGGCGGCGGCCGGGCCGCGCAGCGTGATCAGCTCCGGGCCCCCGGGGGCCTCGGCGGCGGGAGCGGCCTTCGCCGTCGGCTGAGCGGGCGCCTGTGCGGGCTGCGCCGGCTTGGCCGGGGCGGGGGCGGCCTGCGCCGCGGGAGCCGGAGCCGCTGCGGGCTTCGGGGCCGCGGGGGCCGGGGCGGCGGCCTGGGGGGCCGGAGCCGCGGGCGGGGCCTGCGGGGCCGACGGGGTTCCCCCCGCGGGAGCGGCGTCGAGCGTGGGGGAGGTGGTCTCTGCGGCCCCCGCGGCCGCAGTACCCGCCGGAGCCGGGGTGGCAGGAGCCCCCGGCTTGTAATCGGCGAAGAAGTCCCACCAGGCGCGGTCTACCGAATTCGGGTCCTGGAGGTACTGCTGATAGATCTCGTCGACGAGCCACTCGTTCGGACCGAACGCGGCAGCGGGGTTCTTCCCGGCTTGGTCGTCGGTTGAGATGCTCGAGTTACTGGGGGACTGTGGCGACACGGCGGCAACCGCCCTCTTCCGCTTCACAAGGTGATGGACAGCGGGAATAAAGGCTACGCCTCCAAGACCGCGAAGGTCAGGTCGGGCCCGTTCATCGTCGTGTAAGTCACATCAGAAATCTTGTTTCAGGGCTTGATATGGCGGGAAACAAGCGTGGTTCCGCAGCTGAGAGTGTGCACCGGCCCGGGCCCGGCGTGCCTTCGTTCGACGGGTGGCGCGGGCCTGCCCCTGATCACACGTGTCCAGCTGCACGAAAGACGGCAGCGACCTCGTGGATCTTGTGCTTCCGGTGGGAACCCTACGTCAACCCGAGACGGAAGACAGTCCCGGAAGGGTGACGATGATCCGGCAGCCCCGCTCGGATTCGGCCACACCGATCCGGCCGCCGTGGAGATCCACCGCCCACCGGGCGATCGCGAGCCCGAGTCCCGTACCGCCGTCGCTGCCCGGCCCGTGCGGCCGGGTCACCGCCCCGCGGTTGAACCGCTCGAACACCCGGTGCCACTCCGACCTGGGGATCCCGGGGCCCTCGTCCAGGATCTCCAGCTGCAGCGACTCCGGCTGCGGCCCGCGCCGCGCCTTCACCGTCACACGGCCGTGCGGCGGGCTGTGCTTGACCGCGTTGTCGATCAGGTTGGCGACGACCTGGTGGATGCGCTCGGGGTCGGCGTGCGCGGTCAGCTCCGGCGGTGAGACGTCGAGGTGCAGATGGACGTCCGTACGCGTGTGGCTCCCGGAACCGGAGGCCATGCCCGCGCGCACCGAGGCGACCATGTTGGCCTCCTTCAGCACGCCCGACAGGTACGGCCACACCTCGAACCGCCGCATCTTCAGCGGTACGACGCCGTTGTCGAGGCGGGAGAGGTCCAGCAGCGTCTCCACGAGCCGGCCGAGCCGCTCGGTCTGCTTCAGAGCCGTGCGCATGGTCTCCGGGTCGGCCTCGGTGACCCCGTCGACGATGTTCTCCAGCACCGCGCGCAGCCCCGCGATCGGGGTGCGCAGCTCGTGCGAGACGTTCGCCACCAGCTCCTTGCGCTGCCGGTCCTGGGCCTCCAGCTCGTCGGCCATGACGTTGATCGTCCCGGCGAGGTCGCCGAGTTCGTCCCGGCGGTTGTCCTTCACGCGGCGCGTGTAGTCGCCCTGGGAGATCGAGCGGGCGACCGTGTTCATCTCGTCCAGCGGCATGGTGAGCGAGTGCGCCACGAACTGCGTGATCAGCAGCGTGGCGATCATCGAGAAGACCGTGATGAAGCGCAGTTCCGTCTTGGTGTGCACCGCGATCATCGACAGACCGGTGGTGATCAGCACCGAGATGACGACCAGCGCGCCCAGCTTGGTCTTGATCGAGAACGGGCGTACGCCGCCCCAGGGTCCCGCCCCGGGGCTCCTCCGTGCGGCCTGGCGCCCGTCACCGCTCATGCTGTCGGCGTCTCCAGCGCGTAGCCCACGCCGTGCACCGTGCGGATCCGCTCGGCGCCGATCTTCCGCCGCAGCGCCTTGATGTGGCTGTCGACGGTGCGGGTGCCGGAGGCGTCCGCCCAGTCCCACACCTCGGCCAGCAGCTGTTCACGCGAGAGCACCGCGCGCGGGGTGTTCGCCAGGCACACCAGCAGGTCGAACTCGGTGGGTGTCAGATGGACGTCCTCGGACTTCACCCGCACCCGGCGCTGCGCGTGGTCGATCTCCAGCTCGCCGAGCCGCAGGATGCCGGAGCGGGGGGTGGAGGCGGCGATGGTCGCCCGCTCCACGCGCCGCAGCAGCACATGCACGCGTGCCGCCAGCTCCCGCATCGAGAACGGCTTGGTCATGTAGTCGTCGGCGCCGACCCCGAGCCCGACCAGCATGTCGGTCTCGTCGTCCCGCGCGGTGAGCATCAGCACCGGCACCGGCCGCTGCGCCTGCACCCGCCGGCAGACCTCGAGCCCGTCGAACCCGGGCAGCATGATGTCGAGGATCAGCAGGTCGGGCTGCCAGGCCTCGGCCGTGTCGACGGCGGCCGGACCGTCGGCCGCCGTTTGCACGAGAAATCCCTCTGCGCGGAGCCGGGCCGCGATGGCGTCGACGATCGTGGGATCGTCCTCGACGACCAGCACCCGGCGCTGTGCGCCCGGGGTGGTCGTCGCCGCGCCGCTCTGGGAGGTGTGTGTCTGCTCCATCGCCCGCCCCTGTTGTTGCTTTCCGGAATCCGTGGGGTGATCCCATGTCTGCGATCGACGCTTTAATAATCCGCGTCAGGGCAGCACATTACGGGGACTCACCGCGCTGTCGCTATCCAGGTAGGACGCCGAGGTGCACGGCGTCCGGAACGCCCCGGGCAACGGGCACCTCATCGGTACGCACCTGCTGGAACCCGGCATTCCGCAAGGTTCCTTCAAATTCCGGAGAGGGCTTCGCCGACCACACCGCGAGCACCCCGCCGGGCCTCAACACCCTTGCGCAGGCGGCGAGTCCGGCCGTCGCGTAGAGGCTGTCGTTGTCCTCCGTGACGGTCCAGCCCGGACCGTTGTCGATGTCGAGGCACAGTGCGTCGAACGTGTCCGATGTCTCATTGACGTACGCCACGAGATCCGCTTCCACGATCTCGGTGCGGGGATCGGCGAGCGCGGCGGCGGACACTTCGGACAGGGGCCCGTGGCGATGCCAGTCGACGACGGCGGGCTCCCGCTCCACGACGACGATCCTCCCCCAGCGCGGATCGGCGGCCGCGTGCGCGAGTGAGAACCCCACGCCCAGCCCTCCGATCAGCACGTCCGGCGCCGGGCGCCCGTCCAGGGCGGCGTACGCGGCGTCGACCAGCAGCCGCTCCGAGCGGCCGTCGGAGGTGTCCATCAGGAAACAGCCGTTGGCGATGATCTGCAGCAGCGCACCGTGCCTGCGCAGCACCACTTCGCCGTACGGGCCGTCGCGCCGGTCCAGGACCACGGGTGAGTCGTACGCGGCAGTCATGCGCCCATCCTGCTGGAACGAGGCTTTGCGTTCACGGGAATTACGGATGACGGTCCGGTCGGGCCGGCGGATCCCAGGTTGACCGCACAGGGGTGCGAGCCGAGTGCGATGTCCCCGCTCACAGGATGCCAGACCCCGTTCGGCGAGCGGGGCCGCGCCGAACCGGGCCGGTGGGACGCGGACGCGGCCGGGGCCTGAGAGGTTGCTGTGAATCCGCTCTCGCGTGGCGTCGGTCATAGACAGCGGCCCGGTGAACACGAAGGGTGGGGCGCGACGGAAGGAGCGCCTCACCGTGGAACGGATCGCGACAGGCCCTGCGGAGGCCGCGTCATCGCCCCTGCCGGGCACGCCCCTTCCGGACGGCGCCGCCGCCCTCCCGGCCCCCGGGGTCACCGGGCTGCTGGACGGCATGCCGCGCCAGCGGGGTGCGACGGCACCCGCCCCGGCACCGGTCGAGACACGTCCGGCCGCCCCGGCCGCGCGCTGGTGGCGCCTGTTGCCCACTCCGGCCGGTACTCCGTTCACCTTCGCCTACGCGGCCCTCCTGGCCGTCACCTCCGTGGTCGCGGCGCTGGCCGACCCCGCACTCGTGCACACCCTGTACGAGAACTCCAGCACGGACGTGGCCCATCTGCTGCGCACCCCCGTACTGGTGCTGCTGGCGAGCGCGGTGTGGATCGCGGGCGGGATCCTCTCGCCGTACGCGCTGGCCTTCGTGCTCGTGCTCACCGCGCTGGAGCGGCGGATAGGCGGGACACGCGCGGCCTGCGTGTTCCTGGCCGGGCACGTCCTGGCCACGCTCGCCACCGAGGTCCCGGTGGGTTTTGCGGTGCTGTTCGGGCACCTTCCGGAGACCTCGCTGCACCGCCTCGACTACGGCATCAGCTTCGGCGTCGCCGGCAGCATCGGCGCCCTGGCCGGCCTGCTCCGACCGTGGCTGCGCTGGCCCCTGCTCGTCGTGGTGGGCGGCACACTCCTGAACGACCTGGTCGCCTTCGCCGACCCGATGACCAACTGGGGCCATCTCATCGCCCTTTCGCTCGGTGTCGCCGGCTGGCCGCTGGTCCGGCGTTGGCAGCGGACCGTCACGGCGGTTCCCCCGACTCCCCGATGAACCTCCGCTTCCTGCCGTAGAGACGCCTCCGGCCGCGACACACCTGACACAGAGCAGCCAACAACCCCCCGATGACCTGCGGAAACAGACGCGCCACCGGCTGATCGCCCACAGCGAACACCCACCCGGGAACATTGGCGGAGCCCCATGCATTGAGTCGGCATAGCTCAAGTTGACTGCCTAAGGGGAGATCATGGCTACTGAGTCCACGGCGTTCACGCTCGTACTGCCCGTGCTGCCGCTCGACGACGAGGTCGTGCTGCCCGGGATGGTGGTTCCGCTGGACCTGAGCGACGCCGAGGTGCGGGCCGCGGTGGAGGCCGCCCAGGCCGCCGCCCGGTCGGAGCCCGGGAAGCCCAGGGTGCTGCTGGTGCCGCGCATCGACGGGACGTACGCGAAGACCGGTGTGCTGGGCACGGTCGAGCAGGTCGGCCGGCTGGCCGACGGTGACCCCGGGGCTCTGATCCGCGGCCGGAGCCGCGTGCGCATCGGCGCCGGCACGACCGGCCCCGGTGCCGCGCTCTGGATCGAGGGCGCCCGTATCGACGAGAGCGTGCCCGACCCGCTGCCGGGTCAGGCCGCGGAACTCGTCAAGGAGTACAAGGCGCTCGCCACCACCTGGCTGAAGAAGCGCGGCGCCTGGCAGGTCGTGGACCGCGTCCAGGCCATCGACGACGTCTCCGCGCTCGCCGACAACTCCGGCTACTCACCGTTCCTCACCATCGAGCAGAAGGTCGAACTGCTCGAGACCGCCGACCCGGTGGCCCGCCTCAAGCGCGCCACGCAGCAGCTCCGCGACCACCTCGCCGAGCAGGACGTGGCCGAGACCATCGCCAAGGACGTCCAGGAGGGCGTCGACAAGCAGCAGCGCGAGTTCCTGCTGCGCCGTCAGCTCGAGGCCGTCCGCAAGGAGCTGCGCGAGCTGAACGGCGAGCAGGCGGGTGAGGAGTCCGACGACTACCGTGCCCGCGTGGAGGCCGCCGACCTGCCGGAGAAGGTCCGCGAGGCCGCCCTGAAGGAGGTCGACAAGCTGGAGCGGGCCTCCGACCAGTCGCCCGAGGGCTCGTGGATCCGCACCTGGCTGGACACCGTCCTGGAGATGCCCTGGAACGAGCGCACCGAGGACGCGTACGACATCCAGGGCGCCAAGGCCGTCCTCGACGCCGAGCACGCGGGCCTCGAGGACGTGAAGGAGCGCATCACCGAGTACCTCGCGGTGCGCAAGCGGCGCGGCGACCGGGGTCTGGGCGTCATCGGCGGGCGGCGCGGTGGTGCCGTACTCGCCCTGGTGGGCCCGCCCGGTGTGGGAAAGACCAGTTTGGGGGAGAGTGTCGCGCACGCGATGGGGCGCAAGTTCGTCCGGGTCGCCCTCGGCGGCGTCCGGGACGAGGCCGAGATCCGCGGCCACCGGCGCACGTACGTCGGCGCGCTGCCCGGCCGGATCGTGCGCGCCGTCAAGGAGGCCGGGTCCATGAACCCGGTGGTCCTGCTCGACGAGATCGACAAGGTGGGCTCGGACTTCCGCGGAGACCCGGCCGCGGCCCTGCTGGAGGTGCTGGACCCGGCGCAGAACCACACCTTCCGGGACCACTATCTGGAGGTCGAACTCGACCTGTCGGACGTGGTCTTCCTGGCCACCGCCAATGTCCTGGAGGCCATCCCGGAGGCGCTCGCCGACCGTATGGAGATCGTCCGCCTGGACGGCTACACCGAGGACGAGAAGGTCGTCATCGCCCGGGACCACCTGCTTCCGCGCCAGTTGGAGCGGGCCGGCCTGGGCGAGGACGAGGTCACTCTCGACGAGAGCGCGCTGCGCAAACTCGCCGGCGAGTACACGCGCGAGGCGGGCGTGCGCACCCTGGAGCGGTCCATCGCGCGGCTGCTGCGCAAGGTCGCCGCGCAGCACGAACTCGGCGATCGGGAGCTGCCGTTCACCGTCCGGGACGCGGATCTGCGCGGCCTGATCGGACGCCCGCACCACGTGCCCGAGTCCGCCCAGGACCCGGCCGAGCGCCGTACGGCCGTTCCCGGTGTGGCGACCGGCCTCGCGGTCACCGGCGCCGGTGGTGACGTGCTCTTCGTCGAGGCGTCCCTCGCCGACCCGGAGACCGGCGCGGCCGGCCTGACCCTGACCGGTCAGCTGGGCGACGTGATGAAGGAGTCGGCGCAGATCGCGCTGAGCTTCCTGCGCAGTCACGGCGCCGAACTGGAGCTGCCCGTGGCCGACCTGAAGGACCGGGGCGTCCACATCCACTTCCCGGCGGGCGCGGTCCCGAAGGACGGCCCGAGCGCCGGCATCACGATGACGACGGCCCTCGCCTCCCTCCTCTCCGGCCGGCTGGTCCGCACGGACGTGGCCATGACCGGCGAGGTCTCGCTGACCGGCCGGGTGCTGCCCATCGGCGGCGTGAAGCAGAAGCTGCTCGCCGCCCACCGCGCCGGAGTGACCACCGTGATCATCCCCAAGCGCAACGAGCCGGACCTGGACGACGTCCCGGCCGAGGTCCTGGACAAGCTCGACGTCCACGCCGTGACCGACGTGCGTCAGGTCCTGGAGCTGGCGCTCGCGCCCGCCACGTCCGACGCCACACCGGAGGTTCCGGTCGCGGCGTGACGACCCGGTCCATCAGCGGGCTCCGCCCGCGGTGACCGGAGAGGCAAGGCCCGGGTTCCTCAGGGAGCCCGGGCCTTCGCCATGTCGTGCCCCAGGCAGCGCCCCCGGTGTGTACGGCTCCGGGCCGGAGCGGCACCGGCGGCACCGGCGGCACGGCTGCACCGGCGGCACGGCTGCACCGGCGGCACGGCTGCACCGGCGGCACGGCTGCACCGGCGGCGCCTGGGGCACCTGCGGCACCCTTGATCTTGGTCCGCTGCGCCCGCGCCTGCCGCAGCCGCTGAGGACGCGCAGCGGCAAGGTCGAGCTGCCGCCGGAGCCCATCGCCGGCGACCTGCCCCGGCTCCGGCAGGCCCTGCACGAGCGCCCCGAGGGCGGCACCGGCGGCACGCACCCGCCGCACCCGGCGCACCTGCGGCACCTGGGCCACCGGCGGCACCGGTGGCACCTGCGGCACCGGCGGCACCGGCACGCACCGGCGGCACCGGCACGCACCGGCGGCACCTGCCGCACCTGCGGCACCGGCGGCACCGGCGGCACCGGCACGCACCGGCGGCACCTGCCGCACCTGCGGCACCGGCGGCACGGGCGGACGCGGCGGCCCGGGGCGGCTGCGGCGGCCGGACGGCGGAGGGCGCAACGACAGTGGGGGTGGCGGCGGGCCTCTGCCCGAAGCTGACCCCGAAGCCGCGGCCCCGAACCCGGCCCCCGACCCGACCCCGACCCGACCCCGAAGCCGACCCAGGACCCGGCCTCCGACCCGACCCCGACCCCCGACCCGACCCCGACCCCCGACCCGACCCCGAAGCCGACCCCGACCCGACCCCGAAGCCGACCCAGGACCCGGCCTCCGACCCGACCCCGCCCCCCGACCCGACCCCGAAGCCGACCCCGACCCGACCCCGAAGCCGACCCAGGACCCGGCCTCCGACCCGAACCCGGCCCCCGACCCGACCCCGACCCGACCCCGAAGCCGACCCAGGACCCGGCCTCCGACCCGACCCCGACCCCCGACCCGACCCCGAAGCCGACCCCGACCCGACCCCGAAGCCGACCCAGGACCCGGCCCCCGGACCCGCCCGGCACGGACAGCGGCCCCATGGGCAGGCAGTGGCGGTACGCGGGTCAGGGCCTTACAGCGCCGTGAGTGACTGCTCCGTCCACACCGTCTTGCCGACCCGGTCGTGCCGGGTGCCCCAGCGCTCGGCGAGCTGGGCGACCAGCAGCAGACCCCGGCCGCCCTCGTCGAAGATCCGGGCCCGTCGCATGTGCGGGGTGGCGCCGCTGGAGTCGTACACCTCGCTGATCAGTGTGGTGCCGTGGTGGATCAGCCGGAGCTGGATGGGCGGCCGGCCGTACCGGATGGCGTTGGTGACCAGCTCGCTGACCATCAGCTCCGTGGTGAACGCGATCTCGTCCAGCCCCCACGCGGACAGCTGGCGGCAGGCGTACCGGCGGGCGACGGAGACGACGGTGGGCTCGTTGTCCAGTTCCCAGGAGGCGACCCGGTCCTTGTGCAGGGCGCGGGTACGCGCCACCAGCAGGGCGATGTCGTCGTCGGGGCGATGGGTCAGCAGCTCGGTGAGCACCCGGTCGCAGACGGAGTCCAGCGATGTCGCGGGGTGGCCCAGCGCGGTGCACATCCTGTCGAGCGCCTCGTCGATGTCGTGGTCGCGGGCCTCGAACAGCCCGTCGGTGTAGAGGGCGAGCAGACTGCCCTCCGGCAGTTCGGTCTCCACGGCCTCGAAGGGCAGCCCGCCGAGCCCGAGCGGCGGTCCGGCGGGTACGTCGAGGAAGCGGACGGTGCCGTCCGGGGTGACCACGGCCGGTGGCGGATGCCCGGCCCGGGCCATGGTGCAGTGGCGCGAGACCGGGTCGTAGACCGCGTACAGGCAGGTGGTGCCGATGCCGCCGCCGGTCTCGGCGGCCGGGTCAGCGCTGCCCTCGTCGGCGGCGAGCCGCAGGACCAGGTCGTCGAGGTGGGTGAGGAGTTCGTCGGCCGGCAGGTCGACTTCGGCGAGGGTGCGCACGGCCGTACGCAGCCGGCCCATGGTGGCGGAGGCGCGCATGCCGTGGCCCACCACGTCGCCCACGACGAGCGCCACCCGTGCCCCGGACAGCGGGATCACGTCGAACCAGTCGCCGCCCACGCCGGCCCGGCTCGCGGCGGGCAGATAGCGGGTGGCGATCTCCAGGGCCCCCTGCTCGGGCAGCGTGTGCGGCAGCAGACCGCGTTGCAGGGCCATGGTGGTGGTGTGGGCCCGCGAGGAGCTGCGAACCTGCTGGATACCGGTGGCCGCCTTGGCCGTGAACTCCTCGGTGAGCCGCAGATCCTCCGGGCCGAACGGCTCCCGGTCCCGGTGGCGGCCGAAGAGGGCCACGCCGAGGGTGAGGCCCTGGGCGTGCAGCGGCACCGCGAGCAGCGACCGGGCGCCGGACGCGCGCAGCCACGCGGCGCCCGGGTCCAGCGCCGCCCACTCGGCGACGGCCGGGTCCGTCGTGTCGTACAGCAGCGGACGGCCCGTTGTCAGGCAGTGCGCCGGCGGTGAGTCCACCGGGCAGACGATCGCCTCGCCCACGCCGGTGCCGTACGTGGGCCCGTCACCGTCCGGGACCGCGCGCAGGGCGGCGCGGCGCAGCACGACCGGGCCCGGTCGCGGGGCGGGGGCCTCGGTGCCGGTTCGGGGGGCATCGAGCAGGTCGACCGCCATCACGTCGGCCAGCCGGGGAACCGTGACCTCGCCGAGTTCCTGCGCGGCACGGGCCTGGTCCGCCGCCGTACCGACGCGTGAGCCGGTCTCGCCCGTGGGGCGCTGCGGGGCGGCGGAGTCCTGGGCGGGCTGCTGCGGGGACAGGCAGACGGCCCGTACCCGGCCGCCGGCGTCCTTGAGCGGGGTGAGGACGGTGGCCCGGCCCAGCTCCGGGCCGAGGCGGACGCGCACCTCCTGCGGCCGTCCGGACTCCAGCGCCAGCCGCATCGAGCGGTCGGTCTCCTCGCTCGCCGCACCGGGCAGGATGTGCGCGAGGCGCAGCCCGCGCATCGCCGCCTCGGGCAGGGCGAGGGCGTGTTCCATACGGCGGTTGGCGCGGACCAGGCGCAGCTCCGCGTCGAAGACGGCCAGCGGGAAGGGTGACTGCAGGAACGTCCACTCCTCCAGCGGCTCGCCCCGGGGCGGCTGCGCGCGGGCCGTCACGGCGCTCACCACCAGCCAGTCGGTGACCCCGGCGCCCGAGGTCCGCCGGTGGGCGAGCACACCCAGTTCCAGCGACCGGCCGTCCCGGTGCCTGAGTGGAACGGTGCCGTTCCAGCGTTCCCGGCCGGCCAGCACCCGGCGGGCCGCCGCGGCGTCGGCGGCGAGCAGCGCGGTGGCGGGCCGTCCGACGACCGCCGAGGAGTCGTAGCCGAGCAACCGCCGGGCGCCCTCGCTCCAGCTCGTGAGGATGCCGTGCTCATCGATGACGGCCGTGGCCGTGTACGTCGACTGTCGCTCCATCGCCGCTCATCTCGCCCTTGCTCGGCAGGCTCTCCCTGACCAGCATGATCCCGGCCGGCGCGGAGCACCAACGCAGGGACGGGCGGAGAAGAACCGGTTCGGGCGCGACCGGATCCCGGGCCCTCGGCGTGAACGGCCACGCGAGCACGGCCGGGCCGGCACGGCCGGCGATCTCCCTGGGCCTGTGACCCCCGCCGTACACGACAGGGGTCACGGAACGGGCGGCAGGGGTCACGGAACGGGGGCTAACCGAGGGCCAGGGCCTGCACCCGGTCCAATGCCCCGTTGAACTTGTCGTGGTCGCCGACGGTCGGCCCGGAGGAGGTGTACTGCCACATCGTGTAGTACGACCAGCCGGCCGGCAGCGTCCCCGGGTCCGTGGCGTACCGGGCGATCCACAGCGGGTTGCTCACGGCGAAGCCGCCGTAGTTGCCGGTGCACTGGGTCCACCAGCTGGTGGCCGTGTAGATCACGGCGTCCCGGCCGGTCCGCGCCTTGTACGTGTTCAGGAAGTCGGCGATCCAGCCGGCCAGCTGGCTCGCGCTCTTGCCGTAGCAGGCGGCGCCGTACGGGTTCCACTCGATGTCGAGGGCGCCCGGCAGGGTCCTGCCGTCCCGGGACCAGCCGCCGCCGTGGTCGACGAAGTAGTTGGCCTGGGTGGCGCCGCTGGTGGTGTCCGGGGTGGCGAAGTGGTAGGCGCCGCGGATCATGCCCACGTTGTAGGAGCCGTTGTACTGCTGGGCGAAGTACGGGTTCGTGTAGTACGTGCCTTCCGTGGCCTTGGTGTAGGCCCAGCGCACACCGCTGTTCCACAGCGTGGACCAGGCGACGTTGCCCTGGTAGCCGGCGACGTCGACGCCCTCGGTCTGGGTGGCGTCACCCGTGCTGGGCGTGCCGTCCCGGCCGTCGTGCGCGAGGACGCCCATGCCCATGTGGGCGGAGCCGCGGCTGGGCGTGGTCGCGGCCTGGGCGGAGGCGAGGGGAACCGTGAGGGCGAGCGCCGCGAGCAGGGCCGTGACGAGGGCGGCGAGGGGGCGCGGGCGGATGGGGCCGGGTCTGTGCACGGGCATGACGTGCCTCCGGGGAGTGGGGTGGGGGGACCGTGGCAGTGGCCGTGGGGTGGGGGGCCGCACCAGTGGCGTGGGCATGCCATTGATTGCCTGATAAAGAAGCTACGCACGTAGATGTCGGCGTGGGAAGGGGTCCGGACGTCGCCGTTGGTCTACGCCTGCGAAATACTTACGGAGCTGCGGCAATGACGACAATTGACGGAAACTTTCAGGACCGCGAAACCGATCAGGGGTGTTGACGTGCACGAGGACGGAAACGGTGACGCGCAACGCGTCACCGGCCAGGCGACGCCCAGTGGTGCAGACCAGGAATTCCTGGCGCTGGAGCGGGAGTTGACCGTGCTGCTCCGGCGGGCCCGGTCCAACCAGGGGGAGATGGCCCGCGAGGTCCACCCCGACCTGGAGTCCGCCGCGTACGGCCTGCTCGTCCGGCTGGACGAACTGGGCGGTCAGCGGGCCACCGAACTCGCCGCCTACATCGGCGTCGGCAAGGCCACCATGTCCCGCCAGCTGCGCGCCCTGGAGGACCTCGGCCTGATCGCCCGCCAGCCCGACCCCGCCGACGGCCGTGCCTGGCTCGTCACCCTCACCGACGAGGGCCGGGGCCGGGTCGGCAAGGTCCGCGAGGCCCGCCGCGCCCGCTACGTCAGCCAGCTCGCCCACTGGGACCGCCATGAGGTCGCGGAACTGGCCCGGCTACTGCAGCAGTTGAACGGCGTCATGGAGAAGTAGCCCCCGTCCGCGAGGCCTCACAGCTCCACGTACACCACCGTCGCGTCGTCGTGCGTCTTGCTCCGCCCCAGGAACGCCCGCTCCTCCCGGTCCGCCGTCTCCAGCTCCCGTACCCGCTCCACCAGCGACCGGGCGCCCTCCTTCGCGACGACGTCGAACAGCGCCGTCCAGTCGCCCTCGTGGAATCTCTCCGTCCAGCGGGTGGCGCCGTCCGTCAGCGCCGCCAGGGCGCTGACCTCGCGCCGGGGCAGTGCCCCGGTGACCGCGCGGGCCGCCACCGAGGGGTCGGCGGCGGCCGTGAAGAAGCCGCCCTCCTTGTTGCGCAGGGTGGCGTCCACCAGGGCATCGGTGACGAGCGCGGACCGGGGGAGCCGGTCCAGCCGGTCGTCCAGCACCGGGGTGACCGCACCGTCGGTGCCCCGCAGCAGCAACGCCGAATCGGACAGCACCAGGTACTCGACCGTGTCGGCGGACCAGCGGGTCAGGGCGACGGTTGCCTGCGGAGTCCGCGGGTGAGAAAGCTCACAGGTATCCGCATGGGCCTCGGCGGTACGCCCGATCGCCCGCTCGAGGACCCCCGAGAGTGTCAGATCTCGGCAGGAAAGGGTCAGTTCGGTCAGCGCGCCGCCGAGCCGCGCGGTGAACCAGGGGACGGAATGCAGACAGCCCGTTCCGCCGCTGGGCGGAGTCACCCCGTCCAGGACGATCACGCAACCGCCCTGCCCGGAGGCGGGTAGTCCGACACCGGCGAAGTCCTCGTTGGGGTGGGCGGCAAGGCCGGGTTCCGAGACGAGATCAGTTCGCATCCGGCCAGTCTGCACCAGGCCTTCACAGGCTTCGCCAAAGGCTGGCAAGCGCCGTCGAACGAGCACGACCTCGCAGGTCAAGCGCCTGGTTTGGGAGGGAATGATCCACTCCGGGAAGGCGTGGTGGCGAATACTGCCAAAGCCTGCCGCGCGCGTCCAACCGGCCCGCCGCGCAAGGGCACCGCACGCGCCAGCGGAACTTGCCCGCCAACTCCCCTCCGATGTTCACTCCTTCGGGTGGCGGGTCAGGTGATGCGCGACCACTGCCCACCGGCGCTGGGAGGGTCGGGAACCGTACGAACCGGGTGTACGCACCACTTGGCACCGACCTGACGGGGCGCCACCCGGGCCCTGGGTAGACGAGTTCAGGAATGCGAGCACCGGTGCAGAAGAAGCGGCCTCGGCGCACAGGCAGGCAGACGGCCCCCATGGGGACCGACCCGCAGAACCCCGTGGGCACCGGCCGCCCCACCCATGTGCGCACCCGGCTGATCGTCGCCGTCGCCGTGGTGGCCGCCGCCGTCGCGGGGGCCGGCGCGCCCTCCCTGCTCAGCGCGTCCCAGGACGTCGGCGATTCCCAGGAACTGGTGACACTGGCCGTCCGCACCCAGGACGCCCTCGCCCTCGCCCACTCGCTCGCCGACGAGCGCGACGAGGTCACCTCCTACATCGCGGCCGGACGCCCCAAGTCCAAGGCGCCCTCCGAGGACCGCGGTGCCCGCGTGGACCGGCAGGTCGAGGACCTGCGCGCCGACACCGACACCCCGGCGAGCCTGCGCACCGACCTGGACGCCATCGCCGCCGTCCGCCGGTCCGCGCTCACCGGCAAGAGCACCGCCCTCCAGGCCCACCAGGCCTACTCGGCGACGATCACCGAGCTGCACCGGATCGCCGAGCAACTGGCCGAGCGGATGCCCCCCAGGGCCGGCTCCGGCAGTTACGCGCTCGCCGAGCTGGACTCCGCCGTCCAGCAGTCCGCCGCCGCCCGCGGCCTGCTGCTGGCCGCGCTGAACGTCCCGTCGAGCACCCAGACGGTGATCAGCCCCACCACCGGCCTGCCCACCACGACCGCCACCACGACGCAGGCGGACAAGAAGCAGCGCGACGCCCTCACGGCCGCCGCCCAGCAGGCCCGGCTGCGCGCCGACTCGGCCCTCGCCGACTTCCGCGGGACCGCCCCGAAGGAGGCCGTGGACTCCTACGCCTCCACGGTCACCGGCCCGGAGGTCAACTCCGCCGAGAAATACCTCGCCACGCTCACCGACCAGCCGACGCTGGCCGACAGTGAGCTGACCACCGGCACCAAGAAGCTGGACGCGGCCCTGTCCGCCCGCGTCGACCTGATGCGCGGCGCCGAGTCCGCGCTCTACGACCACCGCACCAAGGATCTCGAGAAGCTCCGGGACGACGACGTCACCGCCCTGGAGATCCGCGTCGCCGTCCTCGGCGCCCTGCTGCTGGTGGCGATCGGCATCGCCACCGCAATGGCCCGCACCCTCACCCGCCCGCTGTCGGTCCTGCGCCGCGGCTCGGCCCGCCTCGCCGACTCCGAGGACCCGGCGGCCCAGGAGCCGATCAGCTTCACCGGCCGCAACGACGAGTTCGCCCAGGTGGTCCGCTCGGTCAACGCCCTGCACGCGCACGCGGCCGCCCTGCACGAGCGCGTGGCCACGCTGGAGACCGACCGCAAGCACCTGGTCGGCCAGCGGCAGAAGATGGCCGACGCCCGCGAGGAACTCCGCGCCGAACTCGCCGAGTCCGCCGCCCAGCTGGACCGACTGCGCACCAGCATCGGCTCCACGTTCGTCAACCTCGCCCTGCGCACCCTCGGCCTGGTCGAACGCCAACTGGCCGTCATCGAGAACCTGGAGGAGCGGGAGCAGGACCCCGAGCGCCTGGCCACCCTCTTCAAGCTCGACCACTTCGCCACGGTGATGCGGCGACACAGCGAGAACCTCCTGGTACTGGCCGGCACCGAGCACGTCCAGCAGCACCACGGTCCGGTCCCGCTGGTCGACGTGGTCCGCGCGGCGGTCAGCGAGATCGAACGCTACGAACGCGTCCGCATCGCCGCCCTCCCCCCGCACGCCCATGTCGCGGGCTTCGCCGCCGACGACCTCTCGCACCTCCTGGCCGAACTCATGGAGAACGCCACCTCGTTCTCCCCGCCGGATCTGCCCGTCGAGGTCTCCGGCTGGCTCCTGGAGTCCGGCGAGGTCATGCTGTCCGTCCAGGACGAGGGCATCGGCATGGCGGGGCAGCGCCTCGACCGCCTCAACGCCCGCCTCACCGACTTCGACCCCGAGTCGCCCTACGACCAGGAGGGCGAGGACGGCCTCGGGCTCGGCCTCTACGTCGTCGCCCGCCTCGCCCACCGCCACGGCGCCCGCGTCCAGCTGCGTGAGCAGAAGCAGGGCGGCATCGCCGCGGTCGTGGTCCTGCCCGCCCCGCTGCTCGCCGAGGCCCCATCGGCCGCCCTCCCGCCCCGGACCACCGTCCCGGGCGGCACGGGGACCTTCTCCCTCCCCGGCGCCGACGCCGAGGCCAACTCCAACGTCCTGTACGGCCGCGCCAAGGAGGGTGACCCCTTGGTCGCCCTCGCGGAAAAGGCGGTACGGGCCGCCTCCGGCGACTCGGCGCAGCACCGGGACGCGGACGCCCCCGGCACCTCGACCGCCCACCCGGTCCAGGACACCCCGGACGGCTCGGACGAGCCCACGGCACGGAACGCCTCCGACGGCCCGGCCGGGCACCCGGTGCGGGGCACGGATGCCGACGGGGCCGGGCAGGCGGTACGGGACGCCTTCGACCGCTCGGCCGAGCCGGGGGAGCGGGACCCGGCCGGCAGGCCGGCGGACCACGCCGTGCACCAGCAGGCCGAGCCGGGCGCCGAGCAGGCCGAGACCCGGCCGAAGGCCCCGCCGGAGACCCACGCCGAGACGACGATGGAGCTGCTGCTCCCGGACCCGCCGGCGGAGCCCGCGCAGGGCGTGCCGCACGAGCCGGTGGCCGCCGACCGCGGGGACGCCGCACAGGGGCCACTCGCAACCCGCGACGACGCCCGCACGGGTGGTGCCGGTGCGAGCGGGGACCGCGCCGACGGCGAAGCGGAGGCGGAGGCCGCACGCGCCGACGCGCCGCAGGAAACGGAGGAGGACCGGGTCACCAGCAAGGGCCTCCCCAAGCGCACACCCAAGATCACCGCACCAGCCGCACCGCCCCGCCAGCGCAGCGGAAGCATCGACGCCGACGCCCTGCGCCGCAGGCTCGGTGGCTTCCGGCGGGGCGCGGTGGCCGGTTACCGCGACGTAGAGGCGGAGATCGCCGAACAGACGGCCGGCCACCAGCTGCCGGCCGGCTACGCACACGCCGAAGAAGCCACGGGGGGCACAGCCGAGGAGGCAAGCAGTTGACCGCGCCCAGTACCTACGGACTGAGCAGTGAAGCCCGCAACCTGCACTGGCTGCTGACCAACCTGGTCGAGGAAGTACCCGGCATCCAGTCCGTCGCCGTGGTCTCCTCCGACGGGTTGCTCCTGCTGTCGTCCGACCCGGGCCGCACGGAGGAGGCCCGCCAGGTCCGCGGAGCCAGGAGTGGCGGCCCCCGTGGCTCGTCCGCGGACCTCGCCACCATCGTCTCCGGCATCGGCAGCCTCACCGTCGGCGCCGCGAAGCTGATGGAGTTCGGCGGGGTCAAGCACACGATGGTCGCGATGGAGGAGGGCAGCCTGTTCGTGATGTCGATCAGTGACGGCTCGCTGCTCGGCGTGCACGGTTCCGCCGAGTGCGACATGAGCGTGGTGTCGTACCACATGGCCCTGTTCGTGGGCCGCGCCGGTCACGTCCTCACTCCGGAACTCCGCTCGGAGCTGCGGCAGTCACTGGAGGCCCAGCCGACCGGGAGCGCCCGATGAGCGGCACAGCGAAACTCCCCATGCGCGGCGGCGACCGCAAGCCCGCCCGCGTCCGCCCCTACTCGCTCACCGGCGGCCGCACCCGTTTCGGCCACGTCCTCCTCGTGGAGACGTTCGTGGCCGCGCTGGAGGCCCCGGAGGAGCGCAAGGAGCTGACGAATGGCTCCCTCGCCACCCGGGTCATGCCGGAGATGCGGGCCATCGTCGAACTGTGCCGCCGTATGCGCACGGTGGCCGAGATCGCCGCGCTGCTGAAGATGCCGCTCGGCGTGGTCCGCGTGCTCCTGAGCGACCTCGCGGACCAGGGAAAGATCCGTGTGTACGGCACCGGAACCGGTCACGGCACCGGCCGCCCGGACCGCGCTCTGCTGGAAAGGGTGCTGAGTGGACTCCGTCGTCTCTGACGCCGCCGCCTCCGCCGTCGGAGGCATCCCCCTCGCCGCCGGATACACCGAGCCCGACGAGGACCTGAGATCCTGGCAGGCGGACCGCAGCCGGGCCCCCATCGCCACGAAGATCGTGGTGGCCGGGGGCTTCGGCGTCGGCAAGACCACCCTGGTCACCTCCGTCTCGGAGATTACGCCCCTGCAGACCGAGGCGCTGATGACCGAGGCCAGCGAGGGCACCGACGACCTGTCCGCCACGCCGGGCAAGCTCACCACCACCGTGGCCATGGACTTCGGCCGCATCACGCTCGACGACGACCTGGTGCTCTACCTGTTCGGCACGCCGGGCCAGCAGCGGTTCTGGTTCATGTGGGACGACCTGGTGCGCGGCGCGATCGGTGCCGTCGTCATGGCCGACACCCGCCGTCTGAAGGACTGCTTCCCGGCGCTGGACTACTTCGAGAGCTGTGGACTGCCGTACGTCGTCGCGGTCAACCACTTCGACGGCAGCGAGCGGTTCGAGCCGGAGGACGTCCGGGAGGCCCTGACGATACCCCCGCACGTCCCTGTCATGATCATGGATGCGCGGCGCCGGATCTCGGTGATCGAGACCCTCCTGGCCCTGGTGGGCCACGCGCTCGACGAAACCCCCGAGTAGTCCTCACCTCGTAGGAGAACCACCCGCATGCGGAAGATACTCGTCGTCGGAGCCGGCCAGTCCGGACTCCAGCTCGCCCTCGGCCTGCAGTCGCACGGTTACGAGGTCACCCTGATGTCGAACCGGACCGCGGACGAGATCCGCTCCGGCCGGGTCATGTCGACGCAGTGCATGTTCGACACGGCGCTGGGGCACGAGCGCGATCTCCAGCTGAACTTCTGGGAGTCCCAGGCCCCGAAGATCGAGGGACTCGGCGTCTCGGTCGCGGCCCCCGGCTCGCACGACCCGGGCCCCACGCAGCGGGCGATCGACTGGGTGGGCAAGCTGGACGGCTACGCGCAGTCGGTGGACCAGCGGGTGAAGATGGCCGGCTGGATGGAGACCTTCGCGCAGCGCGGCGGCCAGCTGGTCATCCACGGCGCGGCGGTCGGCGACCTCGACTACTTCTCGCGCACCTACGACCTCGTCATGGTCGCGGCCGGCAAGGGCGAACTGGTGTCGATGTTCGCCCGCGACCCGGAGCGCTCCCCGTACAGCGAGCCGCAGCGCGCCCTCGCGGTGGCGTACGTCCACGGGCTCGGCCCGCGCCCGGAGCACCCGGAGTTCGACGCGGTCCGCTGCAACCTGGTCCCCGGGGTCGGTGAGCTGTTCATCATGCCGACGTTCACCACGTCCGGCCGCGCCGACATCCTCTTCTGGGAGGGCATACCCGGCGGCCCGCTCGACGTCTTCAACGGCGTCAAGGACCCGGCGGAGCACCTCTCCCTGACCCTGGAACTCATGGAGAAGTTCACGCCCTGGGAGTACGCGCGGGCCACGAAGGTCGAGCTGACGGACGCCGGTGGCACGCTGGCCGGCCGGTACGCGCCGACCGTCCGCAACCCCATCGGCCGTCTGCCCAGTGGCGGTCTGGTCCTCGGCGTGGCCGACGTGGTCGTCGCCAACGACCCGATCACCGGGCAGGGCTCCAACTCGGCGTCCAAGTGCGCGGCCGCGTATCTCGCGTCCATTCTGGAGCGGGGGGACAAGCCGTTCGACGAGGAGTGGATGCGCGCCACGTTCGACCGGTACTGGGCCACGGCCCAGCACGTCACCAAGTGGACGAACGCCATGCTGGCGCCGCCGCCGGAGCACATCCTGAACCTCATCGGTGCCGCAGGTCAGCTGCAGCCGGTGGCTGATCGTTTCGCCAACGCGTTCAACGACCCGGCCGACTTCGAGAACTTCTTCTACGAGCCGGAGAAGACGGCGGCCTATCTGGCCTCGGTCGCCGGGGCCTGACGGGCTTCCGGCCGGCGTCTGGGTCCGGCATGGCGTGGTTGGGTTCGAAACGCGCGCCGGGAACACCGAACCCAACCGCCCCTGCTGGCGTCGACGTCATATGAAGAAACAGACGCTCGACCATCGCGCCGTGTCGGTGGCCATGGCCACCCTGTTCGTCCTGACCGGTTGCTCGACATCGGCCGGATCCGCCGGTACGGAGACCAGGAACGCGCCGATCACCGGACCCGTCACCGTGAGCCGCGACGACCGCGTCCTCACGGTCAAGGCGGAATGGGGCGGGTGCGACGAGGGTCCGCAGCTCCGTGCGTCCGAGGCCTCCACCACTGTCTCCCTGACCGTGCGGGTCACCACACGTACGGGCCCTGGCGTCGTCTGCCCGGCCGATGCCCTATCCGGACCGGTCCGCGTGGCCCTGCACGACGTCCTCGGATCGAGGACCGTGACCGACGGGACGACCGGCCGCCGGCTGTCGCTCCGGAAAGCCTGACCACGTGCCCGGTCCGGTCAGCCGCCGTGCTGCGACCACGAGCGGTCGTCGGGCGGCTGCCGCTTCGTCGTGACCGGTCGCTCGGGGCCCCGCGCCCCCGGGGTGTCGTCCGGGCGTACGGCGCCGAGCACCGGACCGGACGCCAGAGGTGTGAGCTTCACGCTCTCTCCGGGCCGTGGCGCCTGTACGACCTTGCCGTCACCCACGTACATCGCCACGTGGGTCGCCTCGGGGAAGTAGACGACGAGGTCACCTGGCCGCAGGTCCTTCAGCGGGACCCTGCCGAGCCGCTTCCACTGTTCCTGGCTGGTGCGGGGGATCGGTGTGCCCGCGTGCCCCCAGGCCTCGGAGGTCAGGCCCGAGCAGTCGTACGCCGAAGGTCCCTGAGCGCCCCACCGGTACGGCTTGCCGAGCTGGTCCATGGCGTAGTGGACGGCTCGGTCGCCCTCGGTGGAGGCGGGGCGGTCGGTGGGGAGGGCGCCCGCGGTGGTGAGTTCCCGCTGGGCCTCGGTGACTCCCTGCTGTTCCAGGCGGGCCACCGCGGCGAGCTGGGCGGGTGTGAGGGAGGCCAGCAGGCGTTCGACGTCGCCCAGCCGGTCCTGGACCTCGTCGCGCTGCTTCCGCTGCCGGCCGGCGAGGGTGAGCTGGGTGTCGAGCGCCTTGCGGGCCGCCCGGGCCAGGGCGTCCTTCCGCCGCTCCGCAGCGGTCAGCCGGGTCACCGTCCGGGCCCGCTCGCGCGTCAGCTCGCCGATGACATGGCCCTCGTCCAGCGCGTGCTGCGGGTCGCGGGCGAGGAGCAGGCGGAGGTAGGGACCGAGGCCGGTGCTGGTCTGGTACTGCTGCCGGGCCAGGCGGCCGGCGTCGGTCCGGCTGCCCCGCAGGGCGAGCCGGGCGCGGGCCAGTGCACCGTCGAGGCGGGACACCTCGGCGCGCTGCCGCGCGAGCTTCTCCGCGGTGGCGTTGTAGGTCTCGGTGGCCTGTTCGGTCTGCCGGTACAGCCGCTGAAGGTCCGTCAGCAGCTGGGCGACGGACCGCTGGGGCGCAGGTGCGGCCACGGCGGGCACGGGTGCGAGGACGGCCTGGGCCGCCACCGCTGCCGTACAGGCCAGGCGCAGAAGTCTCCCTGACACGTCATCACCTCCGATGCGGGGAGAGCGGACTCTCCGCCTCCGGTCGCAAGGTGATAATCAGACATGTCGGTGCCAGGTGCGGGGCAGACATGCGCGGTTCGGCGCAGCGCTTTCACCCGTTCGCGTCATCCGGCTTGCCGGACGGCCGGGTGTCCGGCTTCGACCAGGGCCACCTGAGCCTGCCGCCGGAGGTGTCGTCCGGGTCATAGGTGTACTTCCACCCCTGGATCAGCCCCAGTCGCCTGCTGTGTCCTCGGGGCACGCGGTGGTAGACGAGCACCGTGGGCGGGCCGCCGTCGGGGTCCGGGACGGGGATGCGGTACGTCTTCGGGGGGTGCCCGGTGGGGCCGAGCAGTACGGGCAGCACGCGCCCGTCCATGGGGCCGCCCTCGAAGGGGGTGTCCTGGCTCTTCACGGCTCCAGTGTCAGCCTTCCTCGGCGAGCGCGCCGACGAGGGCGGCCGTCTGCGGGTCCCGGCCGGCGGTGACCGTGAGGACGGCCACGAACTGCTCCACCAGCCAGTCGCGCAGCTCCTCCACCGGGGGCTGCTTGTCCTCGTCCAGCCAGATCAGCGAGGCCGCCTCCACGGCCGTGATCCACATCCGGACGGTCATGCGCAGGCGGGGGCCGGGGCCGGTGACGCCGAGGTGGCTGAAGATGTGCTCGGCGGCGGCCCGGCGCACCCCGTCCACGATGGCGGTCGTCCGGGACGTCTCCACCACGCTGCCGCCCTGCAGCAGCGCGCTGAAGCCGGTGTCGTGCTCGTCCACGAAGGTCAGATAGCGGTCGAGGGCGTGGGACAGCCGGGGCAGCAGCGGGCCCTCCCGGGGCTCGTCGAAGCACTGCCGCAGTTCCTCGGCGGCGGAGCGCAGCGCGGCCTCGTACAGCTGCTGCTTGCCGCCGGGGAAGTACCGGTACACCAGCGGGCGCGAGACGCCGGCCGCCTCCGCCACGTCGTCCAGCGACACGTCCTCGGGGGCGCGGTGCGCGAAGAGGGACAGGGCGGCGTCGAGGAGCTGACTTCGTCGCTCCTCGACACTCAGCCGACGATAGGCGGGGGTCGCGGCCGGGGTCATGGCCGTCAGCGTAATCGCTGCGCGGCTCGGACCGTCGTCGTCTGCGGGTCCGTTGTGGCCGGGCCGCGCAGTTCCCCGCGCCCTTTGGGGGGCGTTTCCTCCGCCTACGCCAGCAGCCCGGAGGACCTCCACAGGCGGCGCCCCACACCCCGCAGCACCCCGATGTCGTCCAGGAAGTCCGTCAGCCGCTTCGCGCCGGTCTGCATGATCTCCCGCCGGTGCGCACTGGCCTTCACCTGCGCCATGGCCTCCCGCTTGTCGAGGCCGACGTTCGTGTACACGTCGGGGTTCACGAAGGCGACCGAGAACACCCGCGCGAACTCGCCGGAGGTGACCCGGGTGAACTCCTGGGACCACTTGGGGGCGGTCACCATCTGGCGCCGCAGCTCCTCGCGGGCGTACCGGACATGGCGCGCCTCCTCGACCACGTGGATGCGCGTGACGCCCCGGATGAGGGGCTGCACCCGCTCGTCCGGGAAGGTCAGCCGCTGCATCCAGTCCAGCACCTCCTCGCCGAGCAGCGTGGCGGTGAAGGAGCCGGGGGTGGTGGAGATGGTCTTGAACAGGCGGCCGAGGTTCTGGTGGACGCGGCTGACCGGGTACCAGGGCGTGCCGCCGCGCGAGATCAGCCGAGCGAACATCTTCGAGTGCCGGCACTCGTCCTCGATCTCGGTGAGCGCGTACCGCACGTGGGCGCTCGTTGCCGCCTTGTCGTAGATGTGCCGCACCAGCAGCTGCATCAGGATGAGCTCGAACCAGATCCCGAGCGAGGCGAGGGCCGCCGCCTCGTGCCGGGAGAGCAGGATGCGCTGTTCCTCGCTCATCCGGTTCCACATCGGGGTGCCGTACAGCGACACCAGCTCCGGCGGCCAGAACCACTTGCCCTCCTCGAAGGGCGCCTCCCAGTCCAGCTCCTTGTCCGGGTCGAAGGAGTGCTTGGCGGAGGAGACCAGCAGCCGTTCGGCCACCTGCTCCCGGTCCTTGAGCAGGCCGAGCGCGTCGCGCAGACCGTCCAGCGCGTCCGCTTCCGTCAGGGTCGTCATGGCTCCCTCACCTCGTTACCCGGGGGTAGTCGTCCTGCCTCTTATGAGACTGCCTGTCAGCAAGGTCGTCAATCCCCTGCGCATGACTTGTTGAGCCCACGTCCACGTGTGAGCCTGCGAGGTATGCCGACCCACGACCTGTACGCCAACGATCCCGGAGACTCCCCCTGGCAGGTGCCCGCGAGCGGCGCGGCCCGCTTCAGCTGGGAGTACGACGACGGCCGCGACCGTCTGCTCGCCCTGTACCAGAAGGGCAAGGACAAACAGTGGGACGGGAACAAGCGCATCGACTGGGACCTGGAGGTCGACCCGTACGACGCGCTCGGCACGCCCGAGGAGGCGATGTCCCTGTACGGCACCAGGTACTGGGACAAGCTCACCGACAAGGACAAGGGCGAGCTGCGCCGGCACTACGCCTCGTGGCAGTTCAGCCAGTTCCTGCACGGCGAGCAGGGCGCGATGATCTGCGCGGCCCGGATCGTGGAGTCGGTGCCCGACCTGGACGCCAAGTTCTACTCCGCGACCCAGACGATGGACGAGGCCCGGCACGCCGAGATCTACGGCCGGTTCCTGCACGAGAAGATCGGGCTGGTCTACCCGATCAACGACAACCTCCGGTCGCTGCTGGACGACACCCTGCGCGACAGCCGCTGGGACATGCCCTATCTGGGCATGCAGGTGCTGATCGAGGGACTGGCGCTGGCCGCCTTCGGCATGATCCGCGACACCACGAACAAGCCGCTGCCCCGGCAGATCCTGACGTACGTCATGCAGGACGAGGCCCGGCACGTGGCCTTCGGGCGGATGGCGCTCAGGGACTACTACAAGCAGCTCACCGACGCCGAACTGCGCGAGCGCGAGGAGTTCGTCATCGAGGGCTGCTATCTGATGCGGGACCGGCTGCGGGGGGTGGAGGTGCTGGAGAACTTCGGCATCCCCAAGGCCGAGGCGGAGGCGCTGAGTGAGCGCTCGGAGTTCCTCCAGCTGTTCCGCAAGCTGCTCTTCAGCCGCATCGTGCCGTGCGTGAAGGACATCGGCCTGTGGGGCGAGCGGCTGCAGCAGGCCTACGTCGACCTGGGCGTGTTCGAGCTGGGGGACGCAAACCTGGACCTGTTGATGGCTCAGGACGAGGAACTGGCCGAGCGGTTGGACGCCGAACGCTTCGCCACGGAGGAGCGGGAACGGGTGGCCGAGGTGCGGGAGACGATCGACTCGGCGGCGGAGGAGGCCTGACCGGGGCCTGACCGGGGCGCGGTGCCGGGACGGGCCGACCGGAACGGGGTGCGATGCCGGTGCGTTCACCCGGGTGCAGTAGCGTGCTGGCGTGTCCATGCCTCCGCCGCCACAGCAGCCGCAGTATCCGAACCAGCCGCAGCCCCCGTACGGCCAGCAGCCCCCGCAGGCCGCCCCGGGGGCGTACGGCTCCCCGTACCCCCAGCAGCAGCCGTACCCTCCGCAAGCGCCCCACCCGCAGCAGCCGTACCCCGCGTGGGGCGCGCCGCCCATGGCCCCGCCTCCGAAGAAGCGCCGGGTCGGCCTGGTGCTCGGCATCGTGGGCGGTGTGATCGCGGCGGGTGTCGCGGTGCTCATCCTGATCGGGACGCTGGCCGAGAGCGGCTTCCCCGAGGCGAAGAACAAGCTCACCCTGCCCCAGACGCTGGTCGACGGGAAGTACGAACTCGGCCAGGACCTCTCCGGCTCCGAGGGCAAGAAGATCGAGAGCGAGGCGGACGGCGCCTGGGACGCCAAGGACACCCACGGTGTCGTCGGCAGCTACACCCTGGGCGGTGACCAGGCCAAGGGCACGCTGGTGGTGTCCGGCATGTACGGCCGGTTCAAGAACGCGGACGCGGCCCGCCGGAACATGATGAAGGGCGCCGCCCAGAGCGGCAGCGCCGAGGTGGCCGTACCGGTGAAGGACTTCGACCTGGACGTCACCGTCAGCTGCGAGGTGCTGACCCAGAACCAGCTCGGCACGAAGATCACCTTGCCCATGTGTGCCTGGGCCGACGGCAACACGGGCGCGACGGTCGCCGAGGTGACCACGGAGGGTGTGTCGCAGGACCCGTCCGAGGTGGACCTGGAGGCGCTCGCGCGACAGACTCTCAAGATCCGCTCCGAGGCGGTCAAGCCGATCGGCTGACCGCCGGCGTCTCCACGGCCGCCCCGGCCTCCCGCGGCGCGAAGTAGTCCGCAGCGTGAAGGCGTACGGCGTCGCGCCGTGCGCCCGGGGGTGCAGCAGCCGGTCCTCCGCCGCGGCCACGGTCGGGCGGTGACCGGCCGGCACCCACCACAGGGCGGTCACGGCCTCCGTCAGGTGCTCGAACCTCCCCCACTGCCCTGAGGGCGTGGGGGGGGACCCTCACCTGCGCCGGGACAGCAACTCCCGGTGCAGGCCCTGGTACATGAATGCCGTGAGCGCGGCGAGGTCCCGCCACACCGTCATGTTGACGATCAGCCACTCGTCACCGAGGACGGGGATGCCGGTGGCATTGCCGGAGTCGCTCTGCAGACGCCGGACGAAGCCGTCCGAGGCGTCCGCCGCCGCGTTCACGGGGGCGAGGCCGTCGACGAAGTCCTTCAACTGGGATGAGTCCAGAGGGTACTTGAGACGGGCGATGTCGATCTGGGCGAGTTCGTGACGCGGCCGCCTCCGTACGACCGAACCGTAGGTCGGCCCCGGCGGTTGCCGGTACCCCCCGTCTCACAGACCGAGAACCGCCCGCATCACGTCGTGCGCGATCGGCGCCGCGTCCCCGCCGCCGCTGATCTCACCCCGGTTCGCCGAGGCGTCCTCGACCACCACCGCGACCGCCACCCCCGGCTCCATGGCGGCATCGGCCTGTGCCCAGGAGACGAACCAGGCGTACGGCACACCGGAGTTGCCGACCCCGTGCTGGGCGGTGCCGGTCTTGCCGCCGACCGTGGCGCCGGGAATGGCCGCCCGGGTGCCGGTGCCCTCCTCGACCACATCGGTCATCAGCTCCTTCAGCCGGGCGGCCGTGGACGGCCGCATCACCTGCCGGGCCGGATGCGCCCCGGCCCCGGCGACCGTCTCGCCGCCCCGCCGGGTGGTCCGCTCCACCAGATACGGCGACCGCAGCCGGCCGTCGCCCGCGACGGCCGCCGCGACCATCGCCATCTGCAACGGCGTGGCCCGCGTGTTGTACTGCCCGATCGAGGACAGTGCCAGCTGCGCCTTGTCCACGTTCCGGTCGAAGGTGCTGGGCGCGACGGAGAACGGGATCCGCACCCCGGTGTCGTTGAACCCGAACGCCCCTGCCATGGCCGCCATGTCCCGCACCCCCACGTCCACGCCCAGCTTGGCGAAGACCGTGTTGCAGGACCACTCGAAGGCGGTCCGCAGCGAGGCGTCCCGGCAGCCGTCGGCCTCGTTGGTCAGCCGGGTCTTGGTGCCCGGCAGCCGGTACGGGTCGGGGGAGTCCGTCGGCGCGTCCGGATCGGCGACCACACCCGCGTCCAGCGCCGCCGCCGCGGTCACCACCTTGAACGTCGACCCCGGCGGATACGTCTGCCGCACCGCCCGGTTGAGCATCGGTTTCTCCGGGTCGTGAATGAGCCGCGCCCACGCCGAGGCCACCGCTTCGCCGTTGCCGGACAGCGCCGAGGGGTCGTAGGACGGGCTGGTCACCAGCGCCAGGACGCGGCCGGTGGCCGGCTCGATCGCGGCCACCGCGCCCTTGCGCCCGGCAAGCCCCCGGTACGCCGCCTCCTGCGCCTTCCGGTTCAGGGTCGTGACGACGTTTCCGCCCGGAGTCCGCTTGCGTGTCACGTCGTTCCACAAAGGGAGCGGCGACAGCATCGGGTCGGTGCCGGAGAGCACCCCGTCCTGGGCGTGCTCCAGGAAGGCGGTGCCGTACGTCTGCGAGGCGAAGCCGGTGACCGGGGCGTACAACGGGCCGTCCCGGTAGGTGCGTTCGTAGCGCAGCTGCTCGCCGGTGTCCACGGACCCGGTGACCGGCTCGCCGCCGACCAGGATGTCGCCGCGCGGCTGCTGATAACGCGCGATCGTGGCCCGGCGGTTGGCCGGGTTGTCGTCGTAGAGGCGGGACTGCACGATCTGCACCCGGGCGGCGTTGGCCAGCAGGGCCGCCAGCAGCAGGGTGCAGAACGCGCAGGCGTGCCGGATGTACCGGGCCATCGGCCGGCCGCCGCTGTACTCGGTCACGGAGCCTCCTGCCCGTTGTACTGGCTGCGTGCCGAGTCGCTCACCCGGATCAGCAGCGCCACGATCGCCCAGTTGGTGACCACGGAGGAGCCGCCCTGGGCGAGGAACGGCATCGCCATGCCGGTCAGCGGGATCAGCCCGGTGACCCCGCCCGCGATCACGAACACCTGCAACGCCACGATCGAGGCCAGCCCGACCGCCAGGAGCCGGCCGAACGGCTCGCGCAGGGCGAGACCCGCCCGGTAGCCGCGCTCCACGAGCAGGGCGTACAGCAGGATGATCGCCGCGAGCCCCGCCAGGCCCAGCTCCTCGCCCGCGGTGGCCAGAATGAAGTCCGACTTGGTGGCGAAGCCGATGAGGATGGAGTGCCCGAGCCCCAGCCCTGTGCCGAGGAACCCGCCCGCCGCGAAGGCGAACAGGGACTGGGAGAGCTGGTTGGGGCCCTCCCCGGCCTCGATGGTGGCGAAGGGGTGCAGCCAGTCCTGGATCCGGCCGCCCACGTGCGGCTCGAGACGGCCGACGGCGACGGCACCGAGCACGGCCAGCAGCAGCCCGACCGCGATCCAGCCGGTGCGGCCGGTGGCGACGTAGAGCAGCACCACGAAGAGGCCGAAGAACAGCAGCGAGGTGCCGAGGTCGCGCTCCAGGACCAGCACGCCGACGCTCAGCAGCCAGATCGTCACGATCGGGCCGAGCACCCGCCCGGTCGGGAACTGCATCCACCACACCCGGCGGCCCGTGTACGTGAGGGCGTTGCGGTTGTCGGCCAGATAGGCGGCGAAGAACACCGCGAGCAGCACCTTCGCGAACTCGCCCGGCTGGATGGAGAACCCGGCGATCCGGATCCAGATGCGGGCGCCGTTGACCGCCGGGAAGAGAATCGGCAGCAGCAGCAGCGCCAGGGCCGCGACCACGCACACATAGGAGTAGCGCTGGAGCAGCCGGTGGTCGCGCAGCATCAGGACGACGGCGATGAACAGCCCCACCCCCAGCGTGGACCACACCAGTTGGGTGGGGGCCGCCCGGTCGCCCGGGGTCTCCAGGTCCAGCCGGTAGATCAGCACCAGCCCGAGCCCGTTGAGCAGCACGCCGATCGGCAGCGGCAGCGGGTCGGCGTACGGTGCCCGGATGCGGACGGCGATGTGCGCGAACAGCGCGAGCACGCCGAGCCCGGCGCCGTAACCGACGGCACCGGGCGGGACGTTTCCGGTTCGCGCCAGCCCCACCGCGCAGTAGCCGTACACGGACAGCAGGACGGCCAGCACGATCAGGGCGAGTTCGAGGCCTCGGCGCCGGGGGAGGCGTACGGCGGGTGCGGGAGCGTGGGCCGCCGCCACGGTGGTTCCGGCGTTCATCATGCCCGGAACCTACCCAAATAGGGGGTCTCGTGTGTCGCGGCCGCTAGCACCAGCGTGGCGTGGGCCCGACCGTGTTGATGTAGCGAGCCGGACCCCAGGCCCAGGTGCCGTCCGTGAGCAGGTACCAGAGCGGGTTGCCGCCCACGGAGTCGCCCCTGGTCCGGCAGAAGATCGAGACGACCTGGCCCTGCCGGACGAACCGGACGCGCCGGCCGCCCCGGTCCGGACGGTCACGCAGCCACAAGCCTCCTCGCGCGGTGACGACCCCTCGATAGCGGCCCGCTCCGTCAGGGTTGGCGAGGTTGCCGGTGCCGGCGACGTTGTCGGTGTCGGTGCCGTTGCCGGTGTCGGCGAGGACATTGCCCTGACCGCCGTTGTCCTGCTGGGAGACGCCCGGATCGTCATTGCCCCCGCCGTCGTTGCCCCCGCCGTTGTCGGCCGCGGCGGGGACGACCGCGACGCCGATGACCAGAGCCCCGGTGGCCGCGGCTATGGCGAGACCGCGGGTGAGGGAGGAGCGCAGGGACATGGGGTACCTCCGGAAAGCGGACGAGCCTGACTAAGCGCCACATTAGGAGTGGCCGCTTTCCGGCGCCCGCCGCAGTGGTCCCTTAGGGGTACGGGGCTGTGTGCGGCGACGTCGACGGGGCCGGGGCCGGGGCCGGCTGCGGCAACGTCAATGTCGCGACCGCGCCCCCGTCCGCTGCGTTCCCGAAGGACAGCCGCGCCCCCAGCACCTCCGCCTGCCCCAACGCGATGGTCAGCCCCAGTCCGTGGCCCTTGGCCCCACCCTCCGTACGGAACCGCTGCGGCCCGTGAACCACCAGGTACTCCGGAAACCCGCCCCCGTGATCCCGCACGGTCACCACAGGCCCGTCCACCGTCAGGATCACCGGAGGGGCACCGTGCTTGTGCGCGTTGGCCACCAGATTGCCCAGCACGCGCTCCAGCCGCCGCCGGTCGGTCTCCACCCGCGCGTCCCGCACGATCCCCACCTCGGTGTCCGTGCCGGATGCCCGGACCACCCGTCCGGCCAGCGCACCCAGTTCCTCGGTGTCCACCTCCAGCTTCTCCCGGCCGGTGTCCAGCCGGGAGATCTCCAGCAGGTCCTCGGTGAGCGTGCGCAGCGCCGCCACCCGGTCCCGCACCAGCTCCGTCGGCCGGCCCGGCGGGAGCAGCTCGGCCGCCGCGTGCAGACCGGTCAGCGGGGTGCGCAGCTCGTGCGCCACATCCGCGGTGAACCGCTGCTCGCTCAGCAGCTTGCTCTGCAGGGACGACGCCATGGTGTCCAGGGCCGCCGCCACCGCCGCCACCTCGTCCTGCGGGCGGGTCGGGTCCTTCGTACGGGGATCGTTCACCCGGGCGTCCAGATCGCCGGCGCTGATCCGCCGGGCCACGCGCGCGGTGCCGTGCAGCCGCCGGGTCACCCGGGTCACCGCGAACACGCCGACCAGCACGGTCGCGCCGATCGCGAGCCCGGAGGACCACAGGATCGCCTGGTCGAGCCCGGCGATGGTGCGGGACTGCTGCGCGTAGTCGACCTCCACGGCGAGCGCGCGGTGCCCGGCCACCGGACCCGCCGCCCACATGATCGGGCGCCCCAGGTGCGTCGAGACCATCGTGCCGCGCCTGCCGCGCACCGCCAGGGCCCGCAGCGGCGCGGGCAGCCCCCCAGGGTCCACCCCGGCACCCGGCAGCAGCCGGTCCCCGGCCTCGTACGCCTCGGTGGCGTCCGCGAGCCGGGACAGCGCGAGACCGCGGGCCTGGCCGACGGTCCGGTTGGTCACCGAGACGTGCACCAGGACACCGAGCAGCGCCGCCAGCGCACAGCACATCACCGTGATGAACGCGGCCGCCTTCACGGCGAGCGTTCCGGCCCACTGAGGCAGCGCGAGCCTCATCGCGCGCTCCCCGAGGGACCCGCCGACGGGGGCGGGGACGGCTTCTTGCCGTGCCGGCCGTCACCGGTGTGCAGGTACTCGTCGCTGGAGAACGTCATCGCGCGCTGCTCCGGGTCCCACACCCAGGTGGTGCGGTACTCGTAGCCGGAGATGTCGGCAGGGGAGCGCTCGATCAGCGTTCGGCCGGCCAGCTCCACCCCGATGATCGCGTCGTTGTCGGCCAGCACCTGCACCAGCTTGTGCCCCTCGACGGTGTAGACCCGTACCGCCGTCTGGTTCGTCGGGTACAGCCGGAAGCCGAGCGTCAGATCGTCCCGGCCGTCCCCTGTGAGATCCCGGTGGTACGGCTTCAGCAGCGGGCAGCGTGCCGCCTCCCCGCCCGTGCGGCACTCCTTCATCCGGTCCACCGTCGCGTGGTACGCGCCCTTGGAGCCGTAGTCGGCGGGATGCGCCGCCATCTCCGCCTCGACGACGTCCACCGGGTCGACCTTCCGGATGTCGTCACCGGGGACCGTGACCGCCCTGACGGTCGCCCTGGTCGCCACGTCGTACGGATAGGCCGGGCTGGACGCGGGCCTGAGGTCCGGCCACAGCCTGGCGGGGCTGACGGCGGTCGGGGTGGCCCCGGCGCCCCGCAGTCCGCCGGTGTCCCCGCAGGCCGCCGCCGTAGCCGACAGCAGGGCGACGACGGCCACGGCGAGTGCGGTGCGCTCGGGACGACGGGCTGGCACGGTGCTCCTGGGATGTCGAGGTTGGCGGGCCCCGTACACCTTGATCCGGGGATTCCTGCGAAAATCTTCCCAGATTCTGAAGGTAAGTCCCTTTTGCGCATCGGGTGGCGGGGCCGGAGGAGAGGCTACTCGGCCAGCTCCTCCAGCAGCCGCACGGTGGACAGGCCCGCCCGCAGGTACTCCACGAACAGCTGGTTGTGCAGCGCCCACGGTGAGCGCCGGGCCCGGATCAGCCGGATCGCCTCGTCGGGCGAGTGCCCGCGCTGGACCAGGGCGTGCCCGATGACCAGGCCCGAGCGGTTGTAGCCGTGGCAGCAGCGCACGAGCACCCGGCGGCCCGCGGCCGGCGTCTCGTTCACCGCGCGGGCCAGCCGCATCACCCCGGCCAGCTGCGTCCCGTCCAACGGACCGTCGGGAATCGGCCACACATGGTGCTCCACACCCGGATCGGGCCCGTACCCCGGCAGCCGCAGCAGCGACTGCACCACATCGAACTCGTCTCGCACGACGGCGGACTCCGGCCGCCCCGAACGGCCCCGGAACTCGTGCCCGCCCATCCACAGACCGGGCACGATCTCGCTCCACGGGCGCTCCGGAACCGGTACGTCGGGCTGCTTTCCGCGGGTCCGCACGGGCGCCTCCCCAAGTCCCCCTCACCGGGCCGTCATCCAAGGTAACCGGTCTTGCCCCGGGAGCACCCCGCCTGTTCCCATGGTCGAGGGGTGATGGCGCATGAGCGGATTGCGCGTGGTGCCGGCCTTTCGGCACGGCCGGGAGCGGCTGTACGTCTGCCGCCCGGACGGAAACAATGTCGCCTGGTACGACCGTGAGACGGGCCGGGTCAACCTGCTCGGCGAGGACAGCCGGGACGACGTACTCGCGGCCCTGAAACCGTTCCTGACCGGTCCGGTGACCGTGGGCCCGCCCCCGGTCCCGACCCCGGCGGAACTCGCCCGGCTGACCCTGCACCCGGACGACGACCTGGCGCCCAACCGCCCCGGCGAGGCCCTGCTCGTCGCCCTCGACCGCGACCCCGGGCCGGCCCACCGGCTGCGCCCCGACCCGCGCCGGCGCGCCCTGACCGCCGAGCAGACCGTCGGCGAGGCCCTGGACCGGCTGGAGGGCGCCGGCTGGCACACCCTGCACTCGGTGCCGCTCCCCGGCGGCGACCGCATCCACCACCTGCTGATCGGCCCCGGCGGCCTGTTCGCCGTCCACGCCCTGTACGCCCGCCGGACCCGGGTGCTGGTCGCCGGCCCGATGGTCACCCTGGGCCGCCGGGAGGCCGAGCCGGTGCTGCGCCGCCTGCGCGCCGACGCCGACCGCGCCTCCTACGCCCTGACCGCCGAGGTCCACCCGGTGCTGGCCCTGGCGGGGCCGGCCCAGCTGACCGTGACCGCCGAGCCCCGGGGGATACGGATCCTGCAGGACCCGGAGCTGGGCGAGCTGGCCCTCCTCGGCGGGGTGCTGAAACCGGCGGACGTCGAGGCGCTGCACGCGATGGCACGGGACCGGAACACCTGGGGGAGGGTGTAGATCCTGTCGTTCGGCTCGGGCCGGCCGCAAGGCGCCGCGCCTTGCGGCCGACCCGAGCGGGGCCCGGTGCGCGCAGCTGCGAGGCGGCGGAGGGCGCGTCGCTTCACAGCCGGGCTTCACAGCCGGGCTTCACAGCCGGGCTGATCCGAACGGCAGGGCCTGGGCCAGGGCAAATGGCAGGGCCTGGGTCAGGGCAGGGGCACCGCCGTGCCGGGGTCCAGCAGGGGCGCCATCAGATCGCCGAGATCCTGCAGCCGCGGGGCGATGTCGCCAGCCTGGAACTCCAGCCGGCCGGGGCTGCGGCAGTCCTCGACCTCCTCCCAGGTCACCGGCGTGGACACCAGGGGAGCCCGGCGGGCGCGCAGGGTATAGGGCATGGCCGTCGTCTTGCGGGCCGCGTTCTGGCTCCAGTCGACGAAGACCTTCCCCGGCCTGAGGCTCTTCGTCATCCGGTGCACCACCAGCCGGGGCATCGCCCGCTCCGCCTCCACCGCCAGCGCCTTCGCGTACTCGGACGTGCGCTCCGACGAACTCCCGCGCACCGCCGCCAGCAGATGCAGCCCCTTCGACCCGGCCGTCTTCGGGTGTGCCTCGATCCCGTCCGCCGCCAGCCGCTCCCGCAGCCACAGGGCGACCTCGCAGCAGTGGACGATGGTCGCCGGCGCGCCCGGGTCGAGGTCGAAGACCAGCCGGTCGGCCTCGTCCGGGCTCTGCACCAGCCACTGGTGGGTGTGGAACTCGGTGACCAGGTTCGCCGCCCAGACCAGACTCGGCAGGTCCTGCACCACCACCATCCGGGCCGGCCCCTCCGTGGACGACCGCGGAACCTCCGCGGTGGTGACCCAGTCGGGCGTACCCGGCGGCACGTTCTTGGTGAAGAACAGCTGCCCCTCCGGGCCGTCCGGATAGCGCAGGAAGGACACCGCGCGGTCGCGCAGATGCGGCAGCAGGGCGTCGGCCGTGGTCGCGTAGTAGTGCAGCAGCTCTCCCTTGGTGAAGCCGGTGTCCGGATAGAGCACCTTCTCCAGGTTGCTGAGCGCGACCCGCCGCCCCTCCACCTCCGTGATAGGCGTCATAGGATGACAATCCCAGACAAAGCCGAAAAAACGGGAAAGGAAGGGTGCGGCACGTGCGATCGATCTGGAACGGCGCCATCTCCTTCGGTCTCGTCAGCATCCCGATCAAGCTGGTGAACGCGACAGAGAGCCACGCGATCGCCTTCCGCCAGATCCACTCCGAGGACAACGGCCGCATCCGCTACCGCAAGGTGTGCGAACTGGAGGACCGCGAGGTCAGCCAGTCCGAGATCGGCAAGGGATACGAGGACGCGGACGGCACGATCATCCCGATCAGCGACGAGGACCTCTCCCGCCTGCCCATCCCCACCGCCCGCACGATCGAGATCGTCGCCTTCGTACCGGCCGAGCGGATCGACCCGCTCCAGATGGGATCGGCCTACTATCTCGCGGCCGGCGGGGCCCCCGCCGCCAAGCCGTACACCCTGCTGCGCGAAGCCCTCAAACGCAGCAAAAAGGTCGCCATCGCCAAGTTCGCGCTGCGCGGCCGGGAGCGCCTCGGCATGCTGCGGGTGGTCGGTGAGGCCATCGCCATGCACGGCCTGCTCTGGCCGGACGAGGTACGCGCCCCCGAAGGCGTGGCCCCGGACGCCGACGTCACCATCCGCGACAAGGAACTCGACCTCGCGGACGCCCTGATGGACACGCTCGGCGAGGTCGACCTGGAGGACCTGCACGACGAGTACCGGGAGGCGCTGGAGGAGGTCATCGCGGCAAAGGCCGCCGGCGAGGCGCCACCGCAGGCGCCCGCGCCGGCGTCCGGGGGCAAGGTGCTGGACCTGATGGCGGCGCTGGAGAACAGCGTGCGGGCGGCCCGGGAGTCGCGAGGCGCGGAGCCCGCCGGTGGCGACGCCGACGTCAGGTCTCTGCCGAGGGGGCGGGCCGAGCCCAAGGAGACGGGGGGCAAGAAGTCCACGAAGGCGGCCGCCGCCAAGAAGACGGCGACGGCGAGGAAGTCGACGTCCAGGACGGCCGGGGGAACCAAGAAGACGGCGACGGCGAAGACGACGGCCAAGTCGACCGCGAAGAGTACGACGCCCGCGAAGTCGACCGCGAAGAGTGCGGTGCCCACGAAGAGGACGGCGGCGGGGAAGACGGCGGCGGAGAAGGCTGCGGCGGAGAAGACGGCAGCGAAGAAGACGGCATCCCGCAAGCGGTCGGCTTGAGGGGGCGCCGTCGAGGTTCCGGTCGCTGATCGGTGGCGGGGGTGTTGCGGCGGGTGCGTTGTCTCGGGTGTGTTGTGTCGGGTCGCGCCGGTCGTGGGGGGTGCGGGTCGCGCGGGTCGCGCCGGTCGTGGGGGTGCGGGTCGGTGTTCGGTGGCGGCGGTGCGGTGCGGCGCGTCGGGCGGTACCCCACGCGCCCACGCGCAGGGTGCCCCTGTCGGTCGTGCCCGTCGCTGACCGGGTGCCGTGCCTCAGCCTGCCGTCTCCTCCGGTATCCGCCCCCGCCCGGCCACCAGGGCCAGCCCGCCCCCGGCGACAGCCAGAGCCGCCAACGCCGCGCCGAACGCCGTCGTGCCCGTGGTCAGGCCGACGGCGTCGCTGAGGTAGCCGGCGGAGACCGGGAGGAGGCCGGCGGGGAGATAGCCGCCGACGTTGAGGGCCGCGTTGGCCTCGGCGAGGCGGGCCCCCGGCACGGTCGAGTTCAGGAGGGACAGGCCACCCAGCTGACCCATGCCCTGGCCCGCCCCGGCCAGCAGCGCGGCACCGGCCAGAGCCGGGACCGAGCCGGTGTGTACGGCGGTGACGAGCGCGAGCATGCCGAGCGCGGTGGCGGCCGCACCGGCGACCAGGACCGTGCGCCGGCGCAGTCGTCGTACCGCGAACTGCACGCCCGTCGCGCTGAGGAACATCGCGAACGCCAGCGCCCCCGAGACGATCCGGCTGCCGGTGCCCAGCAGCCCTGACAGCAACGAGGGGCCGAGCGACAGCACGAACGACGTGGCGGTGATGCCGGGGGCGAAGACGGCGATGCCCAGCGCGAGCTGCCATCCGGCACCGCGCGGCACGCCCGGCACCCGCACCCAGGGCCCGGCGCCGGTCGCGGCGGATCGTCGTAC
>NZ_JBWKIR010000015.1:74044-188271 GCF_056432605.1 Streptomyces sp. NPDC045022
CGTCGTACGGGGTCCTCGTCTCCGGGCGGGGCGGATCGTCGTACGGGGTCCTCGTCTCCGGGCGGGGCGGATCGTCGTACGGGGTCCTCGTCTCCGGGCGGGGCGGATCGTCGTACGGGGTCCTCGTCTCCGGTCGGGGCGGATCGTCGTACGGGGTCCTCGTCTCCGGTCGGGGCGGATCGTCGTACGGGGTCCTCGTCTCCGGGCGGGGTGGGCCGTCGTACGGGGTCCTCGTCTCCGGGCGGGGTGGGCCGTCGTACGGGATCCTCGTCTCCGGGCGGGGTGGGCCGTCGTACGGGATCCTCGTCCCCGGTGGCGGCGGGCCGTCGTACCGGCATGCGCAGCACCACCGCGACCGCCGAGGCCAGCAGCCCCGCCTCCACCACGAACACGGTGACCGTGGGCGCGGGCAGCGTCTCGGACAGCACCCCGGCGAGCAGCGGCCCCAGCCCCGCGCCGAACACCATCGCGCAGGAGGCGAGCAGCGCCGCGAGACGGCGGCGCCCGGGCCCGGCCACGTCCGTCACCGCGGCCATGCCCGCCGAGACCACGGCCCCGACCGCTGTCCCGGTGCACAGTCGGGCCACGATCAGCGCGGCCACGCCTCCCGCGGTCGCGAAGACGAAACAGGCCACGAGCGCGAGCCCCAGCGCGGGCAGCAGGACGGGCTTGCGGCCGAGCCGGTCGGAGACGACGCCGCACACCAGCAGGGAGCCCAGCAGCCCGGCGATGTAGCAGGCGAAAACGACGGTCAGGGTGCCTTTGGTGAAGCCCATCTCGCGCTGCCACAGCACATAGAGCGGGGTCGCCGCGTTGGACAGCACGAACACGGCGGTCACGGGCCAGGCGGCGAGCCACACCCAGCGGACCGGCGCGTCACCGCTCCACCGGCCCTGCCCTGTTCCGGCGACAGGTACGTCGGTTTCCGTCACGGCGGTCCTCCCCGAATGGCGGTACGAGTCGAGTCGTACTTGTACGTGTGGAGTCGAACTTAACACGTAGTACGATCAGACTCGTACAAGAAGCCCATGGGAGGGAGCCGCAGTTGACGACGAACCGGTCCGCCGGAGCGGACGCGAGACCGGAAATCACGCAGTTGCCGGAACCCGCCGGCCTGCCCGATCCGCTGCCCGAGCCGGCCGTCGAGGATCTGCGCCTGGAGGCGGTGCTGGGCGCGCTCAGTGACCCGCTGCGGCTGCGGATCGTGCGCAAACTGCTCCTGGACTCGGAGGAGTTCGACCACACCTGCGGCTGGTTCGGCCTGGACCGCCCCAAGTCCTCGCTGACCCACCACTTCAGGGCGCTGCGGGAGGCGGGGATCACCCGGCAGCGCCAGTACGGACTGGAGCGCCGCAGTCAGGTCCGGATCGCCGACCTGAACGCCCGGTTCCCCGGCCTGCTGGACCTGGTGGCCGCGTGGAGCCCGGCGGACGGGGACTGAACCGGCGCGCGCCCGTCCCACTCCGGGTACGGCCAGCTCCGTGGGCATTACAGTTACCTGTGTGCGGCGCGTCACACCGCGTCGCGTGTCAGGCGGCTGGGACAGGGATGCCACTGTGCCCGGCCTGCGTCAGTTGGGGGGCATTGTGCGTGAAATGATCAAGGGCTCGAATGTGGCTCTGCCGGCCCTGAGCGAGAACGTCGGCTCGGTCATCGTCAGTTTGGGCTGGGGGAGCCCCACCGGCGAAGGCGACGCGGACGTCTCCGTTCTCTTGCTGGACGCGACCGGAAAGGTTCGCGACGACACCGACTTCTACTTCTACAACAACCCGGTCGCAGCCGACGGAAGCGTGCAGGTACTGGGCAAGACACCGACGGCGGACGGAAACGAGGACCGGATCAGCTTCGACCTGACCGCGGTCCCGGCGGACGTCGACCGGATAGTCGTGGCTGCGAGCCGGTACGACGCAGCGCGCTTCGGTGAACTCGAGGACGTACGGCTGTCGTTGGCCGACGGAGCCGGTGAACCACTGCTCCGCTTCACCATCGACGACGTCGACTCGGTGAGCGCGATCATCTTCGGTGAGCTGTACCGGCGGCAGGAGGAGTGGAAGTTCCGCGCCGTCGGCCAGGGCTACGACACCGGACTCGCCGGTCTGGCAGCGGACTTCGGCGTCGACATCGAGGACGACGCGGCGGCTGAGACACAGGAGAACGCGGCGGCGCAGGAGAACGCGGCGGCGCAGGAGAGCGCGGCGGCGCAGGAGAAAGCGGCGGTCGGCGATCAGCCGAACCTGACGGTCCCGGCCCCGGTCCCGGCCAAGGCCCCCGTCCTCGCCCCGGTCCCGGTGCTGGGCCGGGACTCGGCCGACGAGCCGAGACCGCGAGGAACGCTGGGGGCCGTCCCGTCGCCCCGTCAGCCCGACGAGGGCGGCGCGCCGCGCAGGCCGGTCGCTCGACCTCGCACCGCGAAGAAGAAGGTCACCCTGCCCAAGGCGGGCAAGAAGTCCCTGGCGGAGAACGAGTCCTGGAGGGAAGCCCGGCTCTTTCCGGCGCCGGCGCTCAAGAACGACAGGGAACGTGAGACGCGGGCCACCTCGGTGCTGCTGTCAGTGATGGCGCAGGTGCCGGAGTTCGGCAGGAGGCTCACCGCGGCGTTCGGCGCGCCGGCAGGTCACATGGAGACATACACCGAGGTCACCCTGCCGCACGGCGACACACCGCGACGCCCTGACGGGGTGATCCGTGTCGAGCGGGCCGGCAAGCTGTGGACGGCACTGGTCGAGACGAAGACCAACGGCAACGCCCTCAAGGCCGACCAGGTACAGGCGTACATGGACATCGCCGCGCGCCGTGGCTACGAGGCCGTGATCACGCTGTCGAACGACGTCGCGTTGGAGGGCAGCCCGCTCGTCGACGTGAAGATCGACGGACGGCGCAAACACAAGGTCGCCCTCCGGCACCTCTCCTGGGCGGAAGTCGCTTACCAGGCACAGATGCTGATCCGGCATGAGGGTGTCGGCAACCTCGCACATGCCTGGCTCCTCCAGGAACTGCTGCACTACCTGCAGCACGAGAACTCCGGCTGCCACGGCTTCCAGAACATGGGCCCGGCCTGGGTACCCGTACGCAACGGCATCGACGACGAAACCCTGTGCCAGGGAGATCCCCGCGCCCTGGAGGTCGTCGAGAGCTGGGAACGGCTGATCCGCCAGGTGTGTCTCGGGCTGGGCGGCGAACTGGGGCAGAAGGTACTGCCCGTCCAGCGCGCCAAGCGGGGAACGGATCCGGGAGCACGCCGGAGCCGTCTCGCCGATCAGCTCTGCCTCGACGGAAGACTGCAGGCGGAGGTGCGCATCGAGGGAACGCTCGGCGTCCTGGCCATCAGCGCGGATCTCCGTACCGGCAGACTGCGCACCTCCATCGAGATCCCGGCACCCGGGCAGGGCTACCCCTTGTCCTGGGCGAAACGGCTCGTCCGGTGCTTGGCCGAGGCGCCGGCGGACCTCCACATCGAGACTCTCGTCGAGGGGGAGACCGGTGGCCCCCGGGGCACGCTGGAACGGCTCCGTCCCGAGCCGGCCGACATGCTGCCCAAGGACAGCGGCACCCGCATCACCGGCTTCCGCCTGTCCTTGCTCAAGGGCATGGGAAGCAGCCGCGGCAACGCCGAGTCAGGCTTCATCCGCAGCGTCGACGACGCGGTGCACCGCTTCTACACCGCCGTGGTGATCCACCTGGACCGCGCGACACCCCGCCGAGCCCTGCCCAAGGAAGAAACGGCAATGGCCTGAGCCGCAACCCCGTTGCCCCACACCCCACCCGGCCGACCCCGCGGTCCCAGGCCCCTGGACTTCCCCAGGGGCCTGTCCGCGTCCCTAAGGCTGCATCTGAAGCTGCTCTGTTCGCGAGATGCTATGCGGCAAACGGGACGATACGATCGTAAAGGCATCAAACCTCACGACCTGCCCCGGCAGATGAACGGGACGCAGTGTTCACGTGCGGATGGTGACACACGCACGGCGTGACGGAGCGAGGCTTGCCCCTTCGGAGTCCGGTGCCACCGCTGCCGCGGCTGACGGAGCCGTCACGCCCCACTGGCATCCGTAGCGCCCAAAGGCAGGTTGAATGATGAACCGAACTCATCGTCTCGCAGCACTCACATTCCTGGTCGCCCCCGCGCTCGCGGTGGGCCCCACGGTTGCCGCTCACGCCTCGACAGCCACCGCGCCCGACGCCGGCTCCCGCGCGGCATGCCATGTCGAAACAGAGTCGAACGGCAACTATCACCTGTGGGGTGCGGGTTTCCATGGCCACACGAAGGTGACCTACTCGGGGTCCACGTCCGGCACCGTCTCAACGGACAAGTCGGGAAGGTTCGACATCGGCGGTCTCAGCGGAAGCAAGTTCGTCGTGAAGACGGCCGACGGGAAGACCAAGCTCACCTGCACCATGGTCCACCACTGAGGGTCCCGCGTAGGTCGGAGCTGCTGAACTCCACGAAGGCAGCCACTGGTACGACGCGGCGAACTATGGCGCCGCCGGGCTCCTCGACGCTGCGTCCCTACGCCCTCTGGCACATGGCGCTGCCGACCAGGCTCAACTCCGCCGCGCGGGCAGCAGTGTCGATGTAAGAGCGCGCTGCCTGTACTGCGGCGCGTCGGCCCTCCCACGAGGTCAGCCCGGAGTGCCTTCACCTCCGAAACCATCAGCTCAGGAAGCTGAGGCATTGGGGCGCTTCGGGGTGCTGACCTATGCGCGAGCGGCTGGGTTGTTGTGCGGGACGAGATTCCCACGAGCCGCTGAAGGCCATGGAGGTCGAGCGCGCTCCCAGTGCCCATGGCTACGGTCAGTGGCGCGGTCGGCTTCCGAGGCGTCCAGCTCCAATCGTAGCTTTGAGCAGCCGCATGTCTGCGCTCGGTAGCTATCCTCGCAGCTAACACTGAGACCGGAGAGGCAAGTTGGCAGACGACTCGACGGGCGACGCGGGTAACCCGCCAGCCTCGCTCATTGCCCGCCTCACGGCTGCGGTGAGGCGCTTCTTCGCCTCACCCGCACGACGAGATGCGACGGCACTAGCCACCGGATTGGTCTCGGGAGGTGTGGGGGCCATCGTTGGGGCCGCAGAACTCCCCCTTTGGGTGATGGTCGTCCTCACCATGCTGGTGGCTGCACTCTTCCTCGTAATCGAGAGAGCCGCGACGGCTGACACAGCTGACGGGAGGGTGCGATGGCTGTGGGGAGCCCTCGGCGTGGCTCTCGTACTGCCGACCGGAGCGTGGGCCTATCACGGTCTCTTTGACTCCGACCACCGCTCGACCTTTCCGTTCTATCTAGGAGGCGATCCGGCGCAGGTCCTTGCGTCATCGGGGATGCCTGGCGGGCCGCCCACAGTCAGCGGGCGTTTCCTGCCGGCTGGCGAGAGCTACGACTTTGAGTGCAAGGCAAAGGTCGGTGAGGGCCACCTCTGGCTCAAGTCCGTGGATGGCAACTACTGGTTCGAGGCAAGCCGTTTCACACCCGTAGGCGACTTTATGACGTCCGACATGCCCACCTGCTAGTGCGCTGCGCCTCTGGCCTCTATCGCAGGTCTATCGCAACGGGTGCGTACCAATGACAAAGAGCGGGACTCAGTGAGACTGGGTCCCGCTCTTCACGTCAGGCATCTACGCTGGTCAACCGCATGATCGTGCTGGTTGAGGCGAAGTGCCCCCGGCAGGATTCGAACCTGCGACGGCTCCGGAGGTCATGTGAGACCTGGACAACGCAGCAGGTCACGCGCTGACTCTGGCAGATCAGGCCTGGATGAGTCCACGGACAGTCCACAGTTTGCTGCCCACCGTTTCAACGAGTTCGATGCGCTGTATGAGCTGCATCCTGGAAGACGCCTCGTAGCGCGCCTGTGGCCAGGGCCACCATTGTGTGCGCCCGTCCAGAGGCGTGACCGCAATCGCCGCAAGGGAGAAGACGGCGACTGAACCAAGCTCGGCACGCGTAGGCCATAGGGGCGCCCCACGATGTGGGACGCCCCTATGTGCTGCCCGCTCACCACGAGAGGCCCGGGACGTTTGGCTCTACTGCAAGACCGCATGCTTCCGAACGCGATCAGCAGCCTGACTGGCCTTCCCGATGGCTCCGCTGGCCCGCAAGTTGACCCAGGCCAGCGTCCGCAGAGGTTCAGGACTGTCGCCAGTCGTTCACGGCGTTTGGCCCCTAAGGGCTGTCCCGTAATGATCTCTGAGTGGCCTTGGGTATAGCGGGCTGCTGTACAGCCGGGTGGTCTATCCGGCGAGGGCGAGGTTGTGCATCCGTGCGATACCAAGCATGGCGTGGTGGACGCCGTCGCCTTTGAGACGGCAGTCGCGGAGGATCTTCCAGGTCTTCATTCGGGCGAAGACGTGCTCGACGCGGGCGCGGACCTGCTTATGGGACTTGTTGTGGGCCTGCTTCCACTCAGGCAGCTCCTCGCCCTTGCGGCGCCGGTGGGGCATCACGAGCCCGGTGCCCGGATAGCCACCGTCGGCGATCGTCATGGTCGTGCCGACAGTAGCCTTCACACCGGACTCCTCCCATGCCTTGCAGTCGTTTCTATTGCCGGGCAGGGGTCGGCCGACGACGACGACAAGGCGGGTGTCGGCGTCGATGACGACCTGGTGGTTGGTGGAGTACCGGTAGTTCTTCGACTGCTCGGCGACAGCGTGATCGCGGGTGGGCACCAGGGTGCCGTCCACGATCAGCACGGTGTCCCTCGCGAACCGCTTGCGGGGCTGGATGGCGAGCATCGGCCCGAGGCCATCGATGATCCGGTCCGCCGCCGACTTTGAAACCCCGAACAGTGGCGCTAGTTGGCGCATGGTCAGGTTCGTGCGCCAGTAGGCCGCGACCAGCAGTGCCCGGTCCTCCAGCGGCAGGCTCCACGGCCGGCCTCTGCGGACCACATCCGCACCCTCGCGCCGCAGAACCGTCACCAGCTTCCCGAACTGCCGCGGGCTCAGCCCGGCGAACGGGGCTATCCAGGACGGCTCCGAAGCCGTGATCACACCAGCCACAACAAGATCATCCCACTGTGGCCAGTCTGCTCAGGCGCCTCAGAGTCCTTCGCTGATCCATCTCGCGATCAAGCCGTACCATCCCCGCCATGACAATCGATGTCCTCGCCGAGGACCTCAAGCCCGGCCACCTCCTGGAGCTCTCGACCGAGTTGGGCACCCAAATTCTCCGGTTGACTCATGTGGAGCGGCGTACCCAAGGCATCAAGTTCATGGGTCGCAATGACCAAGGGGTCCTCTACTCCAGCGGCATGAAGTACGGCGAGCTGGCACGGTGCGTCCGGCCGTAGACCGTCGCGCGGACTGGCAATGGCAGTTACGGGACAGCCCTTAGGTCCGAGGTTCATGCAGACAACACGGTCACCAGGTCGTCTGATGTCCGGCCCACTAGGCTCCCTGGCATGGGCTACTTCTCGCCGCCGGAAAGCTCTCGTTTGAGGAGACTTGTCGGCGGCGGGTTGATGCCTGGGGCCGTGACTGCACTTGGTGCCGAGCGCCCCTCTACTGAGTTACCTGTTAGTACGTCAATTTCCTTGCCTGTTAGGCCATTTGGCTTGCGTGCTCCTGCGGTGGCCGTTGACACTCCTTTGCAGTGACGCGAGGCGCGCATGACTGCGCCCTTCCTGGAAGCACCGACTTCTCGGGAAGGACAGCGAGGCCCACCCCCATCGCCATCTTCTTAGCGCGAGGCCGGACTAGCGCAGTACTGGATGTGTTCTCGCCGCTCCCACTGACGCGGGCCGGATCTGCCGATAGTGGGTGCGAGGGCTGGTTCGGTGTGTCTGGCTCCCGCGAGTGGTACTCCGCGGAGGAGTGACTTCCGCGGTTATGGGAGCCTTGAAGGAGGCCCTCCCGTGGCACCTAGCACTCTGAGTAACGGTGAGCCGTTTGTTAACGGCGAGCGGACTGAGCTGTCTAAGCCTCTCCGACGCGTTCCTCCCATTCCGGATCCTGCGCTGCATAAGGATCTCCGTGCTGCACTGAAGAAGCGGGGTATTGCCGACCGAGTGGCCGGCGCTATCTCGACCATCTGGACTGATCCGGCAGCTGTGTTGCCGCAGGTGACCAACCCCCAGCGGCGGCGCATCCCTGGTGCGTACCTGCTCGTGATCTCGGGATCCGTGTACACGTCGCGCCTTGTGCCCGACCCGCTCAACCCGCGGAACGCCGACCACGTGCAGTTTGCGTTGGCCCAGGCCGTTGGCGCTCCGCCTGCCACCTTGGTACCTGCCGTGCAGGAAGGGGAGGGAGAGCTGGCAATCCATGTCGAGAGCCGCGACGCGCTCGTTGAGCAAGTCGATTGGGCGGTCGAGACGACCCGCAACCGGAACAGCCCGCAGCCGGATATTGCTGAGCAGGGCATCATGGACCCGCCGATCGGCGTCGCCACCACCGTCTTCTACGACGGCACGGACGAGAGCCCGAGCACGCACATCTTCGTCCGTGAAGGATCCAGCCGGACGAGTCACGGCTTGTACAACGTGGGTGCAACAGCGGAGGAGGTCCTCTTCTCCCTCCCTCGTAACGCCAGCTCGATGCAGGCCCACATCGACAAGATCAACAGCTATGTCAGCCAGCCTGTTGAGGACATCTCGGCCACTGAGAAGGGTGCGATCCGCTGCGCAGTCACTGACTTCGAACTCATCATCGGCGTAGTGCCGGATGTCGCAGGGGCCGTTGACCTGTCGCAGGCCATTAAGGCCCGTGTGGCCCAGGACCACCTGAACACCAAGGAGCCCTGGACTGACGCGGCAAAGCACACCGCGCTCGCAGAAGAGTGTCTTCTCTCTGCCCGTTCTGCGGGAGTCATTGCCAGCGACGCTGAGGCTGACTGGCTGGCCGGCCGTCTCACGCCTAAGGAGGCTGAGGCGCGCAAGATTGTGGCCTTCGGCGATGACCGTGCCGCTCGTTCAGTTCACCTATTCACTACGAACGAGACGCTGATCCACAACGCGGTGCGTCAGCCGATTGCCTTGGTTCTCACCAACGAGCCGACGGGGCGCAAGCGAACTCGTGTCACCACGAAGACCAAGCTGCCCTTGGCCGTTGAACTGATCGTCAGAGAGAAGCGCGGCGCTTGGTCCGACGGCGAATTGGCCCGTTTCCGGAAGGTACTTATCGAGACCCTTCCCGGCGACCTGCAGAAGACGACGTGGCACCCGACCAAGCGCTCTCCTGAGCAGCTCTACCAGGCCGCTCTCAAGGAGATTGAGAACGTAGCGGACGAGCGGCCTGCCGGCATCGAACTGCGGGTGCGGGCTGCCTACGTCCTCGCCAAGCGCAACGCCATCAGCGGGCCGCGTCACGACGTGGGCCCTGGCGGCGACCGGCGCAGTGCTGGCACTGTCATGGAAGCCCTCGCCGAGACTGAACACGGACTCCGCCACCTGCGCCAGGTGATTGAAGATGACAGGGCGGACCTACCGCCGCGACAGGTCGACGACCAGGGCCAGCCGCGCAAAGACGGTGCAGGAAACGACCTGCCCATCGACAACGACTTCCTGCGCACCAAGCTCGCGCCTAAGGGCGGTCTGACACCACCGCCCCTCAGCGCCGAGAAGGCCGTGCACGAGCACTACAAGCGCGGCGTGCTCGCCACCAAGGACGCCCTCCGCAGCCTTGAGGCGGAGATGCGCAACCTTGCGGGCCTTGTTGACGACGACGGTGTGCCGTTGATTGAGAGGGAGGGAAAATCTCATGCGCGCCAGCTGATGGAGAAGCTGCAGAACCTTGCCGCCGACGCACAGGACTGGTGGGAGAAGGCCGTGGAGGCCCAGAGTGTCTCCGCAGCGTCCTCCGCCGCCGAAGACGAGCAGGATGGGGCAGACGACGAGGCTGAGGCCGCCTAGTGGAAAAGGGAGCGATCACCCGGCGAGCAGTCCTCAAGGCACTGGACGAGTGCGACCGGCTGGGCCGACCGGTCTTCCTTGAGGCATACGGCTTCAAGGGCGCCCAGTCCTACGTCCTGCTCCACGAAGGACGCGAATACGATTCCAAGGCAATTGCCGGAGTGGCCCACCGGTACACCGAAGGTCGGCCGCTCAGAGCGGATGAGTTCAGCGGTGGCCGTGCGCACGCCGTGGCCTGGCTCTAGCGTGAGGGATTTCAGGTAAGGCTCATCCGTAATCCTGACTGGTCCCGCGACGAGGTGATTCTCGCCTGCGACCTGGTCATGAGCAACGGGTGGAAGGGAATGGACGCCAGCGACCCACGGGTGCAGGACCTGTCCCGACTGCTGCAGATGCTCCCTGATCACCAAAACGCCCCGCGCAGCGAGACCTTCCGCAACCCTAACGGGGTCGGCCGAAAAACCTTCGACATAGCCACCCAGCACCCCGAGTACCCAGGCAAGCCGACGAACGGCGGTGCCATGGACAAAGCCGTTCTGGCCGAATTCCTAGCCCGCCCACAGCAAATGTCCGCAGCTGCACGACGTATCCGGGAAGCACTCGAAACAGGATCATTCCAGAGAATTCTGCCCACCGACGAAAGTGATCTCGACGACTACAGCGCCCCGGAGGGTCGCCTGCTATTGCGCAGGCATGTCGCCCGCGAGCGCGATAGGAAGCTGCGACAGAAGAAGATCGACTCGGTCCTAGGCCGCGGTCTTGCACTGTCGTGCGAGGTCTGCGAGTTCGACTTCGAGGCGGTGTACGGGGACCGAGGGGCCGGCTACATAGAGTGTCACCATGTGATCCCTTTGCACGTTGCCGGCGTGGGAACCACGAAGCTCTCGGACCTGGCCCTCATCTGCTCGAACTGTCACCGCATGATCCACCGCAAGGCACCTTGGCCGACCCCGCATGACCTACGTCGCCAGCTGAAGAGTGGGTCGCCAGAGAGCTAGTCTGAGGAAGGTCAGCCCAACTGTCTCGTCTGTGAGGCCTCCGGAGAGGATTTCCTCCGGAGGCCTCACAGCGTGGTCCGACAAGAGGATGGTCAGGGCGCTGCCTTCGCGGAGGTAGACACGACCTTCTCGGCGACGGCCCGCTGGTGGAGCGGCAGGTCCCCGTCCACGCCGCCGAGCGGCGCGCTGAAGCCTTTGATTCGTCGCATGATCTCCAGAACCTTCACGCTCGGCATCCTAGGTAGACCTGTGGGCGGCTGGGCTCGAAACAGGTGGCATGGCTCGAATCAGTACGCGCACTCTTTCCAGGTGCGCTCGTGGCCCGCGGAAGGCCGTACGCAGCCGTTCACCTGCGTCTATGCCGGCCCATCGCCGTGCGGATCGCCCAGCAACGGTACTCATGCGGACGGTGCGGTACGCCGGGGGATGAGACCAGAGCTGAGACCAGGGATGCAACCAGCTTTGCTCGGCCGCGGGAGATCGAACGCGCTCCACCTAGTGTGCTGAACTGCGGCGCCTCCGTTGCTTGCGACAGCGACCGTGTCATAGGAGGCTCTGTCCTGTGCTCAGGGAACCGATTCAGCTGACGATCGAGGAAGACGGCTCGGTCGTCCTCCCCCTCGGGGTGCTCGCCGAGGCTGGGCTGTCGCCCGGGAGCTCCGTGCTGGCCTACAGCAACGGCGACGGCCGGATCCTACTGCGCAGGGAAGAGGACGCGGTACAGGACCTCATCCAGTTCGGGCGCCTCGACTAGCCGGTGCAGCGGCGTCGACTGCCGCGATGATGCGCTCCACGGCTTCCTCGGGAGCCTCGTGCTCCCATATGCGGACGACAGTCCAGCCTGCGGCTGTCAGGGCTTCGTCGGCAGCCTTGTCCCGGGCGACGTTGCGCTCTAGCTTCGGCCCCCAGTAGCCGCCATTAACGCCAGGCTGCCGACCATGCTCGGGGCAGCAGTGCCAGAAACACCCGTCCACGAAGACGGCCACTCGTGCGCGTGTGAAGACGATGTCTGGCCGCGGCCGTCCCCCCTCCAGCTGAAGACGGAGATCAACGCGGTACCGCTTCCCTGCGGCGTGAAGCAGGGACCGGATCACCCGCTCCGGCTTGGTGTCCCGCCGCTTGATCGCAGCCATGTTGCGCGAGCGGCCGGGAGTCGGCGGCGTCGACGCTTGGGGGTCACTGTTGAGGGCCATCGGTCACACCGTAGCCAAGACTGTCAGACCCTCGGTGTTTGATGGGTCAGGATGGTAGACCTGTGCAATCACGACCTGGAGGTACTAGCGTGGCTGATCTGACGGCCGTGGAGATCTGCGCGGGCGCTGGGGGCCAGTCGCTCGGCCTTGAGCTGGCAGGTTTCGACCATGCGGTGGCCGTCGAGCTCGATGAGAACGCGGTGAACACTCTGAAGGAGAACCGCGGACACTGGGACGTGCGGCACGGCGACGTGGCGGACGAGGGGATCTGGAACCCCAAGGAGTTCGTCGGCGTCGACTTGCTCGCTGGTGGAGTTCCCTGCCCCCCATTCTCCATCGCTGGCAAGCAGCTCGGTGCCACTGACGAGCGAGACCTTTTCGCGTGGGCTGTTGAACTCGCCGGAAGGGTGCAGCCGAGGGCTGTCCTTTTGGAGAACGTACGAGGTCTTTCTATGCCGCGTTTCTCCGCATACCGCCAGCATGTGAAGGATCGCCTGAAGGATCTTGGATACTGGTCTGACTGGAAGCTTCTTCATGCAAGCGACTACGGCGTGCCGCAACTGCGTCCTCGCTTCGTTCTGGTAGCCATGCGCGACGAAGATGCTCAGTGGTTCGAGTGGCCCGAGGAAAGGCCCTATCAGGGCACGGTTGGAACAGCACTGTTCGACCTGATGGCAGCGGATGGCTGGGCGGGCGCTGAAGCGTGGAGAGACAAGGCGAACGACATTGCGCCCACCATCGTGGGCGGCTCCAAAAAACACGGCGGAGCCGATCTTGGTCCGACTCGCGCCAAGGCCGCTTGGCGTGCACTCGGCGTAGACGCGATGGGGGTTGCCGACGCTCCACCAAACGAGTCGCACCCTGTTGACTTCCTACCCAAGCTCACAACGAAAATGGTCGAGCGCATCCAGGGTTGGGGACCTGATCCGGACTATGCCTGGGAATTCACAGGTCGCAAGACAACGAAGTATCGGCAAATTGGCAATGCCTTCCCCCCACCAGTAGCTAGGGCCGTCGGTACATCGATCGCCAACGCGCTGAACCGCAAGGGGCAAAAGAAGGAACTGTTCGAGGTGGAGAACGAGGTCATGCATGACCGGCTCTACCTGGCCTTGAAAAAGGCGCCTGCTCCGCTTACAGAAAAGGAGCTGGTGAAGCTGGCCGGGGAGAAGATTGATCCACCTACCTTCGAGCGCCGTATGGCCACACTCGCAAGGGATTTCGTAATCGACGAGGATGAACAGCTTGGCGGCCGTGCGTACCGGCTCGTGGGCTTCAAGGGCTTCATAGGGCAGGAAGACCATGAGCGGCACGCACGATTCGCTGAGATGCGTTCCCGGATCAGCTAGTTTCACCGAGACGCTTGGCGAGATGTTCGATCAGTGCCGCTCGGTCCCTGTGGGGTAGCCTGCGCGCGCGGTCATAAGCCTGGTCCACCTTCGACCGGGGACGCTCGCCCTTCCGCATCCAGTTGAGGAGTTCGCCCGCCTCCTTACTTGTCAGCCGCTTCAGTCCGGCGACGACTTCGTCGTACTGTTCCGGGTCGGGGACTTCGTCGCGCATCGTCTCGTTGCAGCGGGAGCATTCAACGCGCCAGTTGTCCATATCGTCTTTGGCGCCCCGGGACCTAAGCCGCTCCTGGGGCACAAGGTGGCCGATAGTGAGCCGGACGGAAGCAGCGTCTTCGGGGTAGGTGTCGTCTACTCCAAGACCGCAGACCCGGCAACGAGAGCCATCCCGGTCCATGACGAGTCGGCGGACACGGGCGCTGGGGGCGAACCGCTCGTACTTCGCCCGCTCGCTGTCGATCCAGAGTCTCCCACCCTTGACCTCAAGGCGATACTCGTCATGGGCGAGAGTGGCGTCGTTCCTCTGGGAGGGAATGACCCAGTCACACTTCCGCAGTTCGCGCAGCCGGCGGTTCAAGTGCTCTGAGCTATCGGCTATATCCGGCCCTAGAGCAACACGCAGTTCGCGCATGGTAAACGTGTCGCCCACGTTCTTCTTGAACCAGAGCCAGGCCGCCAAGCGTCGCTCTTGGCCGAACCGCTTGTTCTTTGTGCCGGGCTGGATGGAGAGCTCCCACCACGGAGTCCCGTCCGGTGCTGTCGATCCATCGTGTGCGCTGACGTCCGAAGGCATGCACGGGAGTATGGCCGGCTCAGTGGATCTTTGACCAGGCATCAGATAGAAGGTGACTGTCCTGCTCCCGAGACACCGTTGGGGCGGCGCGCGAACCAACTCCGGCACGGGACGGGCTTGGGCGGCTTGGCGACGGCATCCGTTCTCCGTCGTCGAGTAGAGGCGGTGACAGGAGGGCTCTACGGCGGTGATACCGGGTGCTCACGGCGGCCTAGACGGACGCTGGTGGAGGGTGGCGTCTCCTGCATCGCGATCCGGCGCTGCTGACCAACTCCCTTCAGGTCGTGTCGGTCCAGGGCACCGCCTCGGCTCTACGACGCTTCGTGTAGGTGCCTTGACCGATAGCCCTCGCTACAAGAAGGTTGGGCCATGACAGACAGCACCGGCCCTGTTACTGAGGCAGCACCTGACTTTGAGGACCCCGAGGAAAGCCACGTCAGCGCTGACTCGGACGTGGTAGACCCTGAGGCCGACGACATCGAGAACGAACCGATCCGAGCAGAGGATGCGCTTAGGTACTTCGGAGCTGACTTCGATGTCGATGGTCTGGTGAAGCGACTGGATAACGGAACCTTCGTAATCCCCACTTTTGATCCTCTTGCCGAAGACGATATCGCAGGGTTCGAAGGTTTCCAGCGAGGACTCGTCTGGAAAAAGAAGCAGATGGATCGCTTCATTGAGTCGATCCTGCTTGGTTATCCAGTTCCGGGAATTTTTCTCGTTGAATTGAAGGATCGGAGGTATCTGGTACTCGACGGCCAGCAGCGTCTAACGACCCTTCAGGCATTCAAGCACGGCAAATATCGTTCCGTGAGCGGCTTAAGTAAATTTGCACTCCGATATGTCGGCAATGAATTCAAGGGTCACACGTATGAAAACCTTGAAGCCCCGGCTCAACGCTTGTTTGACAATACTTTCATTCAAGCCACCATTGTGGTGCCCAAGGGGGTGGAAGGAAAGCGTGGTGTCTATTCACTCTTTGAGAGGATAAATTCTGGTGGAACGAACCTCAAGCCACAGCAAATCCGAGTTGCCCTCTACGCTGGCGATACCGTCAACTTCGTTCGAGATCTAAACCAGGACCCAAACTGGAGAGAGCTGTTCGGCAACCACAACCGTGACTTGAAGGATCACGAGCTCATCTTGCGTGCCATCTCCCTAATGCCGACGGCGCGAGGCTTCCAGGTCTTCCGGCCACCGATGGCGCGGTTCTTGAATGACTATCTCGAAGTCAATCAGGACCAGCTCCCTCCTGACGCCGCCGGTATTCGTGAGCGCTTCACTACCGCGACCCGTCTGCTTAGGGAAGCTCAAGGCCGCGAAGCGCTTCGCATCCGGGGGACACAGGTCAACGCAGCGCATACGGATGCCGTGTTGGTCGGCCTAATGACAGCGATTGAAGGGGGCCACGAGGTCACGGTGGAGCGCGTCAACTCCGCCCTAGCTGCCTTGCTGGACAATGATAGGTATCGGTACGCTGTTTCTGAAAGTACCTCACACAGCGAACAAGTGAGCGCGCGCATCAATCTCGCAGCCAAGGCATTCCGGGGGGAATCTCTTGCCGACGAACAAGACTAGCGCGCGAACACAGATCCTCTCGATGAAGTCTGACCTCGATGCCTCTTACAAGCGGTACCGGGAAGGCCTTCTGACGATGGAGATCTCTCTCCAAGAGGATTTCCATAAGTATATGTGTATTCGCCTTTCTGGCTACCTGGAACAGTTGATGTTCGAGGCGATATCTGGCTACATCTCCACTGCGGTGAACGGTGCTGCAAAGAATTTCGCTATATCCTTCTTTAAGAAGTCGCCCAATCTCACACCAGAGGCTCTAGAGAAGCTTATAGCAAGATTTGGAGAGCCCTGGGATGCTGAACTCTCAACCTTCCTGGATTCCGACGAGCGGCGAAACTCGTTGGGGCGCCTTTTGGGAGTCCGTAACAAGGTGGCTCATGGGCAGAGCTACCGCGGCGGACAGCTAAATGTCGCTACCTATAAGAAGCTTGTCGATGACATTCATTCTTGGGTGGTGACAAGAATGCTGACTTAGCGTGTGTTTAGCTTAGTTGGAGTCTGCGCGCGAGATGACATGCTGAGGTCGGTGGAGCGGCTTTGGGCTGGAGCTGCTTTGGGGCGAGTGATCATGGCCCCTTAAGCTTCCGGCGAGTCGGGCAGTCTGTGGACCTGCCCGTAAGGCACGACGTTGGGGCCATGATCTTGGAGGCTCGCCCCAAAGTGGCTACCTAAAGCCGTGGAGCCGACCGCCCCAGCCGCAGAGGGTGTCTTCTGCCTCTTAGTTGCAGTCGCGAGCGCGCCGCCGGGCGTGGCCAGCCGGGGCGAAGACAGGAGGCAGGCCGCGCCCGCGCTGTGCGCGGGCCTTGAACCAGTAGAGAAAGTTGTAACTCACCCTGCCGGATGGGGCTTGAAGGTCTGGGCGCAGGTCGGGAGTTGGGCGCCTTTTCGGTGCATGAGCGGCAGGAAACACACTGGACGGATCGTCCACGTGATCCGCGTGCTGGCGTGAGTCACTGACACTGTGCACGGCTCGGATCGCAGCAGAGCTCGACGGGTCGCGATGCGGCCCTCGTACAGCCACTCCCAAGCCTCGTCGGATGCGTCCGAGTCCAGTGCCGGTGAGATCGTGCGGAGCGTGACGGCTACCCAACGGTCGGCCTGGGGAGCCGAGTAGGCGTCGAACGCTGCCAGCAGTGCCGGCTGCCATCCGTCGGCCAGGTCCTCGGTCCAGCACTCGCACCAGTAGCCCCACTGCGGTGGCTTCATCAGCACAGATGGTCTCCCCGCCGTGCGTCCGCGTACAGCTCCGCGGTGACCGTGTGGCCGTTATCGCTGTCATGGACGACGACTCGGTGAGCGATCACGCTGACCATTCCCAGTCCCCGGCCGTGCTCGGCGTCCTGGTCCCGGTGCTCGACCTTGGGGGCTGTGCCGGCGCCTCCATCGTCCGTTACCGACAGGGCGACCACCTGCGCCGAGACTGCGACGGCCAGGTGGAAGCTGCCGTATGCCTGGCCGCTGGCCGTGTGGAGGATCGCGTTCGCGCTCAGCTCGCTCACGATCAGTTCGGCGTCCTCGGCTAAGGGCGAGCCTCGCAGGATGTCGCGGGTCCATCGGCGGGCCCGGCTCACCTCTTCCGGGAATCCTGGGCAACTGAGCCCCCAGACCCGGGCCTTACTCATATACTCGTGCATACAAGTTCCTTCGTGCTGGTAGGCCGCCATGTGCAGCGGGTTCGGGCTAGACGAGTTTCACGCCGTCGTGGGCGCGGACGGCCGGCGGGGTCATCGCGTCGAGTGCGTCCAGGACGCGGATCGCGTATGCCTCGTCGGCAAGCTCGGTGACCTCTTCGCGGGTGGCCCAGCGCAGTGCGCGGGTCTCGTCACCGATGGTGGGCGTGCCGTCGACGGCTTTGCAGCGGAAGACCAGCGAGACGATCAAGCCCGTCATGTTCTTGTAGACGCCGGTGAGAGTCGCCGGAAGGGCGATCTTGAAGCCGGTTTCTTCCAGGACTTCACGCTGAAGGGCCTCGGGGATGGTCTCCTCGCGTTCGAGGACGCCGCCCGGGGGCTCCCACTTGCCATTGTCTCGGCGCTTGATCAAGAGGGCACGGCCGTTGTCGTCAACGATGACCCCGGCGACGCTCACGGAGTGCGGGCGTTCTGTGCTCACGTTCCTCGGCCCTCTCGGCTGGCTAGGCTCTCCACCGTAGCAACAACACTCGCCCACACGTCTAGATACCTAAAGGAGTCTCTGTGACCTCTCTATCGAGCGTTCTCGGCGCCCTGGACCCCACGAGTGATCGTGCGGTCTTCCGGCAGATTGCCGACCAGCTGCGCGAGGCCATCGACCGTGGGCGCTTCAAGGAGGGCGAGAAGTTGCCTTCCGAGGCCGAGCTGGTCGAGCACTACGGAGTCTCCCGGATGACGGTCCGGAACTCCTTCTCGATCCTCACGGGTGAGGGCCTGGTGCACGCCGAGCACGGCAAGGGCGTCTTCGTCAGGCCCCGTCCGCCAGTGCGCCGGCTCGCCTCCGACCGCTTCGCCCGCCGCCACCGCGAGCAGGGCAAGTCCGCGTTCATCGTGGAGGCCGACGCCGCCGGCAGTCATCCGCAGGTCGACAGCCTGGAGGTCAAGGAGGAGAAGGCGAGCCAGGACATCTCCACGCGGCTCGGCTCGGTACGGCGAGTGCTCGCCCGGCGTCGCCGGTATCTGCTCGACGGACGTCCGGTGGAGTTCGCCACGTCCTACCTGCCGCTCGACATCGCCCGCGGCACCCAGATCGCCGAGCCCAACCCCGGCCCCGGTGGCATCTACGCCCGTCTCGAAGAGCTGGGCCATCACCTCGATCACTTCGAGGAGGAGATCCGCGCCCGGATGCCTTCGCCTGCCGAGGTCAAGACGCTGCGCCTGGCCGCGGGCGTGCCGGTCATCCACCTCGTCCGCACCGCCTTCGACACCGAGGGGCGGGCTGTGGAGGTCTGCGACACGGTGATGGCGGCTGACGCGTACGTCCTCTCCTACCAGCTCCCGGCGACCTGATCGGCGGTGCGCGAGGCCACTTCTTCGGACTCGTACACGCCGACAGGCTTACTCGTATAGACGAGCAGACAAGTTGTGTGGCAAGGTGGTCACGTTCCCGGTGATGACGGGTTCCCAGATCGCTTCTTGTATAGACGAGTAGATAGGAAGAAGCCTTGCGCACCATCCGTGTGGAGACCTCGGCCGCGACGATCCTGCTGACCGAGGCGCCCGAGCCCAAGGTCCGTGACCGGCAGACGGGCGAGATCGCGAAGGACGCCGTCAGCGGTGAGTCGCTGATGACGATCGGCGTCGTGTACATCGAGGAGGGAGAGTCGTCCCTAATCAAGGTGACCGTTCCGGAGAGCGGAGTCCCGGAAGGCCTCGTCCTCGGCTCGCCGGTCTCGCTGCCCGGTCTGGCCGCTCGGCCGTGGGAGAGCGTGTTCAACGGACAGCAGCGGCACGGCATCGCCTACCGGGCCGCCGCCGTCACCCCGGCCACCTTCCCCGCCGTCGTGGGGGCCTCCGCCTGATGTCCGACCTGACAACGCTCCTGGAGGTGGGTGGTCCCGTCGCCGCACTCGGCGGTGGGGCTGCCTACACCCGGGCGCGACACCCCGGCCTCTACTGGTCCACGGTCGGCTTACCGCTCTCCACGGCCCGGCTGCTCAGCTCGTACGGGTCTGTCGTGGAAGCCTGCGGCCTCACCGTGGCCCCGTCCCGGCTGCGCGTCCTGGCGGTCAAGGCCACCAGCCGCCGCGAGGTCCGACCCGTACCGCCGCGACGCGGAATCATCCGGCCGACCACGACCGGGCTTCGTCTCCGTCTGAGGCTCGCCCCCGGGCAGGAACCCGCTGACCTGGCCGCTTCCGCCGAACGGCTGCGGCACGCCTGGGGCGTCCACGCCGTCTACGTGACCACGGTCAAACCCGGTGTGGTGGACCTGCGGCTCGTCGGCTTCGACGTGCTGAAGCGGGTCCGCATGCCGCGCAAGGTCCCCGCAGGTCTTCTCCAAGTGCCGGTCGCGCTGCGGGAGGACGCCACGCCGTTCGTACGCGACTACCTCACCGTGCCGCATCAACTCACGCTCGGCGCGACCCTGTCCGGGAAGTCCATGTACCTGCGCCACCTGGTGACCGGCCTCGCTCATCAGCCCGTCGCCCTGGTCGGTATCGACTGCAAGCGCGGCGTGGAGTTGGCGCCCTTCGCTCCGCGGCTCTCGGCGCTGGCCACCGACCCGGACCAGGCAGCCGAGCTGCTGCCCGCGCTCATCAGGGAAATGGACGACCGGTACGACCTGATCAAGGCCCGGCAGGGCATCGCACCCGGCACACCGGACGAGGAGATCACCTCCGATATCTGGGGACTGCCCGAGCGCGAACGCCCCGTACCCGTCGTGCTGTTCGTCGACGAGGTCGCTGAACTCTTCCTTGTCGCGACCAAGAAGGAAGAGGAACGCCGGGACGAGATGGTCACCCAGCTCATCCGGCTCGCCCAGCTCGGCCGCGCCGCCGGCATCTACCTGGAGGTGTGCGGGCAGCGATTCGGGGCCGAGCTGGGCAAGGGAGCGACCATGCTGCGGGCTCAGTTGACCGGCCGCGTCTGCCACCGCGTCAACGACGAAGCCTCCGCCAAGATGGCACTCGGCGACATCGCACCCGAAGCGGTCTCCGCCGCGTGCGCCATCGCGCCCGAACGTCCCGGCCTCGCCGTGGCCGGCGACACCTCCGGTGGCTGGTCCCGCATCCGCACGCCGTACCTCTCCCTTGGCGATGCCGCCCAGACCTGTCGCGACTCGGCGCACCTGATCCCGGATCTTCCCGCGCTCAAGCGCTTCCAGCCCGAGGTGCCAGTGCGGCCGGTCGGAACCGCGTCCCCGGTCGTGAAGCCCAGGCCTGTGACCGACTGACCCGGCGCATCCGCCTCACCTCCGGTTGGCGTGACCGCCTCGCGCCATGTCCCTACCCCGGCCATGCCTGAATCCGGAAGGAGCCGCAGCATGCGTGCCCTGCTGGCCCGCGTCGACGCGGTACTCGTCCAAGCGGTCATCGCCGCCGCGCTGTCCTTCGCCCACCTGCACGACATCGCCACGGCCGCCGGTCAGGACGGGTGGAAGGCGTGGGCATATCCCGTCTCCGTCGACCTGCTGCTCGTCGCCGCCTGGCGCCGACTTCGGGCCGGTGACGCGAAAGCGGCCGGGTGGTGCTGGTTCGTGATCGCGCTGACAGCGTCCCTCGGAGCGAACGTCGCCACCGCAGGACTCCTCGACATCGACCAGGTACCGGCCTGGCTGCGCATCCTCGTGGCGGGCTGGCCCGCGGTCGCCTTCCTCGGCGGCACGCTCCTCGCCCATTCCGCACCCGTGGCGGAGGGCCAACCCGAGACCGCCGACGGACCAAAGCCGCTCCCGGCCATCGAGGACCAGGAGGACGAGCCCGAGTCCGCGCCCGAGCCCCCGCTCCCGCCGGCCGCCGCACCGACTCCCGATCCACCCCCTGTCCCCGTCCCGGCCGCCCTGGTCGAGCACGCCCGCAAGGTCGCCGCCGAACACCACGCCCGGACCGGGGAGGCCATCGACACCCCGACCCTGCGCGCCCGCCTCGGCGTCCCGCTGCTCATGGCCGACGCCATCGCCGCCCAGCTCTGAAGGGAGACCAGCATGTCCGCCAACCGCCGCTTCCGCTCCGTCACCCGAATCGGCCCCGTCCAGGTCGGCACCTCCTGCGACGGACGCGGCCGCGAGAAGCACACCGCCGCCTGCACGGCTCCGCGCTGCGGCTTCTCCGCCGACTACGACAGCCGAGCCGCCGCCGAACTGGCCGCCCGCACCCATCGCTGCCCCGTCCGCGGAAAGGACCCCGAGCCCGTGACCGTCAGCCTGCCCCTCGTCGTCGTCCTCGGCTTCTTCGCCTGGGGAGCGGTCAAGTTCCTCGGCGTCCGCACCTGGATCGTCGTCCTGATCGCCCTGTTCGGCTTCTGGCTCTCGCACACGTTCCTGGCCCCGGCCATCGAGGCCGGCACGCGCTCCGGCGTGGGCATCGTCAACGGCTCACATGACTAGACGAGTAGGTAAGGAGAGTTTCGCCGTGTTCCTGCCCAAGTACCCAGACAACCCGACCCCGCCGCCCTCGCACACCCACAACACGGCCGAATCGGTGCCCATGCGGCGTTCGGCGCCCCAGATCTCCGTCAGCACCGGTGCGGTCGCCGCCATCCTCGTCGGCGGGGTCGTGCTGACCGCGCTCCTGGCCGCCGTCGCCGTCACGGCCGTCTCCGTGGCCGTAGCCGCCGTGGTCCTGCGCTCGATGCTCCGCGACCAGCACCGCCGCTGACGCACCGGACCCCCGGGCCGGCCACGACACCCCCAAGCATCGGCCGCCCCGGGGGCCCTCTCTCCTCCCAACCCAAGCCAGAAGGAGCAAGCTCATCAGCACCCGCGCCACCCCGCCCCCGCTGACCGAACTCGGAGACCTGGCCGCCCTCGGCACCATGCCCGCCCTTCTGCGGCAACTCTCGGCCCTCGGCGGCTGCACGCACCCGATCCGCCTCGACGGCCACCGCACCGAGTACGACGTCAACACCCGCACCGGTGAGATCGGCGGCGTCCTCCACCACCTCGACTCCGCCGATCTCCCGGCCGGTCACCTCCTCGTCCGCTGCAACAACCGCCGCACGACCCGCTGCGCGGCCTGCGCCGAGGTCTACCGCCGGGACACCTTCCACCTGATCACCGCCGGCCTGCGCGGCGGGAAGGGCGTCCACGAACGCGTCGCCGCACACCCCCGCGTCTTTGCCACCTTCACCGCCCCCGGCTTCGGTCCCGTCCACAACCGCCCCACCGGCACGGCCGGTTCGGTCCGACCCTGCCGCTGCGGCACCCTCCACGACCAGGACGACGCCGCCCTCGGCACCCCGCTCGACCCGGACGCCTACGACTACGAAGCGGCCATCCTCTGGAACGCGCACGCCGGTCCGCTGTGGCGCCGCTTCTCGACCTACCTGCGTCGCGAGGTCGCCAAGCGCGCCGGCCTCACGCAACGGGTCTTCCGCGAGCACGCCCGGGTGTCCTTCGCCAAGGTGGCCGAGTACCAGAAGCGCGGGGCTGTCCACTTCCACGCCGTCATCCGCATCGACGGCCCGGAGGGCGGCGACAGTCCGCCTCCCGCCTGGGCCACCGCCGAGTTGCTGGCCGACGCCATCCGGGCCGCCGCTGCTGCCGCTCGTGTGGACGGCCCGGTCATCGACGGCCGGGCCCATGCGTTCGCCTTCGGCCGTCAGCTCGACGTCCGCACGATCCGTTCCGCCGACTTCGACGGCGGCGAGGAGCTGACCGAGCGGGCTGTGGCCGCCTACATCGCCAAGTACGCCACCAAGGGTGCCGAGACTGCCACGGGAGCTCTTGACCGCCCGCTCAAGTTCGCCGCCGAACTCGCCCAGCTCGACATCAGCGACCACGCCCGCCGCCTCATCCGAACGGCCTGGACTCTCGGCGCCCGCAAGGATCTCGAACACCTCCGCCTGCGCGCCTGGGCCCACATGCTCGGGTTCCGCGGCCACTTCTCCACCAAGTCCCGCCGCTACTCCACCACCCTCGGTGCCCTGCGCGACGCACGTGCTGAGTGGCGCCGTGCGCAAGCCGTAGCGGCGAACGAGACAGACCCGGGCACGACTCTCGTCCTCGCCCACTGGGTCTACGCCGGAACCGGCCTCACCGACGCAGAGGCCTGGCTGACCGAATCCCTCGAACCCGCCCTTGGAACGGAAGGAGAACCGACATGGACCAGCACCGCCGTGACGAGCTGATGACCGTCCGCCAGGTGCTCGATGAGCTCGGCGGCGTTTCTCGACGGACCTTCTACCGCTGGCGCGAACTCGGCCAAGGGCCTGCGGCATTCAAGCTCCCGAACGGAGAGCTTCGCGTCTGGCGGAGCGACTTCGCCACATGGCTGCGACAGCTGGAGGCGGCGGCGTGAAGTCCCTTGATGTCAAGGTCTGGGGCGTCCGTAAGCGGGACACCAAAACGCCCTCGTACGGTGTCCGGTGGTCCGTGGCGGGCAACGTTTTCTCGGAGTCCTTCCGTACCAAGGCGCTTGCCGATCACTACCGCACCAAGCTCATGCGTGCGATGCGCGACGGTGAGGAGTTCGACGCCAAGTCGGGCCTTCCGGCCTCGATGGAAGAGAAGAAGTCGGCCGTATCGTGGTACGCCTTCGCGCTCAGGTATCTCGCCATGAAGTGGCCCCATGCGGCCCCTAATACGCGAGACGGCATTAACGAATCTCTCACCAGCGTGACGCTGGAACTTCTCGAAGACCGTCCCGGACGGCCGTCCGACGAGGCAATTCGCAAAGCACTGCGCAACTGGGCCTTCGTGCTGCCGGGGCCTGATGATCGGAAAGTCCCGGACGACGTGCGGAACGTTCTGCACTGGGTGTCCAAGGCGTCTCGACCGCTCGCCGACCTCGCTGAACCTGCCACGGCCCGTGCAGTCCTCGACTCGCTGAAGCTCAAGCTCGACGGCATGGCAGCGGCGGCGGAGACAGTGCGGCGTAAGCGCCGGACGCTTGTGAACGCGGCGAACTACGCCGTTGACCTGGGGGAGCTGCGAGAGAACCCCATCACGGCAGTTCGCTGGCAGAAGCCGAAGGTGTCCAACCAGGTCGACCCGCGGGTCGTCGCCAACCAGGAGCAGGCTCGCAACCTCCTGGCGGCCGTGTCCTATGTAGGCGGCTACCGGCGTGCTCGGGGCCGGCGTCTCGTCGGCCTGTTTGCGGCGATGTACTTCGGTGGCCTGCGGCCTGCTGAGGCGGTCGGCCTGGTCGAGACTGACCTTGTTCTCTCCGAGCAGGGCTGGGGATCGGCATTGCTCCACCGGACCCGCCCTTCGGTCGGCAAGCAGTGGACCGACTCGGGGGAGACCCACGACGACCGCGGACTCAAGAACCGGCCGACGGAGGACGTTCGGCGTGTGCCCATTCCGCCCCAGCTCGTTGCCGTGCTGCGCGAGCACCTGACCACGTTCGGCACGGCGGAAGACGGGAGGCTCTTCTTCAGCGAGAAGGGTTCGGTCGTCCCATCCTCGACCTACTACCGGGTGTGGCAGGAGGCTCGGCTTCTGGCGCTCCCGCCGGCCGTCGCGGCTTCGCCGCTCGCGAGTCGCCCCTACGACCTTCGGCACTCGGCGCTGTCGACGTGGCTGAATGCCGGGGTGGATCCCACCGAGGTTGCCGAGCGTGCCGGGAACAGCGTTGAGGTGCTGCTGACCCGCTACGCAAAGTGCCTCGACGGACGGCAGGACGTTGCCAACCGACGCATCGAGGACCTACTCCGCGAGTACGAGTGACACCAGTCGCACGTATTCGAGGCCCCCTGGCATCTCCCAGGGGGCCGCATTCTTTGCGCTGCCTGTCAATTGAGTCCGGCGGTCCGGGATCGTTCTGCCGTGAGTATGCGATCTAGGTCGTTCCGCGCGTCGCGGAGCGCGGCGAGAATCTGCATACGAGTCTGCGCGAAATGGGGGTCGACCTCGACACCCAGGTCGTGTCGCAACGTGACCCGTAGCAGATAGACGCCATCGGACAGAGGGCCGCCGAACCATGTCTTCGCCCGCTGGTATGCCTCGCCGAGATTGGGGCTGTTCGGCAATTGCTTGACGACTGCGTACCCAACTCCGAGCGACCTGTTAAGTGCCGAGGCTACGTGTAGGACATCCTTCGCCAGTGTCATCTGTGCCTGGGAGTATTGGTCGGCCCAGGCATCTTTGGCGGCGTCGAGGAACGCTGGGTCGAGGCTTTCACCGCGCTCAGATGCTAGGACAGCGTCTCGGGCGGCGACTCGATAGGCACGAGCTGCGGTGTTCAGACGGGCATAGAGATCGCGCTTTGCTTGCAGCGCTTGCTCATCACGCTCCTGCTCTCGCTCACGTTCGGCACGCCGGTTCTGCTCCGCGGCTTCAGCGTGGCTAGCGCGCTGGCTAAGTACTGCCCCTCCCAGAGTCCCGCCCAGCGCCCCTCCGACGCTGATGAGCGTGACTGCAAGCGTTGTCACATCCACGAGATCCCCAACTCGTCCTGGTGTGAGTCGGCAGGCGACACGACGGCAACCTGCCATGCCCATGCTCCCTACCCTTCGACACATGGTTCAAGACCGGGCCAACAGGAAGGAAGAGCAGGTCTGCTCGCTCAACTCCTATAGGACTCATCACCTGCGGGAATGCCGCAAGATCCCGTCCACAGCTCGTCCACAGACCGTGTCATCGGGTCGCTTCAGGCCGCATACGCCTGCACATACGCGAAGACCCCGGCCTCAGCGTTTCCGCTGGTGACGGGGTCTTTGGGCACCTCATGCTGGGTGCCCCCGGCAGGATTCGAACCTGCGCACACGGCTCCGGAGGCCGTTGCTCTATCCCCTGAGCTACGGGGGCGTGTCGGCTGCGGAGCTGCTCGCTCGCGGCGACGGGTAGAACACTAGCAGGTCCGGCGGGGTGATCAGGAACCCGTTTCCGCGGGTGGGGCGGAGACGGGTCCCCGGGGATGGGGTGGGGCGGCGCTGTAGCGCGAGGCGAGTGGTTGCCGAGCGGGGTGGAAGGGTCCCCTGTACGGGGTGGAAGTGGGGAAAACCCGGACGCGGTGGCCGGTCCGGACCTACTCTCGACGTGTGCCAGGCGCGTCGGGCCGGGTGCTTGTTGTGGACGACAACAAGGTCATCCGGCAGCTGATCAGGGTCAATCTCGAGCTGGAAGGGCTTGAGGTCGTGACCGCGGCCGATGGTGCCGAGTGTCTGGATGTCGTGCACCAGGTGCGGCCCGATGTCGTGACGCTCGACGTCGTCATGCCCCGGCTGGACGGGCTGCGTACAGCCGCCCGGCTCCGCGCGGATCCCCGTACGCGTCACCTTCCCCTCGCCATCATCAGCGCGTGCAATCAGTACGAGGTCGAGACCGGCCTCGATGTGGGCGTGGACGCCTTCCTCGCCAAGCCCTTCGAACCTGCCGAACTCGTGCGACTCGTCAAAGACTTGATCGAGCGCCGGACCGGGCACGGCCATGGGCAGGGCCATGGGCACGGACATGGGTATGGGGGAGTGGGGCATCGTGGCGAGGGGGCCGGAGGCGATGGGCGCGGAGGGGGAGAGGGTAGTGGCCCGGATCGGGGTGGGGGCGGTGACGGGGAAGGCGACGACGACGGGGTCGCCGATGAGGTGCCGGATGGGGTCTCCTTCGGCGGGTAGGGCCGAACCCTGTGGCCGGCAGTCAGTGTCGGGTCGCCGTCGCCGTCGCCTGGGTCGCGTTGTGTGGCCGCCGGTCTACCAGGGACTCCTGTCGCTGCCGAGCCGGGAGCGGTCCTCTGCGGTTGGAGTCCTGGCCCGTGGTCGGTCCCGGCGCGGGCACCTGCCGTCCGTAGGTTGAACCGCCTCGCCTCCCCACCCCCCTCCTCCCCTACGCTTGTCCCGTGACCCCCGTCGAGCTCTCCCGCACCGTGCTGCGCGCGGTGCGCCGTGCTGTCGATGACGGGGAGCTGAGTGTGACGGTGCCCGAGCGGGCCGTGGTGACCGAGCCGGGTCCCGGGGGATGCGGGGACTACGCCACCAACATCGCCCTCCAGCTCGCTCGGCCGGCCGGGCAGCCGCCGCGTCGGGTCGCCGAGATCCTGCGGCCCCTTCTCCTCGGTGCCGACGGCATCCGGGACGTCGTCGTCACCGGGCCCGGGTTCCTCAACATCAGCCTCGATGCGCAGGCCGACCTCGTCGGCGGTCTGGTCCGGGAGATCCGCGCCCGTGGTGCCGCGTACGGACATGGTGACGCCCTCGCCGGGCAGGTCGTCGCGCTGCGGGTGCCGTACGAGGTCCGGGCCGAGGTCGTCGCCGACGCGGTGGTGCGGATCGTGGCCACCCAGGGCGGGCGGGCCTCCGTCGAACACGGCGCGCCGGTCAACCTACGGCCCGTGCCGGCCCCCGAAGACCCCGCCCCGCTCGGCCCCGACGCCGCCCGGTGGGCCCTTCTCCACCCCGCCCCGCACGACCGGCCCCGGATCACCGCCGATCACCTGGTGCAGCGGGAGAGCAACCCCCTCTTCCGCGTCCGTTACGCCCACGCCCGCATCCGCTCCCTCAGCCGCAACGCCGCCCGCCTCGGCTTCACCGCCGAGCCCGGTCCCGTCGCCCTCGGTGAGGCTCGCCCGCCTGTAGGGGCCCGGGTGCCCGTCGGGGGCCAGGTGCCCACCAAGGCCCATCTGCTCGTCGGGTCGCCCATGGACAGCGGTGTGATCACCACCGACACCGGCCCCACCCTCGTAATCACCGGCGCCGCCCCTGCGACCGCCGCCGGCACTCAGGCGAACGCCTCCGTCCCTGCGACCGCCGCCGGCACTCAGGCGAACGCCTCCGTCCCCGCGACCGCCGCCGGCACTCAGGCGAACGCCTCCGTCCCCGCGACCGCCGCCGGCACTCAGGCGAACGCCTCCGTCCCCGCGACCGCAGACACCCCCGGCGCCAGCGCCCCCGCGCACCCCGCCACTGCCATCCCCCACCTCCGCGACCTCCTGACCCCCCTCGCCGACCACCCCCGCATCCTCGCCGTGGCCGCCGCTCACCGGGCCCCGGACCGGCTGGCGCGGCATCTCGTCGGCGTTGCCGATGCCGTGCTGCCTTTTCTGCCCTGTGTGCTTCCCCGTGGTGAGGAGAAACCCTCGGCCGCCCACCGCGCCCGGCTGGCCCTCGCCGAAGCCGCCGGGACGGTGCTGGCCGGTGGCCTCTCCCTGCTCGGTATCGACGCACCCGAACACCTCTGAGGGCCGGAGAAAACATGGGCCCCGGAGAGACACAGAGAGTCTGAGAGTCACGTCATGAGCCGTTCCGCGCACCCCGCCGGGCCCCGTCACGCCGATGTCCTTCCGGAGGGGCACTACTCCGCGCCGCCCACGGACCTCAACGCCCTCGACCGGAAGGTGTGGGCCCAGACGGTCACGCGCAACGCCGACGGCGTCGTCACCGTCGGCGGGATCGACGTCACGCGGCTGGCCGAGGAGTTCGGCACCCCCGCCTACGTCCTCGACGAGACCGACTTCCGGGCCCGGGCACGCGCCTGGCGCGCCGCCTTCGGGAGTGGCGCCGACGTGTTCTACGCCGGCAAGGCGTTCCTCTCCCGTGCCGTCGTGCGGTGGCTGCACGAGGAGGGGCTGAATCTCGACGTGTGCTCCAGTGGTGAGCTGGCCACCGCGCTCTCCGCCGGCATGCCCGCCGAGCGCATCGCCTTCCACGGCAACAACAAGTCCGTGGAGGAGATCACCAGGGCCGTCGAGGCCGGTGTCGGCCGGATCGTTCTCGACTCCTTCCAGGAGATCGTGCGGGTCGCGCACATCGCGCAGTCCCTCGGGAAGCGGCAGAAGGTCCAGATCCGGATCACGGTGGGGGTGGAGGCGCACACGCACGAGTTCATCGCCACCGCCCACGAGGACCAGAAGTTCGGCATTCCGCTGGCCGGCGGGCAGGCCGCCGAGGCCGTACGGCGGGCCCTGCAGCTCGACGGTCTCGAGCTGATCGGGATCCACTCGCACATCGGGTCGCAGATCTTCGACATGTCCGGGTTCGAGGTCGCCGCCCATCGGGTGGTCGGGCTGCTCAAGGACATCCGTGACGAACACGGCGTGGAGCTGCCGGAGATCGACCTCGGGGGCGGGCTCGGGATCGCCTACACCAGCGACGACGACCCCCGCGAGCCGCACGAGATCGCCAAGGCGCTCACCGAGATCGTCAGCCGTGAGTGCGAGGTCGCCAGGCTGCGCACCCCGCGCATCTCCGTCGAGCCCGGTCGCGCCATCGTGGGCCCCACCGCCTTCACCCTGTACGAGGTCGGCACGGTCAAGCCCCTGGACGGGCTGCGTACGTACGTCTCCGTCGACGGCGGCATGTCCGACAACATCCGCACCGCGCTGTACGACGCCGAGTACAGCGTCGCGCTCGTCTCGCGTACCAGTGACGCCGAGCCCATGCTCGCCCGGGTCGTGGGCAAGCACTGCGAGAGCGGGGACATCGTGGTCAAGGACGCGTTCCTGCCCGCCGACCTGGCACCTGGTGACCTCATCGCCGTACCGGCCACGGGCGCGTACTGCCGGTCCATGGCCAGCAACTACAACCATGTGCTCCGGCCGCCCGTCGTCGCCGTGAAGGACGGCGAGGCCCGGGTCATCGTCCGGCGCGAGACGGAGGAGGACCTCCTGCGTCTCGACGTCGGGTGACCGGAACGCGGGACGAAGTGCCGGAGGCCGGCGAGCCCCGGGGTGGAAGATCTACGGTCTGCCACCCCCGCACAAATGAAATCGATGTCTCACGATCCGGACGAAGGGTAGAAACTCCCGTCCGGTGAGTGAGACTGGTCCAACCGTAGACGGTATGAGGAAACGAGGTCGGATGATGCGTACGCGTCCGCTGAAGGTGGCGCTGCTGGGCTGTGGAGTGGTCGGCTCAGAGGTGGCGCGCATCATGACGACGCACGCCGACGACCTCGCCGCCCGGATCGGCGCCCCGGTCGAGCTCGCCGGGGTCGCCGTACGGCGCCCGGCCAGGTTGCGTGAGGGCATCGACCCCGCCCTCGTCACCACCGACGCCACCGCCCTCGTCAAACGCGGCGACATCGACGTCGTGGTGGAGGTCATCGGCGGCATCGAGCCCGCGCGGTCCCTCATCACCACCGCCTTCGAGCACGGTGCCTCCGTCGTCTCCGCCAACAAGGCGCTGCTCGCCCAGGACGGGGCCGCCCTGCACGCCGCCGCCGAGGAGCACGGCAGGGACCTGTACTACGAGGCCGCCGTCGCCGGCGCCATCCCGCTGATCCGGCCGCTGCGTGAGTCCCTCGCCGGGGACAAGGTGAACCGGGTGCTCGGCATCGTCAACGGCACGACCAACTTCATCCTCGACAAGATGGACTCCACGGGGGCGGGTTATCAGGAGGCCCTCGACGAGGCCACCGCGCTCGGGTACGCCGAGGCCGACCCGACCGCCGACGTCGAGGGGTTCGACGCCGCCGCCAAGGCCGCCATCCTCGCCGGAATCGCCTTCCACACGCGCGTGCGTCTCGACGACGTCTACCGCGAGGGCATGACCGAGGTCACCGCCGCCGACTTCCAGTCGGCCAAGGAGATGGGCTGCACCATCAAGCTGCTCGCCATCTGCGAGCGCTCGAAGGACGGCGCGTCGGTCACCGCGCGCGTGCATCCCGCGATGATCCCGCTCAGCCACCCGCTCGCCTCCGTGCGGGGCGCGTACAACGCCGTCTTCGTGGAATCCGACGCGGCCGGGCAGCTGATGTTCTACGGCCCCGGCGCCGGCGGCGCGCCCACCGCCTCCGCCGTGCTCGGCGACCTCGTCGCCGTGTGCCGCAATCTGCTGAGCGGCTCGACCGGGCCCGGCGAGTCGGCGTACGCCGCGCTGACCGTGTCGTCGATGGGCGAGGTCGTCACGCGGTACCACATCAGCCTCGACGTTGCGGACAAACCGGGCGTGCTCGCCCAGGTCGCGACCGTGTTCGCCGAGCACGGGGTGTCGATCGACACCGTTCGGCAGCAGGGCAAGGACGGCGAGGCCTCTCTCGTCGTCGTCACCCACCGGGCCTCCGACGCCTCCCTGTCCGGGACCGTCGAGGCGCTGCGCAAGCTCGACACCGTGCGGGGTGTCGCCAGCATCATGCGGGTTGAAGGAGAGTAACCAGCAATGACCCACCAGTGGCGCGGAATCATCGAGGAGTACCGGGACAGGCTGCCGGTATCCGACACCACGCCGGTCGTGACGCTCCGTGAGGGCGGCACGCCGCTCGTGCCCGCGCAGGTGCTCTCCGAGCGCACGGGCTGTGAGGTCCACCTGAAGGTGGAGGGGGCCAACCCCACCGGGTCCTTCAAGGACCGCGGCATGACCATGGCCATCAGCAAGGCCAAGGAGGAGGGGGCGAAGGCCGTCATCTGCGCCTCCACCGGCAACACGTCCGCCAGCGCGGCCGCGTACGCCGTACGGGCCGGCATGGTCTCCGCCGTGCTCGTGCCGCAGGGCAAGATCGCCCTCGGCAAGATGGGCCAGGCCCTCGTGCACGGCGCCAAGATCCTCCAGGTCGACGGCAACTTCGACGACTGCCTCACCCTCGCGCGCGCACTGAGCGACAACTACCCCGTGGCGCTGGTGAATTCGGTCAACCCCGTGCGTATCGAGGGCCAGAAGACGGCCGCCTTCGAGATCGTGGACATGCTCGGCGACGCGCCCGACATCCACGTCCTGCCGGTCGGCAACGCGGGCAACATCACCGCCTACTGGCGGGGCTACAAGGAGTACGCCGCCGACGGCATCGCCACCAGGACGCCCCGTATGTGGGGTTTCCAGGCATCCGGCAGTGCCCCGATCGTGCGCGGCGAGGTGGTCAAGGACCCGTCGACCATCGCCACCGCGATCCGCATCGGCAACCCCGCCTCCTGGCAGTACGCACTGGCCGCGCGGGACGAGTCCGGCGGTGCGATCGACGAGGTGACGGACCGTGAAATCCTGCGGGCGTACCGGTTGTTGGCCGCGCAGGAGGGTGTCTTCGTGGAGCCCGCCTCCGCCGCCTCCGTGGCCGGTCTGCTCAAGGCCGCCGAGCAGGGCAAGGTCGACCCGGGGCAGCGCATCGTGTGCACCGTCACCGGCAACGGTCTGAAGGACCCCGACTGGGCCGTCGCCGGCGCCCCGCAGCCGGTCACCGTCCCCGTCGACGCGGCCACCGCGGCCGAGCGCCTCGGCCTCACCTGAGCACCCGGGACCCGGGCCTCCCCGACGAGGAGGCCCGGGCCTTCCCGACGAGGAGGCCCGGGCCTTCCCCGTCGCGATCGCGGAGCCGTGGGTCGCCCCTGACACGGAGGCGCCCGTCTCTCCCCCGACGCGGAGATCCGGGCCCTCCCCGACAGGGAGCCCCGGACTTCCCCCGCCAAGGAGTCCCGGACCTCCCCCGGCAACGACTCCAGGGCTTGACCTGACAAGGAGCACACGGGGCTTACGACACGCATCGTGCGCCTCCTGTGCGCCCTATGTCGCCACAGAACCTTCCTTCGATAGGCTGTACCGAACCCGCCCACCGCATATGCCCCCGCGTGTGGCACGGCGCCGCGTCGTCTCCGCGGCCCGACGGGTCTTCGTACGTCATCGGATGTCCACCGAACATCGGTCGAATGTCCATCGAGTCCATCGAGTGTCATTCGACCGCCGTCACGCAGCTCAAGGAGAGTCAACGAGCGATGGCCGGTCCAGCGTTCCGCGCCGCCGCCGTCCGGGTGCGCGTTCCCGCCACCAGCGCCAATCTCGGTCCGGGCTTCGACGCCCTGGGCCTCGCGCTGGGGCTCTACGACGACGTGGTCGTCCGGGTGGCCGACTCCGGGCTGCACATCGACATCGCGGGTGAGGGCGGCGAGACCCTGCCGCGGGACGAGCGCCACCTGCTCGTCCGTGCCCTGCGCACCGCCTTCGATCTGCTGGGCGGACAGCCCCGCGGCCTGGAGATCGTCTGCGCCAACCGCATTCCGCACGGCCGTGGCCTCGGCTCCTCCTCCGCCGCCATCTGCGCCGGCATCGTCGCCGCCCGCGCGGTGACCATAGGCGGCGAGGCCCGGCTCGACGACGTCGCGCTGCTGGAGCTGGCCACCGAGATCGAGGGCCACCCGGACAATGTGGCGGCCTGTCTGCTCGGCGGTTTCACCCTGTCCTGGATGGAGTCCGGCGCCGCCCGGGCGATCAGGATGGAGCCGAACAATTCCATCGTTCCGGTGGTTTTCGTGCCCGGAAAGCCGGTCCTGACCGAGACCGCGCGCGGCCTGCTCCCGCGCACCGTGCCGCACGTCGACGCCGCCGCCAACGCGGGCCGCGCGGCCCTGCTCGTCGAGGCCCTCACCCGGCGCCCCGAGCTGCTGCTGCCCGCCACCGAGGACCGCCTCCACCAGGAGTACCGCGCCCCGGCCATGCCGGAGAGCGCCGCGCTGGTGGAACGGCTGCGGGGCGACGGCATCCCGGCCGTGATCTCCGGCGCCGGGCCCACCGTCATGGCGCTGGCCGACGCCGACAGCGCCGACAAGGTGGCCCACCTCGCAGGTGCGGGCTGGGCCGCGAACCGGCTGGACCTCGACGTCCAGGGAGCGAGCGTGCTGCCGCTTGCGACCTGACACACGGTTGCCGGATTTCGAGAGGGGGAATGTTTGTTGGATCCGGTAGTGTTAACCTCAAGTCTGCACCCGACCCCACCATGGCGAGGTGCCTCGTGTCCCCGTCCGGGACAGACATTCTTCCGGGAGCCTCCCACGCCACTCCGTGTCCTTTGCGCCGTACCTGGGCAGTACGACGTATGCGGGCGCTGAGCGGGCCGCCGGGCACGCTTCGGAATCGGCGCTACCACGCCACGTGACACTGGGTGCCACAGCTCGCGGAAGCGCCATCACCAGCAAATCTCTTTCCGCCGCTTTGGCGGACCACCGCCCCGGCACGGTTCACAGAAGACAGGACCGTAGCCGGACAGCACAACCGGTCGCCGAGCCAGACAGGCCGACGTCCGCTCCAGGGAAGGACCCTTCGTGAGCGACACCACCGATCTGATGGGCGCACGTGTCGAGGAGACCGCTGCCGCGCCCGCCACGGACGCCTCCGCGCCTGCCACCGGTGCCGGCTCCCGGCGGCGCCGCGGTACCGGCCTCGAGGGCATGGTGCTGGCCGAGCTGCAGCAGGTCGCCTCGGGCCTCGGCATCAGGGGCACCGCGCGTATGCGCAAGAGCCAGCTGATCGAGGTCATCAAGGAGGCCCAGGCCGGTGGGGGCGCCGCCCCCAAGGCCGAGGCCGCCGCCGAGACCAAGCCCAAGCGCCGGGCCACCTCCAAGGCCCGTACGGGTGAGGACGCGGAGAAGAAGGCCGAGGCCAAGAACGAGGCCCCCGCCGACAAGGCCGTGGCCCAGCAGCAGATCGAGATCCCCGGTCAGCCGTCCCCCAAGCTCTCGGCTCCGCTCGAGCAGGGTGGTGCCTCCACCGACGAGGCCCCCACCGAGCGCCGTCGCCGTCGCGCCACCGCGGATGCGGGCGCCCCCGCCGCGAGCAGCTCCGAGACCGTCGCCGCCGAGGCCAAGAGCGAGCCCAAGGGCGAGACGTCGGCCCAGCAGCAGGGCGACGCCAAGGGCGACGCCGGTGACGGCGACGGCCGTGGCCGCCGCGACCGCCGTGAGCGCGGCCGTGACCGTGACCGTGACCGCCGCGGCAAGGGCGACGACCAGCAGCAGGGCCAGGGCGGCGGTCGTCAGGACCGGCAGCAGCAGGGCCAGCCGCAGGGCGGCGGCCGCCAGGACCGCAACGCCGGTCCGCAGGACGACGACGACTTCGAGGGCGGCCGCCGGGGCCGTCGCGGCCGTTACCGGGACCGCCGTGGCCGTCGTGGCCGCGACGACATGGCCGTCGAGCCGCAGGTCGCCGACGACGACGTCCTGATCCCCGTCGCGGGCATCCTGGACATCCTCGACAACTACGCCTTCATCCGGACCTCCGGCTACCTGCCGGGCCCGAACGACGTGTACGTCTCCCTCGCCCAGGTCCGCAAGAACGGCCTGCGCAAGGGTGACCACGTCACCGGAGCGGTCCGGCAGCCGAAGGAGGGCGAGCGCCGCGAGAAGTTCAACGCGCTGGTCCGCCTCGACTCCGTCAACGGCATGGCGCCCGAACACGGCCGCGGCCGCCCGGAGTTCAACAAGCTGACCCCGCTCTACCCGCAGGACCGCCTCCGCCTGGAGACCGACCCGGGCGTGCTGACCACGCGCATCATCGACCTCGTCGCGCCGATCGGCAAGGGCCAGCGCGGTCTGATCGTGGCCCCGCCGAAGACCGGCAAGACCATGATCATGCAGGCGATCGCCAACGCGATCACGCACAACAACCCCGAGTGCCACCTGATGGTCGTCCTCGTCGACGAGCGTCCGGAAGAGGTCACCGACATGCAGCGGTCGGTGAAGGGCGAGGTCATCTCCTCGACCTTCGACCGCCCGGCCGAGGACCACACCACGGTCGCCGAGCTGGCCATCGAGCGCGCCAAGCGCCTCGTGGAGCTGGGCCACGACGTCGTCGTGCTGCTCGACTCGATCACGCGTCTGGGCCGTGCGTACAACCTCGCCGCCCCGGCCTCCGGCCGCATCCTGTCCGGTGGTGTCGACTCGACGGCCCTCTACCCGCCGAAGCGCTTCTTCGGTGCGGCCCGCAACATCGAGGACGGCGGCTCGCTCACCATCCTCGCCACCGCGCTGGTGGACACCGGGTCCCGCATGGACGAGGTGATCTTCGAGGAGTTCAAGGGCACCGGCAACGCGGAGCTCAAGCTCGACCGGAAGCTCGCCGACAAGCGCATCTTCCCGGCGGTGGACGTCGACGCGTCCGGTACCCGTAAGGAAGAGATCCTGCTCGGCAACGAGGAGCTGGCCGTCACCTGGAAGCTGCGCCGGGTGCTGCACGCGCTCGACCAGCAGCAGGCGATCGAGCTGCTTCTCGACAAGATGAAGCAGACCAAGTCGAACGGCGAGTTCCTGATGCAGATCCAGAAGACGACGCCGACTCCGGGCAACGGGGACTGAGTGTTCCCCGCCGAGATCTTTGCCACAAGGGTCTCGGTCGGTGCCGACTTCGGGCGGTCCGCCCTGTTCGGCCAACGTGCAGGTGAGGGCGGGGTGACCCGCTCCCCGTAGTGACGCAGAGTGCCCATCGCTGGACGCGGTGGGCACTCTGCGTTGTGCAACCCTTTCCCGGGTTTCTCCGTCTGACCGGGCGGAGCGACGATGGAGCGGTGACGACCGCGCCTGACCCTGAAAGCAGGGGGTAACCGACCAACGAGACCTGGGAGCGATGTGTCCGCCGAGAGCACGCCGGAGTCCGGCATAACGGAGCCGGCCAAGACCGATCCCCGCCGTGGCAAGGGCCGCCGCCGTAGGCCCCGCAGCGGGAGCCGCAAGGCCCTGCTCGTCACGGCCTGGACGGCCGCGGGCGTGGTCGTGCTGGGTGGCACCGGCGTCGGATACCTGTACTTCAAGCTCAACGGCAACCTCCGCAGCATCGACATCAACCAGGCCCTCGGCAACGACCGGCCCACGAAGGTCGACAACGGTTCCGAGAACATCCTGGTCCTCGGCTCGGACACGCGCTCCGGCAAGAACAAGAAGCTCGGCGGCGGCGCCGACGACGGCAGCGCCCGCTCCGACACGGCGATGATCGTGCACGTCTACGAGGGCCACCGGAAGGCCAGCGTGGTCTCGGTCCCGCGGGACACCCTGATCGACCGTCCCGAGTGCACCGACACCGGCGGTACGGCCCACCCGGCCGCGTCGGGCGTGATGTTCAACTCGGCCTACTCCACGGGCGGCGCGGCCTGCGCGGTGAAGACCGTCGAGTCCCTCACCGGCATCCGCATGGACCACTATCTGGAGGTCGACTTCTCGGGCTTCCAGAAGCTCATCGACGACCTCGGCGGGGTCCAGGTCACCACGACCAGGAACATCGCCGACCCGCAGAGCCATCTGGACCTCAAGGCCGGCACCCACACCCTCGACGGACAGCAGGCCCTCGGCCTGGTCCGCACCCGGCACGGTGTGGGCGACGGCTCCGACCTGGGCCGCATCCAGCTCCAGCAGGCGTTCATCAAGGCACTGATCGACCAGGTCAAGCACGTCGGCGTCCTCACGAACCCCAAGAAGCTGTACGACCTCGCCGACACCGCCACCAAGGCCGTCACCACCGACTCCGACCTCGGCTCGGTGAACTCCCTGATCGGCTTCGCGAGCGGTCTCAAGGGCATCAGCTCGTCCCACATGAAGATGGTCACGATGCCGGTCCGCTACGACCCGGCCGACCCCAACCGTGTGCTCCTGCAGAAGACCAAGGCCCAGCAGGTCTGGACGGCCCTGAAGAACGACCGCCCGATCCCCGCGTCGGCCATGGAGGGAACGGCCACCGGCGAGGCCCAGGGCGTCGTCACGGGGTCGTAGCGCGAGCAGCGCCGCGCAGGGCCCGGGAGACGGGGCTGCGGGAGCCGCCGTCCGTGGTGCAGCCGCAAGGCCCTTCGTCACGCTCCCGGCTTCCGGGAATAGTTCCCGCCGCCCCCCGGTTTTGGGGGATGGCCCCAGTCCTGGCAGACTGGTACGTCGGCTCCGGTTCACGCTCCCCGCATCCCGCGGCGGCGACCCGGCGCCCTCCCGAAACCTAGGAGACACCTTGAAGCGCGACATCCACCCCGAGTACGTCGAGACGCAGGTCAGCTGCACCTGCGGTGCGTCGTTCACCACCCGTAGCACCATCGAGTCCGGCACCATCCGGGCCGAGGTCTGCTCCGAGTGCCACCCGTTCTACACGGGTAAGCAGAAGATCCTCGACACCGGTGGCCGTGTGGCCCGCTTCGAGGCCCGCTTCGGCAAGGCTGCCGGCTCCAAGAAGTAGCGAGCCCCATTTCGCCGGTCCACGGTCACGCCCCAGCCGGGGTGTGCCCGGGACCGGCGTTTTTGGTCGCCCGCCCTTCCCTTCACCGCAGTACAGGAGCCGAATGATGTTCGAGGCCGTCGAGGAACTCGTCGCCGAGCACGCCGATCTGGAGACGAAGCTCGCCGATCCGTCGGTCCACGCCGACCAGGCGAACGCGCGCAAGCTGAACAAGCGGTACGCCGAGCTGACCCCGATCGTCGCCACGTACCGCTCCTGGAAGCAGACCGGCGACGACATCGAGACGGCGAAGGAATTCGTCGCCGACGACCCCGACTTCGCCGCCGAGGTCAAGGACCTGGAGAAGCAGCGCGAGGAGCTGACCGAGAAGCTGCGCCTGCTGCTCGTGCCGCGCGACCCGAGTGACGACAAGGACGTCATCCTGGAGATCAAGGCGGGCGCCGGCGGCGACGAGTCCGCCCTGTTCGCCGGTGATCTGCTGCGCATGTACCTGCGCTACGCCGAACGCATCGGCTGGAAGACCGAGATCATCGACGCCACCGAGTCCGAGCTGGGCGGCTACAAGGACGTCCAGGTCGCCGTGAAGGCCCGCGGGCAGATCGAGCCCGGCCAGGGTGTGTGGGCGCGGCTGAAGTACGAGGGCGGTGTGCACCGTGTGCAGCGCGTGCCGGCCACCGAGTCCCAGGGCCGTATCCACACCTCCGCCGCCGGTGTCCTCGTCACCCCGGAAGCCGAGGAGGTGGACGTGGAGATCAACCCGAACGACCTGCGGATCGACGTCTACCGGTCCTCCGGCCCGGGCGGCCAGTCCGTCAACACCACCGACTCCGCCGTGCGCATCACGCACCTTCCCACCGGAGTCGTCGCCTCCTGCCAGAACGAGAAGAGCCAGCTGCAGAACAAGGAGCAGGCGATGCGTATCCTGCGCTCCAGGCTGCTCGCAGCGGCACAGGAGGAGGCGGAGCGGGAGGCCGCCGACGCCCGCCGCAGCCAGGTCCGCACCGTCGACCGCTCCGAGAAGATCCGTACCTACAACTTCCCGGAGAACCGCATCTCGGACCACCGCGTCGGCTTCAAGGCCTACAACCTGGACCAGGTCCTGGACGGCGACCTCGACGCGATGATCCAGGCCTGCGTCGACGCCGACTCGGCCGCGAAGCTGGCGGCCGCGTAAGAGGCGTACGCACGCACGAGTACGACACGGAGGACTTGCGTGAACCTGCTGCTCGCGGAGGTGGCCCAGGCCACACAGCGGCTGGCCGACGCCGGCGTGCCCTCGCCGCGCAACGACGCGGAGGAGCTCGCCGCGTTCGTGCACGGGGTGAAGCGCGGCGAACTGCACTCCGTGAAGGATGCGGACTTCGACGCCCGGTACTGGGAGGTCATCGCCCGGCGTGAGCAGCGCGAGCCGCTGCAGCACATCACCGGCCGTGCCTACTTCCGGTACCTGGAACTGCAGGTCGGGCCGGGTGTGTTCGTGCCCCGGCCGGAGACCGAGTCGGTGGTCGGCTGGGCCATAGACGCCGTACGCGCCATGGACGTGGTCGAGCCCTGCATCGTCGACCTGTGCACCGGCTCCGGCGCCATCGCGCTCGCCCTCGCCCAGGAGGTCCCCCGCTCCCGCGTGCACGCCGTGGAGCTGTCCGAGGACGCCCTGGTGTGGACCCGTAAGAACGTGGCCGGGTCGAGGGTCGAGCTGCGGCAGGGTGACGCGCTGACGGCCTTTCCCGACCTCGACGGCCAGGTCGACCTGGTGATCTCCAACCCGCCGTACATCCCGCTCACCGAATGGGAGTACGTCGCCCCGGAGGCCCGCGACTACGACCCGGAACTGGCGTTGTTCTCCGGGGAGGACGGCCTCGACCTCATCCGTGGCATCGAGCGCACCGCGCACCGGCTGCTGCGCCCGGGCGGGGTCGTCGTCATCGAGCACGCCGACACCCAGGGCGGCCAGGTGCCGTGGATCTTCACCGAGGAGCGGGGCTGGGCCGACGCGGCCGACCACCCCGACCTCAACAAACGCCCCCGGTTCGCGACCGCCCGCAAGGCGCTGCCGTGAGCACCCCGACGACTTCCAGCCAGCAGTACGTGTACGAGGAGGCCCGCTAGACATGGCACGGCGATACGACACCAATGACGCGACCGACCGCGTGACGGGTCTGCGCGAGGCCGCGTCCGCCGTCCGCCGGGGCGAGCTGGTGGTGCTGCCGACCGACACGGTGTACGGCATCGGCGCCGACGCGTTCTCCTCGGAGGCCGTCACCGACCTGCTGGCCGCCAAGGGCCGGGGCCGCAACATGCCCACCCCCGTCCTCATCGGCTCCCCGAACACGCTGCACGGCCTCGTCACGGACTTCTCGGAGCTGGCCTGGGAGCTGGTCGACGCGTTCTGGCCGGGCGCCCTGACGCTGGTCGCCAAGCACCAGCCGTCGCTGCAGTGGGATCTCGGCGACACCCGGGGCACGGTTGCCGTGCGCATGCCGCTGCACCCGGTCGCCATCGAGCTGCTCAACGAGGTCGGCCCCATGGCCGTCTCCTCGGCCAACCTCACCGGCCACCCGGCGCCGGAGAACTGCGACGCGGCCCAGGGCATGCTCGGCGACTCCGTCTCCGTCTACCTCGACGGCGGCCCCACCCCCGGCAACGTGCCGTCGTCCATCGTGGACGTCTCCCGTGAGGTGCCGCTGCTGCTGCGCGAGGGCGCGATCTCCCCGGACGAGCTGCGCAAGGTGGTACCCGACCTCGAGGTGGCGAATTGACGGCCCCTGAAGCGGGGCGTGGCATAGGCATCGGGGAGCGTGTCGCGGAGGAGACGACGACCTTCGGCTTGCCGCGCGACAGCTTCCGCATCCTCCACGTCAGCACCGGCAACGTGTGCCGCTCGCCCATCACCGAGCGGCTGACCCGCCATTTCGTGGCCGAGCGGCTCGGCGTGCTCGGCGGCGGGCTGATCGTGGAGAGCGCCGGCACCTGGGGTCACGAGGGCGCGCCCATGGAGGCCAACGCGGAGACCGTGCTGGCGGACTTCGGCGCGGACGCCTCCGGGTTCACCGGCCGGGAGCTGCTGGACGAGCACGTCATCATGGCCGACCTCGTGCTGACGGCCACCCGCGACCACCGCGCCCAGGTCATCTCCATGGGCCATTCGGCGGGTCTGCGCACCTTCACCCTGAAGGAGTTCACCCGCCTGGTCCGGGCGATAGACCCGGCCACCCTGCCGCCCCTGGAGGACGGCGTGGTCATGCGGGCCCGTGCGCTGGTCCGCGCGGCGGCCGCGCTGCGCGGCTGGCTGCTGGCCCCGACCGCCGAGGCGGACGAGGTGTACGACCCCTACGGCGCCCCGTTGCCGTTCTTCCGGTCCATCGGGGACGAGATAAGGGACGCGCTGGACCCGGTGGTCACTGCGCTGACAGGCGTACCGGCACGGACGTAGACGGCGTGACAACCGCGCGTCCCCCGCACCCCGGGCCTACATTGGACCTACGTCACCGTCGACCGCCCGGAGCCCGTCATGTCGGTCACACCTGTCCTCGAGACCGATCCCCTGCGACGGCAGGACCCCGAGCTGGCGGAGATCCTGCGGGGCGAGCTGGTGCGGCAGTCGACGACGCTCCAGCTCATCGCCGCCGAGAACTTCACCTCGCCCGCCGTCCTCGCGGCCCTGGGCTCGCCGCTCGCCAACAAGTACGCCGAGGGCTACCCCGGCGCCCGGCACCACGGCGGCTGTGAACTCGTGGACGTCGCCGAGCGCCTCGCCATCGAGCGCGCCAAGGCGCTGTTCGGCGCCGAGCACGCCAACGTCCAGTCGCACTCGGGCTCTTCGGCCGTCCTGGCCGCCTACGCGGCCCTGCTGCGCCCCGGCGACACCGTCCTCGCCCTCGGCCTGCCCTACGGCGGCCACCTCACCCACGGCTCGCCGGCGAACTTCTCCGGCCGCTGGTTCGACTTCGTCGGCTACGGCGTCGACGCCGAGTCCGGGCTCGTCGACCACGACCAGCTGCGCCACCTGGCCCGCAACCACCGCCCCAAGGCCATCGTCTGCGGCTCCATCGCCTACCCCCGCCACTTCGACCACGCCTTCTTCCGCGAGGTCGCCGACGAGGTCGGGGCCTATCTGATCGTGGACGCGGCGCACCCGATCGGCCTGGTCGCCGGGGGAGCGGCGCCGAACCCGGTGCCGTACGCGGACATCGTGTGCGCCACCACCCACAAGGTGCTGCGCGGCCCGCGCGGCGGGATGATCCTGTGCGGCGCCGAGCTGGCCGAACGCGTCGACCGGGCCGTCTTCCCGTTCACGCAGAGCGGCGCGCAGATGCACACCATCGCCGCGAAGGCCGTCGCGTTCGGTGAGGCGGCGACCCCGGCGTTCTCGGCGTACGCCCATCAGGTGGTCGCCAACGCGCGGGTGCTCGCCGGTCACCTGGCCGCCGAGGGCCTCGCCGTGACCACCGGCGGCACCGACACCCACCTGATCACCGCCGACCCGGCCCCGCTCGGCATGGAGGGCCGCACCGCGCGCGGCCGGCTCCTCGCCGCCGGTCTGGTGCTGGACTGCTGCGCGCTGCCGCACGGCGACGGCCGCGGCCTGCGCCTGGGCACGGCCGCCGTGACCACCCAGGGCATGGGGGAGCCGGAGATGGTGCGGATCGCCGCCCTGCTCGCCGCCGTGCTGCGCGGTGACACGAACCCGGCCGGAGCGCGGGCGGAGGTACGCGAGCTGACCGGCAGATTCCCGCCGTATCCCGGTTGAGCGGGGGTAGACGCACAGCCGTACACACTGGTGTGACCGTCGTGCACAGCCACACGTGCAACCATCGTCGCTACCCGGAAGTCCTCATCCATATGCGTCCCTCGCTAGGGTGTGGGGCTGTGATGGCCAGCGAGACCTGTGGGGAAGCCCGTGCGTGAATACCTGCTGACGCTCTGTGTCACGGCCGCGGTGACGTATCTGCTGACAGGGCCGGTACGGAAGTTCGCGATCGTGGCCGGGGCGATGCCGGAGATCCGGGCCCGTGACGTGCACCGGGAACCCACTCCGCGCCTCGGCGGTATCGCCATGTTCTTCGGCCTGTGCGCGGGCCTGCTGGTCGCCGACCACCTGACCAACCTCAACGAGGTCTTCGCCAAGTCGAACGAGCCGCGCGCCCTGCTCTCCGGTGCGGCGCTGATCTGGCTGATCGGCGTGCTGGACGACAAGTTCGAGATCGACGCGCTGATCAAGCTGGGCGGCCAGATGATCGCCGCGGGCGTGATGGTCATGCAGGGTCTGACGATCCTGTGGCTGCCCATCCCGAGTGTCGGCACGGTCGCGCTGACCCAGTGGCAGGGCACCCTGCTGACGGTGGCGCTGGTCGTGATCACCATCAACGCGGTCAACTTCGTGGACGGCCTCGACGGTCTCGCCGCCGGCATGGTGTGCATCGCGGCCGCCGCGTTCTTCATGTACACGTACCGGATCTGGTACTCGTACGGCATCGAGGCCGCCGCCCCCGCGACGCTGTTCGCGGCCATCCTGATGGGCATGTGCCTGGGCTTCCTGCCGCACAACATGCACCCCGCGCGGATCTTCATGGGCGACTCGGGCTCGATGCTGATCGGGCTGGTGCTCGCCGCGGGCGCCATCTCCGTCACGGGGCAGGTCGACCCGGACAACCTGTTCGGCGCGTCCGAGCGCAGCACCGTGCATCAGATGGTGCCGGTCTACATCCCGCTGCTGATGCCGCTCACGATCATCGCCGTGCCGGCCGCCGACCTGGTGCTGGCGATCGTCCGGCGCACCTGGCGCGGCCAGTCGCCGTTCGCCGCGGACCGGGGCCATCTGCACCACCGGCTGCTGGAGATCGGCCACTCGCACAGCCGGGCCGTGCTGATCATGTACTTCTGGTCGGCGCTGATCGGCTTCGGGGCGCTGGCGTACTCGGTGAACTCGGCGTCGATGTGGATCGTGCTGGGCGTGGTCTTCCTCAGCGCCGTCGGCCTTGTCCTGCTGCTGCTCCCGCGCTTCACACCACGCGTGCCGGTGTGGGCGCAGCGGTTCGTACCGCCCCGGTACCGCAGGCGGCGCAGTGCGGCCGGGGCCGCCGTGCCCGCGGAGACGAGCGCGCGGGAGGCCGTGGAGGACACGGAGGACGAGGAGCGTGCCCCCGTCGCGGCGGGCGTCTCGGGCGCCAACGGCGCGACCGCGATCGGCCCCCGCTCGCGTTTCCCGGACCGTCGCTGAGGCGGCGGCCAAGGTAAGAATCTGACTAGAGCATTGCCAACTCGTGGGGGAGCAAAGCCCCCCAATACCAGACAAGTCGGCACTGTTTCTGCACAGACGCGCACTGTCACTCTCATGTGTGACAGCGAGCACACCAACCAGGTAAAGACCTCATCAAATAGTTTGTGATACGGTTCACGAGAACCCCGGATAGAGCCGAAGGAACCAGTGCGATGGTCCATCGGTGTGAGGGCTCGACCCCCTCGGCCCGGGACTACGCTCGTCCATGACGACACCTGCCCCCCTGTGAAAGCGGAGTTGCCGCCATGCCGTCCAATGACGCCCGGATCCTGGCCCAGGCCGCCGTACCCACGGCTGTCGTCGGCGTGATCGCCGCCGCCGTCAGCGGTGCGGTCGCCGGTGGCAAGGGAGCGATCGGGGCGGTTGTCGCGACGGTGATCGTGATTCTCTTCATGGGGCTTGGGCTCTACGTTCTGCAGCGCACCGCCAAATCACTGCCGCATCTCTTCCAGGCCATGGGCCTGATGCTCTACGCGGCCCAGATCCTGCTGCTGTTCGTTTTCATGGCCGTGTTCAAGCACACGACGCTGTTCAATCCCAAGGCTTTCGCGTTCACGCTCCTCGCCGGCACCCTCGCCTGGATCGCCGCGCAGACGCGTGCCCACATGAAGTCGAAGATCCTCTACGTCGAACCCGAACCGACCCCGTCGTCCGACGGCGAAAAGTCCCACAAGTCGGGGCACTCGTCGTGAGGGGTAGGGCCGGGATAAAGACGCATGACAGATCCTGCTATCGTCCGGTGCCAACTGCGGCATCGCGGGCGCGGGCATCCGAGCTGACGCCTGTTCAATCGCGAGGCGAGATGCCCCCAAGCCGCCCCCACATCCGTAACACCAGTCCCGTGCCGAACCGCGGCAGTGCGCCGCGCCGACACAACGAGGTTGCCGTACCTATGCGCCACGCTGAAGGAGCCCGCGGTGAGTGCTGACCCGACGCAGGTGCTCGCCTTCGAGACCGACTGCCACATCTTCGACGGCTGTGGCTTCCCGGCTCCCGGCCTGCACTCGTTCCTGTTCAAGCCCCTGTGGGGTGACGCCGACAGCAACGTGTACTTCAACAAGACGATGCTGCTGGCGCTGCTCGGTTCCATCGTCATCGTCGGCTTCTTCTGGGCCGCGTTCCGCAAGCCGAAGGTAGTTCCCGGCAAGCTGCAGATGGTCGCCGAGGCCGGTTACGACTTCATCCGCCGGGGCGTCGTCTACGAGACCATCGGCAAGAGGGAAGGCGAGAAGTACGTCCCGCTCGTCGTCTCGCTGTTCTTCTTCATCTGGATGATGAACCTCTGGTCGATCATCCCGGTCGCCCAGTTCCCGGTGACGTCGATCATCTCGTACCCGCTGGTCCTCGCGGTGATCGTCTACGTCCTGTGGGTGTCGCTCACCTTCAAGCGCCACGGCTTCGTAGGCTTCTTCAAGAACGTCACGGGCTACGACAAGTCCCTCGGAGCGGTGCTGCCGCTGTCGATGACGATCGAGTTCTTCTCGAACCTGCTGGTGCGGCCCTTCACCCACGCTGTGCGACTCTTCGCCAACATGTTCGCGGGCCACACCCTGCTGCTGCTCTTCACGATCGCCAGCTGGTACCTGCTGAACGGCATCGGGATCGCCTACGCCGGCGTCAGCTTCATCATGACCATCGTGATGACGGCCTTCGAGCTCTTCATCCAGGCACTGCAGGCATACGTCTTCGTCCTCCTGACGTGCACCTACATCCAGGGCGCCCTCGCCGAGCACCACTGAGCGCCGCCCCGCCCACCCCCTGATCGTCCGGTGGCCAACCCCCACCGGTCCGTAAAGAAGAAGGAAGAATCGGCATGTCCGCTCTCCAGACCCTTGCTGCCGACGGCGTCACCGGCTCCCTCGGTTCCATCGGCTACGGCCTTGCGGCCATCGGCCCCGGCGTTGGCGTCGGCATCATCTTCGGTAACGGCACCCAGGCCCTCGCCCGCCAGCCCGAGGCGGCCGGCCTGATCCGTGCCAACCAGATCCTCGGCTTCGCCTTCTGTGAGGCGCTCGCCCTGATCGGTCTGGTCATGCCGTTCGTCTACGGCCCCTGATCCACCGATCAGCGAACGCCACCTAGACGAAAGGCACTGACATGAGCCAGCTGCTCAACCTGGCGGCCGAGAGCGGTGAAAACCCCCTCGTCCCGCCGATTCCCGAGCTCGTCATCGGCCTGATCGCCTTCGTCATCGTCTTCGGCTTGCTCGCCAAGAAGCTCCTCCCGAACATCAACAAGGTTCTGGAGGAGCGTCGCGAGGCCATCGAGGGCGGTATCGAAAAGGCCGAGGCCGCACAGACCGAGGCCCAGAGCGTCCTCGAGCAGTACAAGGCCCAGCTCGCCGAGGCCCGGCACGAGGCCGCGCGCCTGCGCCAGGAGGCGCAGGAGCAGGGTGCCGCGCTCATCGCCGAGATGCGCGCCGAGGGCCAGCGGCAGCGCGAGGAGATCGTCGCCACCGGTCACGCCCAGATCGAGGCCGACCGCAAGGCCGCGGCGTCCTCGCTGCGCCAGGACGTCGGCAAGCTCGCCACCGACCTGGCCGGCAAGCTCGTCGGTGAGTCCCTCGAGGACCACGCCCGCCAGAGCCGTGTGATCGACCGCTTCCTCGACGAGCTCGAGGAGAAGGCCGAGGCCACGCGATGAACGGAGCGAGCCGCGGGGCCCTGGCAGCCGCACGTGAGCGTCTCGACGCGCTGACGGACTCCACGTCCGTGGACGCCGCGCAGCTCGCCGACGAGCTGGCGGCCGTCACCGCGCTGCTCGACCGCGAGGCCGGCCTGCGCCGGGCCCTCACCGACCCGGCGCAGCCCGCAGAGGCGAAGGCCGAACTGGTCCGGCGTCTGATCGGCGGACAGGTCAGCGGCGCGACCGCCGACCTGGTGGCCGGTACCGCCCGCGCCCGCTGGTCGCAGTCCCGCGACCTGGTGGACGCGCTGGAGGACCTGGCGGACATCGCCGACCTCACGGCCGCGGAGAAGACGGGCGACCTCGACGACGTCGAGGACGAGCTGTTCCGGTTCGGCCGGATCGTCTCCTCCAGCACCGAGCTGCGCGCGGCACTGACCGACCGCAGGGCCGGGACGCAGGCGAAGACCGAGCTGCTCAACCGGCTGCTCGGCGGGCGGGCCAAGCCGGCCACCGAGCGTCTGGTGACGCGCCTCGTCACCGCGCCGCGGGGACGTAGCCTGGAAGCGGGACTGGAGTCCCTGTCCAAGCTCGCCGCCGAGCGCCGGGACCGCATGGTCGCCGTCGTCACCTCGGCGGTGCCGCTGAGCGACGGACAGAAGCAGCGCCTCGGCGCCGCCCTGGCCAAGCTCTACGGCCGCCGGATGCACCTGAACCTGGACGTGGACCCCGAGGTCCTCGGCGGGATCCGGGTGCAGGTCGGTGACGAGGTCATCAACGGCTCCCTCGCGGACCGGCTGGACGAGGCCGCCCGCCGCATGGCGAGCTAGCAGCACCGATATTCCGAAAAGCAGTACGTAATTACGGCCCTGGTTGGGCCGTGCAGAGGATTCACCTCTTTCGAGGGGGAGTCCCCATCCCCCCAAAGTGAAACTTCGGGCCCAACAAGGAGAGCAGGGAACCCAGATGGCGGAGCTCACGATCCGGCCGGAGGAGATCCGGGACGCGCTGGAGAACTTCGTCCAGTCGTACAAGCCGGACGCGGCCTCGCGCGAGGAAGTCGGTACGGTCACCGTCGCCGGCGACGGTATCGCCAAGATCGAGGGCCTGCCCTCGGCCATGGCGAACGAACTGCTGAAGTTCGAGGACGGTTCCCTCGGTCTCGCGCTGAACCTGGAAGAGCGCGAGATCGGTGCGGTCGTCCTCGGCGAGTTCAGCGGCATCGAGGAGGGTCAGCCGGTCACCCGTACCGGTGAGATCCTCTCCGTCGCGGTCGGCGAGGGCTACCTCGGCCGTGTCGTCGACCCGCTCGGCAACCCGATCGACGGCCTCGGCGAGATCGAGACGTCCGGCCGCCGCGCGCTCGAGCTGCAGGCCCCCACGGTCATGCAGCGCAAGTCGGTGCACGAGCCGATGGAGACCGGCTACAAGGCCGTCGACGCGATGACCCCGATCGGCCGTGGTCAGCGTCAGCTGATCATCGGTGACCGCCAGACGGGCAAGACCGCCCTGGCCGTCGACACGATCATCAACCAGCGCGACAACTGGCGCACCGGCGACCCGAAGAAGCAGGTCCGCTGCATCTACGTCGCCATCGGCCAGAAGGGCTCCACCATCGCCGGCGTGCGCCGCGCGCTGGAGGAGAACGGCGCCCTGGAGTACACGACCATCGTCGCCGCCCCGGCGTCCGACCCGGCCGGCTTCAAGTACCTGGCGCCGTACACCGGTTCGGCCATCGGTCAGCAGTGGATGTACGAGGGCAAGCACGTCCTCATCATCTTCGACGACCTGTCGAAGCAGGCCGACGCCTACCGCGCCGTGTCGCTGCTGCTGCGCCGCCCGCCGGGCCGTGAGGCCTACCCGGGTGACGTCTTCTACCTGCACTCCCGTCTGCTGGAGCGTTGCGCGAAGCTCTCCGACGACGAGGGCGCCGGCTCGATGACCGGTCTGCCGATCGTCGAGACCAAGGCCAACGACGTCTCGGCGTTCATCCCGACCAACGTCATCTCCATCACCGACGGCCAGTGCTTCCTGGAGTCGGACCTGTTCAACGCCGGTCAGCGTCCCGCGCTGAACGTCGGTATCTCCGTCTCCCGAGTCGGTGGTTCCGCGCAGCACAAGGCGATGCGCCAGGTCTCCGGCCGCCTCCGTGTGGACCTCGCCCAGTTCCGTGAGCTGGAGGCGTTCGCCGCCTTCGGTTCCGACCTGGACGCGGCCTCCAAGGCTCAGCTGGAGCGCGGTCAGCGCATGGTCGAGCTGCTGAAGCAGGACCAGTACCAGCCGATGGCCACCGAGGACCAGGTCGTCTCCGTCTGGGCCGGCACCAACGGCCGTATGGACGAGGTCCCGGTCGCCGACATCCGCCGCTTCGAGAAGGAACTGATCGACTTCCTGCACCGGAAGCACCAGGGCCTGATGACCTCCATCAGGGAGGGCGCCAAGATGTCGGACGACACGATCCAGGCGATCGACGACGCGGTGGCGGAGTTCAAGAAGCAGTTCGAGACCTCGGACGGCAAGCTGCTCGGCGAGGACACTCCTGCCGCTGCCGCCAAGTGACGTAAGGAAGGGACCTGACTCATGGGAGCCCAGCTCCGGGTCTACAAGCGTCGCATCCGATCCGTCACCGCGACCAAGAAGATCACCAAGGCGATGGAGATGATCGCCGCCTCGCGCGTCGTCAAGGCGCAGCGCAAGGTGGCGGCCTCCACCCCCTACGCGACCGAGCTGACACGCGCGGTCACGGCGGTCGGTACGGGTTCGAACACCAAGCACCCGCTCACCACGGAGGCGGAGAACCCGGCCCGTGCCGCGGTCCTGCTCCTCACGAGCGACCGCGGTCTGGCCGGTGCCTTCAACTCCAACGCCATCAAGGCGGCGGAGCAGCTGACCCTGCGCCTGGAGCGTGAGGGCAAGCAGGTCGACACGTACATCGTCGGCCGGCGCGGTGTCGCCCACTACAACTTCCGTGAGCGCAAGATCGCGGAGTCGTGGACGGGCTTCACCGACGAGCCGACGTACGCGGACGCCAAGAAGGTGGCGGCGCCCCTGATCGAGGCCATCGAGAAGGACACGGCCGAGGGTGGTGTGGACGAACTCCACATCGTCTTCACCGAGTTCATCTCGATGATGACGCAGACGGCGCTCGACGCCCGGCTGCTTCCGCTGCGCCTCGAAGAGGTCGCCGAGGAGGCCAGGCCGCAGGGGGAGATCCTCCCGCTGTACGACTTCGAGCCCTCGGCGGAGGACGTCCTCGACGCCCTGCTGCCACGCTACGTGGAAAGCCGGATCTACAACGCGCTGCTCCAGTCGGCCGCTTCGAAGCACGCCGCCACGCGGCGCGCGATGAAGTCGGCCACCGACAACGCGGGCGAGCTGATCAACACGCTCTCCCGTCTTGCCAACGCGGCCCGCCAGGCCGAAATCACCCAGGAAATCAGCGAGATCGTCGGTGGCGCCAGCGCCCTGGCCGACGCGACCGCGGGGAGTGACCGATAATGACCACCACTGTTGAGACCGCGACGGCTACGGGCCGCGTCGCCCGGGTCATCGGCCCGGTCGTCGACGTGGAGTTCCCCGTCGACGCGATGCCGGACATCTACCAGGCGCTGCACGTCGAGGTGGCCGACCCGGCCAACGCCGGCGCGAAGAAGACGCTGACCCTCGAGGTCGCCCAGCACCTGGGTGACGGCCTGGTCCGCACCATCTCCATGCAGCCGACCGACGGTCTGGTCCGCCAGGCCCCGGTCGTCGACACCGGCGCGCCGATCTCGGTGCCGGTCGGCGACTTCACCAAGGGCAAGGTGTTCAACACCCTCGGTGAGGTGCTGAACGTCGACGAGCAGTACGACGGTGAGCGCTGGCCGATCCACCGCAAGGCCCCGAACTTCGACGAGCTCGAGTCGAAGACCGAGATGTTCGAGACGGGCGTCAAGGTCATCGACCTGCTCACCCCGTACGTCAAGGGCGGCAAGATCGGCCTGTTCGGCGGTGCCGGCGTCGGCAAGACGGTGCTCATCCAGGAGATGATCTACCGTGTCGCCAACAACCACGACGGTGTCTCCGTGTTCGCCGGTGTCGGCGAGCGCACCCGTGAGGGCAACGACCTCATCGAGGAGATGACCGACTCGGGCGTCATCGACAAGACCGCGCTGGTCTTCGGTCAGATGGACGAGCCCCCGGGCACCCGTCTGCGCGTCGCGCTGGCCGGCCTGACCATGGCCGAGTACTTCCGTGACGTCCAGAAGCAGGACGTGCTGTTCTTCATCGACAACATCTTCCGCTTCACGCAGGCCGGTTCCGAGGTCTCCACCCTGCTCGGCCGTATGCCGTCCGCGGTGGGTTACCAGCCGAACCTGGCCGACGAGATGGGTCTCCTCCAGGAGCGCATCACCTCGACCCGCGGTCACTCGATCACCTCGATGCAGGCGATCTACGTCCCCGCGGACGACCTGACCGACCCGGCCCCGGCCACCACCTTCGCCCACCTCGACGCGACGACGGTTCTCTCCCGTCCGATCTCCGAGAAGGGCATCTACCCGGCCGTGGACCCGCTGGACTCCACGTCCCGCATCCTGGACCCGCGCTACATCGCCGCGGACCACTACAACGCGGCCATGCGGGTGAAGTCGGTGCTGCAGAAGTACAAGGACCTCCAGGACATCATCGCGATCCTCGGTATCGACGAGCTGGGCGAAGAGGACAAGCTCGTCGTCCACCGGGCCCGTCGTGTGGAGCGCTTCCTGTCCCAGAACACCCACGTCGCCAAGCAGTTCACCGGCGTCGACGGGTCGGACGTCCCGCTGGAGGAGTCGATCGCGGCCTTCAACGCGATCATCGACGGCGAGTACGACCACTTCCCGGAGCAGGCGTTCTTCATGTGCGGTGGCATTGAGGACCTCAAGGCCAACGCCAAGGAGCTGGGCGTCTCCTGAGCCTCGTGCTCTGGGTGAGGGGGCGGGTGCGTCCCGCCCCCTCTTCCACGCCTACTAGAATTGACCCCAACACCCGGCACTACCGCCGGGTGGTGACCCGAGGAGCCACCCTTGGCTGCTGAGCTGCACGTCGAGCTGGTCGCCGCCGACCGCCAGGTCTGGTCCGGCGAGGCCACCCTGGTCGTCGCGCGCACCACGTCCGGCGACATCGGCGTCATGCCCGGTCACCAGCCGCTGCTCGGTGTGCTGGAGTCGGGCCCGGTGACCATCCGTACGAGTGAAGGCGGAACGGTCGTCGCCGCGGTGCACGGCGGTTTCATCTCGTTCGCGGACGACAAGCTGTCGCTGCTGGCCGAGATCGCCGAGCTGTCGGACGAGATCGATGTCCAGCGCACGGAGCGGGAGCTGGAGCGTGCGAAGGCGGAGGGCGACGCCGCCGCCGAGCGCCGCGCGGACGTCCGACTGCGTGCGGCGGCGGCGCGCTGAACCAGCCGCGCTGTACGTTGACGTCACTCAGCCGCGGCCGGCCCGGAGTAATCCGGTGCCGGTCGCGGCTGAGGTAGATGTGGATGTTTTTTCCGTTTCATTACTCAGTCGTAAAAGCAGTTCCCTACCTGGAAGACGAGGAGGTCGGTGCCGATGGTCCTCGCTCTGACTGTGTGCGGGATCGTGGTCGCGCTCCTGGTGGTGGGGCTGTTCCTGTTCGGACTGCGCCGCAGACTGATCCAGCGTTCCGGCGGGACCTTCGACTGTTCCCTGCGCTGGGACGTGCCCGAGAAACCGGACACCGGCGGCAAGGGCTGGAGCTACGGCGTCGCCCGCTACAACGGCGACCGCATCGAGTGGTACCGCGTCTTCTCGTACGCCCCCCGTCCCCGCCGCACCCTGGAGCGCGCGCAGATCGAGGTGGCCGGCCGCCGGCTGACCGAGGGCGAGGAGGAGCTGGCGTTGCTCTCCGACGCCGTCGTTCTCGCGTGCACGCATCGGGGCACGCGTCTCGAACTCGCCATGAGCGAAGACGCGCTGACCGGATTCCTCGCGTGGCTGGAGGCAGCCCCGCCCGGTCAGCGCGTCAACGTCGCTTAGGTGCTCTTCCGGGCTGTCGCCCGGCGCTCGTTCTACAGGTTGCTGTTGATGGCGCTCACCAGCTCGCCGTTGCTGGTGTCACCGCTGAACTCCCAGAAGAAGGCGCCGCCGAGGCCCTGGTTCTTGGCCCACGCCATCTTGGTGGCGATGGTGGCGGGGGTGTCGTACGACCACCAGTTGCTGCCGCAGTGCGCGTAGGCCGTACCGGCGATCGTGCCGGTGGCCGGGCAGGAGGACTTCAGGACCTTGTAGTCCTCGATGCCCTGCTCGTAGGTGCCGGCCGCCGGGCCCGTGGCCGTGCCGCCCGGGGCGTCCTGGGTGACGCCGGTCCAGCCGCGGCCGTAGAAGCCGATGCCGATGAGCAGTTTCTTCGCGGGGACCCCGATCGCCTTGAACTTGGCCATCGCGTCGGCGGTGGTGAAGCCGTCCTTCGGGATGCCGGAGTACGAGGTGAGAGGGGAGTGCGGGGCGGTGGGACCCTTGGCGTCCCAGGCGCCGAAGAAGTCGTACGTCATCACGTTGTACCAGTCGACGTACTGGGCGGCGCCCGCGTAGTCCGCGGCCTCGATCTTGCCGCCGGCGGAGCCGTCGGCGGTGGTGGCCGCGGTGATCAGGTTGCCGGATCCGAACTTGGCGCGCAGGGCGGACATCAGGTTCTTGTAGGCCGCCGCTCCGCTGGTGTCGCAGCTCAGACCGCAGGCGTTCGGGTACTCCCAGTCGATGTCGATGCCGTCGAAGACATCGGCCCAGCGCGGGTCCTCGACCAGGTCGTAGCAGGACTGCGCGAAGGCGGCCGGGTTCTTCGCGGCCTCGCCGAAGCCGCCGGACCAGGTCCAGCCGCCGAAGGACCACAGCACCTTGATGTTCGGGTACTTGGCCTTCAGCTCGCGCAGCTGGTTGAAGTTGCCTCGCAGCGGCTGGTCCCAGGTGTCGGCCACGCCGCTCACCGACTGGTCGGCGGTGAACGCCTTGTCGTAGTCGGCGTAGGAGTCGCCGATCGCGCACTTGCCGCCGGTGACGTTGCCGAAGGCGTAGTTGATGTGCGTGATCTTCGAGGCGGAGCCGGACGTCACCAGGTTCTTGACGTTGTAGCCCCGGCCGTAGATGCCCCACTCGGTGAAGTAGCCGAGCTTGACCTTGTCGCCGGTGGGCGGGGGAGTGGTGCCGCCGCCGGTGGTGTGCACGGCGACCGCGCCGCTGACCGGGCCGGTCTGGTCGGCGGTGTCGCGGGCCCGCACGGTGTAGGAGTAGTCGGTGCCGGCGGTCAGGCCGGTGTCGGTGTACGACGTCGTCGTCACCGTGCCGACGACCTTGCCGTCGCGCAGGACGTCGTAGTTCCTGATGCCCTTGTCGTCGGTGGCGGCGTTCCAGCCGAGCTTCACCGAGGTGTCGGTGATGCCGGAGGCGGCCGGCGTGCCGGGAGCGGAGGGCGCCGCGTCACCCGGGACCGTCGTGCCGTCGCAGCTGTCACCGTTCAGCCTGCAGTTGGACGGGGAGCCGGAGCCTGCCCCGTTGAAGCCGAAGGAGACCGAGGCGCCGGGGGCGAGGGTGCCGTTGTACGACTTGTTCTTGGCGGTCCAGTGGGTGCCGGAGTTCGTGACGTCCGCGTCCCATGCGGAGGTGACGGACGTGCCGGAGGGGAAGTCCCACTCGACGGTCCAGGAACTGATGCCGGAGGTACCGGTGTTCTTGATGGTCCACTGACCGCCGAAGCCGGTTCCCCAGTCGCTGGACTTGGTGAAGCTCGCCGTCGCGTTGGCCGCGGCCTGGGCGGGGCTCGCGAGGCCGACCAGGCCGGCCAGGGGGAGCAACAGGGTCGCGAACCCTGCCGCGGCTCTGTGTCTGAAGCGCATGCTGCGCCTCCCTCATCATTGGGGATGTCAGGGGCATGACTGAGCCTTCACGCCCCGGGTGCTGCGAGAGTAGAAAGGTCTGGACCACAGGTCAATAGGTCTGGACCACTCGCCTCCTGCGCCCGTCAGACCCCCAACTCCCGGGCGAGGACGGCCGCTTGTACCCGGCTGCGCAGCGTCAGCTTCGCCAGCAGACGGCTGACGTGCGTCTTCACCGTGCCCTCCGCCATCTCGAGCCGCTCGGCGATCTCGGCGTTGGACAGCCCCTGGCCGACGCAGGACAACACCTCCCGCTCGCGCCGGGTCAGCCCCTCCAGCGCGGCGGGATCGGCCTTCGCCTCCCGCACCGGTGCCGCGGCGAACTCCGCGATCAGCCGCCGGGTCACGGCTGGCGCGACGATCCCCTCCCCGCCGGCCACCGTCCGTACCGCCCGCAGCAGATCCCTCGCCTCGGCGTTCTTCAGCAGGAACCCGGCCGCCCCGGCCCGCAGCGCCCCGAACACATACTCGTCGAGGTCGAAGGTGGTCAGCACGAGCACGTCCGCGAGCTGCTCGGCGACGATCCGCCGGGTCGCGGACACCCCGTCGAGTCGGGGCATCTGAATGTCCATCAGGACCAGGTCCGGCCTGACGCTCCGGGCCAGTTCGACCGCCCGCAGGCCGTCCTCCGCCTCGCCGACCACGTCGATGTCGGGCGCGCTGCGCAGGATCAGGACGAGCCCGGCGCGGACGGCGGACTGGTCCTCGGCGACGAGGACACGGATCATGCGGGGTCTCCTTCGGTGAGCGGAAGCGTGGCGCGTACGGCCCACAGACCACCCTCGGGCCCCGCCTGGAAACACCCGCCGAGCAGTGTGGAGCGCTCCCGCATCCCGGCGAGGCCGGAGCCCGAGCCGGGCGCGCGGGCGCCGGCGCCGGGGCGGTAGGGGCTGCTCACCCGGACCCGCAGGGTGTCGGGCTCCTGGCGGAGCACGACGTGGACCCGCCCCTCGGCCGCGTGCTTCAGGGCGTTGGTCAGCGACTCCTGCACGATCCGGTAGGCGGCCAGCTCGACCGGCGCGGGCACCCGGTCGTGGCCGGCGTCCAGGGTGACGTCCAGGCCGTTGGCGCGGGCGCCCTCGACCAGGGCGGCGAGGCCGTCCAGGGTGGGGGTGGCGGAAGGCTCCAGATCACCGCTGCTGTCCCGCAGGATCCCGATCAGCCGCCGCATCTCGGCCAGTCCCTCGACGCTGTTCTCCCGGATGACGGCCAGGGCGTCCCGGGAGGTCCCCGGGTCGTCGAGGGAGAGCGCGGCCGTGGAGTGGATCGCGATCGCGGACAGGTGGTTGGCGACCATGTCGTGCAACTCCCGGGCGACCCGGGCCCGTTCCGCGGTGACGGCCTGCGTGCGGTCCATCTCGGCGAGCAGCGCGGTCTGTTCGGCGCGCAGCCGGGCCGCCTCGGCCGCGTCGCGGTGGTTGCGCACGACCCAGCCCGTGGAGGCGGGCGCGAGCGCCACCACGCCGACGGCGACACCGATCAGCAGGCCCTGCGGATCGCGCCAGAGGGCGGCGGGCACGAGGCCGCCGAGGACCGTCAGCATCCCGGTGATCCAGGGGATGCGGCGGGCGGTGGCCGGAGTGCCGTACAGGACGGCCGCGTACACCAGGTCCGTGTACAGCACGACGGTGACGATGCTGCCGACGGTCACCGTGTCCAGGGTCAGCGCGGCCGTGCCGATCAGCAGGCCGGCGCGCGGCCGGGTACGGCGCAGCGGCTCACAGGCGACGGTCACCGCGAGTGGCACCAGCGGGGCCCAGGGCGCGTGCCACAGCACGACCGGGTCCGGGGCCACGCGCGGGTGGATCCCGAGCGCCCACAGCACCGCTCCGCCGAGCAGCCCGCCCACGGCGATGCGCCAGTCGTCGCGATGGGGACGGCGGAGCACGAGGGGCATGCCTCCATCCAACACGGCCCTCCACCGCTCCGCCTGCTCCCCGGGAACGGTCCCGAACTGCGACTTTCGCTTACGGCGGTCTCGTCAGCGGTGACGACGACCCGTGTGCCGGCCCACGGGAGCCTGGAGGGGTGAGCGAAGGGAGCGAACCATGGTCGTCGCGGTGATCATCGCCTGTGAGGTGGCGTTCTGGGTGCTGCTGGCGGCCGGTCTGGCCTTCCGCTACGCCCTGCGGATGCCGCGCACCGGTCTCGCGCTGCTGCTGTGCGAGCCGCTGCTGGAGCTGGTGCTCTTCGCCGTGACCGCGATCGACCTCAAGAACGGCGCCGAACCCGACTGGCGGCACGGCCTCGCCGCCGTCTACATCGGCTTCACGGCCGGCCTCGGTCACTCCACCGTCAAGTGGGCCGACGCGCGGATCGCCCACCGCTTCGCCGGGGGCCCGCCCCCGGTCGGGCCCCCGAGGCACGGCACGGCCCGCGCCGTCCACGAATGGAAGGTCGCGGGCCGTTGGATCCTGGCCGCGACGGTCGCCCTCGCCCTGCTCCAGGGGGCCGTCTGGTACGTCGGCGGGGACGGGGACACCGGCTCCCTGCGGACCTGGCAGGTGCGGATGCTGTGGGTGATCGGCATCAACCTGATCATCGCCGCGAGCTACACGCTCCTCCCGAAGCGGCAACCGAAGCGGCAACCGAAGCGGCAACCGGAACCGGAACCGGCCGAGCGGCGCTAGCGTTCCCCGCCCGGTACCCACAGCACGTCCCCGGCCTCCCCGTTCGCCGCCCGGGCCAGGATGAACAGCAGGTCGGAGAGGCGGTTGAGGTAGGTCGCGGTCAGCGGGTTCATGGACTCCCCGTGGACCTCCAGGGCCGCCCAGGTGGAGCGCTCGGCCCGGCGGACGACCGTACAGGCCTGGTGCAGCAGTGCCGCGCCCGGTGTACCCCCGGGCAGGATGAAGGAGCGCAGCTTCGCCAGGCGCTCGTTGAAGCGGTCGCAGTCCGCCTCCAGCTTGTCGATGTAGAACTGCTCCACCCTGAGCGGCGGGAACTCCGGGTTCTCCACCACCGGCGTCGACAGGTCCGCGCCCACGTCGAACAGGTCGTTCTGCACGCGGGTGAGAACCTTGACGACCTCCTCGTCCAGCCGCCCCAGCGCGATCGCGCTGCCGATCACCGCGTTGGCCTCGTTGGCGTCCGCGTACGCGGAGATCCGGAGGTCCGTCTTGGGCACCCGGCTCATGTCGCCGAGGTTGGTGGTGCCCTTGTCGCCGGTCCTGGTGTAGATGCGTGTCAGATTGACCATGTGGCCAGCGTAGTTACGCTCCCGCGGTCCGGAAGACGCGTGTGCCCACTGTCACGGCGAGCGCCGCGAAGCCGACGGCGACGAGGACGCCGTACAGCACGTGCGCGCTCGTGTACTGACCCGCGTACGCGTCGCGCACCGCGTCCACCAGATAGCGGAACGGCATGAGGTGCGAGAGCACGTCCAGCCAGGCCGGGGCGAGGGTCATGGGCAGCAGCAGACCGGACAGCAGCATCGACGGCATCGACACCGCGTTGATCAACGGGCCGAACTCCTGCGGGGTGCGGACCTTCATCCCGAGCGCGTACGACAGCGAGGCCAGCGAGAGCGTGAGCAGCGCGACGAAGGCGAAGCCGATCAGGACGCCGGCGAGCGGTGCGCGCAGGCCCATCACCAGCGCGGCCAGCACCAGCAGCACCGCCTGGAAGACGAAGACCGTGGCGTCGCGCAGCACCCGGCCGAGGAGCAGGGCGAGCCGGCTGACCGGGGTCACCCGCATCCGCTCCACCACCCCTTGACCCTTCTCGATGATGACCGTGAAGCCCGCGAACAGGGCTCCGAAAAGGCCGAGTTGGAGCAACAGACCGGGGACGAGCACCTGCCAGGAGCCGCTCTCGCCGCCCAGCGGCAGGTCGGTGAGCAGCGGGCCGAAGAAGAGCAGATACAGCAGGGGCGTCAGCACCCCGAAGAGCAGGGCGAAGCGGGAGCGCAGGGACTGGCGCAGATAACGGCCGTAGACGAGGGCCGTGTCGTGAACGAGCATTCCGGGGTCCTATACGGCTAGGGGGGCGGCGTCGGCCGACGGGGACGGTCCGCGGCCGGTGACGGCGAGGAAGGTGTCCTGGAGCGTGGCGTCGAGCGAGCCGCCGTGCTCCAGCTTGAGCGCGCTCGGTGTGCCCTCAGCCACGACCACGCCCTGGTCGACGATCACCAGGCGGTCTGCGAGGGCGTCGGCCTCGTCCAGGTAGTGGGTGGTCAGGAAGACGGTGGTGCCGTACGTGTCGCGCAGCCGGCGGACCAGGTCCCACAGGTCGGCACGGCTGCCGGGGTCCAGGCCGGTCGTCGGCTCGTCGAGGAAGAGCACCTTCGGGCGGTGGGTGAGCGCCATCGCGATGTCCAGCCGGCGCCGCTGGCCGCCCGAGAGCGCGCCGGTTCTCCGGTCGAGGAGCCCGGCGAGATCCAGTTCCCGGCACAGCTCCCCGGCTCGTTCGACCGCCTCGGCCTTCGACAGGCGGTACATCCGGCCCTGGGTGACCAGCTCCTCCCGCACGGTGATCTGCGGATCGACTCCGCCGGACTGGGCGACGTAGCCGCTCACCCGGCGCACCCCGGCCGGGTCGGTCGCCAGGTCGTGTCCGGCGACGGTGGCCGCGCCCCCGGTGGGCTTCAGCAGGGTGGTCAGCATCCGCAGGGTGGTCGTCTTGCCGGCGCCGTTGGGTCCGAGGAAGCCGAGGATCTCGCCCTGCTGGACGGCGAGGTCGACGCACCGCACGGCGGGCACGGGCCCGGCTTTGGTCTGGAAGGTGCGGGCGAGGCCCGCCGCACTGATGACTGCTGGCATGCCCCCAGAAAAACAGAGACCGTGTAATTTTGCAATGACACCAAGTTTTCACCAGCTCCAGCGAAGTTAGGATGCGGGCATGGCCGAGGGACTCAGGGAGCGGAAGAAGCGGCAGACCAGGCAGTACATCTCGGATGTCGCCACGGGCCTGTTCGTCGAGCGCGGCTTCGACGCGGTGACGGTCGCCGAGATCGCCGAGGCCGCCAACGTCTCCGTCAACACCGTCTACAACTACTTCCCCGCCAAGGAGGACCTCTTCTTCGACCGCTCGGCCGGCGTGGCCGACCGGCTCGCGCGCTGGGTCCGCGGGCGCCCCGTCGGCGAGCCGGCCGCCGGCGCGGTCCTGCGGGAGCTGCGCGAGGAGATCGAGGCGGTCTCGCCCCGGGTCGGCCTCATCCCCGGATACGCGGCCTTCATGAAGGTCATCGAAGAGGCACCCGCCCTGCGCTCCCGGCTGTGGGCCCTCGCCCAGGAGGTGCAGGCCAACCTGGAGCAGGCCCTGCGCGAGGAGACAGGCGCCGCCGCCGACGACGAGCTGCCCCACCTGATGGCTGGCCAGATCGCCTGGGTGCACGGCACGGTCGTCGCGGTCATCGGCCGCGAGATGGTCAAGGGGCGCGAACCACGCGAAGTGTCCCGAGAGGTACTCGCCCTCCTCGACGACATGGAGGACCTGTTGAGTGAAAGGGTCCTCAACTACGCCGTCCGGGGTGCGCCCTGAACGGCGACCGGCCCGCGGGCATGCAGGTCACAGGGCCTGGAGACCTGGGCGCCGGCCGGTCCGTGAAGCGCCAACGAGCATGAACCCGCGAGCAGTTGGCGCTCCGGCCACCAGGACCGCGATCCCGTCCGGCCGGCCGGCGGGAGGATCGCCGAGTCCGTCGATCGAGACGTGACGGGTGTCTCACGCGCTGAGACAGTGACACGCATTACTTACCGTCCTCAACAGGGCACCTGAGCGCTATGGTCCGCCGAGGAGGCAGACGTCAACAGGGTTCAAGGGAGTCGGAGTGGCACGGAAGCTCGCTGTCATCGGAGCCGGTCTCATGGGGTCCGGGATCGCCCAGGTCGCCGCGCAGGCCGGCTGGGACGTCGTCCTGCGTGACGTCACCGACGAGGCACTGGGACGTGGCACCGACGGCATCAAGGCGTCGTACGACAAGTTCGTCGGCAAGGGCAAGCTGGAGGCGCGCGACGCCGAGGCCGCCCTGGCCCGCATCACCCCGACCACCGATCTGGACGCGGCCGCCGACGCCGACGTCGTCGTGGAGGCCGTCTTCGAGAAGCTGGAGGTCAAGCACGAGATCTTCCGCGCGCTCGACAAGATCGTGCGCGAGGACACCGTGCTGGCCTCCAACACCTCCGCCATCCCGATCACCAAGATCGCGGCGGCCACCGAGCACCCCGAGCGGGTCGTCGGTGTGCACTTCTTCTCGCCGGTGCCGATGATGCAGCTCGTCGAGCTGGTCCGCGGCTACAAGACGAGCGACGAAACCCTCGCCACCGCCCGGGATTTCGCCGAGTCGGTCGGCAAGACCTGCATCGTCGTCAACCGGGACGTCGCCGGCTTCGTCACCACCCGGCTGATCTCCGCCCTCGTCGTCGAGGCGACCAAGCTCTACGAGTCGGGTGTCGCGACCGCCGAGGACATCGACCTCGCCTGCAAACTGGGCTTCGGCCACGCCATGGGCCCGCTCGCCACCGCGGACCTCACCGGCGTGGACATCCTGCTGCACGCCACCAGCAACATCTACACCGAGTCCCAGGACGAGAAGTTCGCCCCGCCGGAGCTGATGCGCCGGATGGTGGACGCCGGTGACATCGGCCGCAAGAGCGGGCAGGGCTTCTACACGTACTGAGAAGCAGCGATGCGTCGTACCGGTACCCGTCCGGACGACGTACCGAGGCCATCCGTACACACATATGGCGGACAATCACCCCGGGAGCGTCACTCCCAGGGGTGAATTCGGTATCGGTTCGCTTACAAGCAGCAACCGCACCGCCACTCACACAGTCAGACGTTGCACAGCACCGTCACGGAGTACGCCAACCGCATTCAACGGGGAGCGCATATGTACATCAGGGGCGACCACGCCGAGCTGGTCGTCGGGGGCCGCCTCGACGTCCGCAGCGCGGCGGACGCCCGTACGGTCCTGCACTCGGCCGTCGACGACGGAGTCGGAGACCTGGTGCTCGACCTGTCCGAACTGGACTCCTGGGACGCCACCGGCCTCGGGGTGATCATGGGTGCCCACCGGCGGGCCGGCCGCTGCGGTCGCCGGCTGGTGCTGCGCGACGTACCACCGCAGATGCAGCGCCTGTTGGTGGCCACCCGGCTGCACCGCATCCTCGCCATCGAGGGCGGCATCGGCGTGGAGTCGCTGCCTCGGGTGTAATGCCCGGTTCCGGTGTGAACCGGGCGACGAGGGAGACCCGGGCGCAGCCGCCGAAGCGCACGTCGGGGGCAATCCTCACAAGACCGTGACGTCTCGGACCGCACGGCACCCCGCCCTGTCGGAGATACTGGCCGAAGGTTTAGGGTTCGGTCGCCCGCCGCCTCGCAACCCTCGACCGAGCGGGCCCGGACCAGAAGCGACAGCGCGGTGTGCGGCAGGCCGGGAGGGGCCGGATCACGGGCACACGACGCTTTTGGGGGGCTTGAACCCATGGACCCGAACACCCCGGGACCCGAGGAGCACGGCCAGGCACACAGCCGCCGTCCGCCCCGGGAATCCCTCACCTCCGACATCGTCCCGAACTCGCCCGCGCTCGTCCGCACGGCGCGGCTGGTCTCCGGCGACCTGCTGCTGACCGTCAACCCGGTCGACGGCAGCGAGATAGAGTCCTGCCCGCCCGCCGAACGTCCCGGCCGGCCCCGCAAGCGCCCCGCCGCCGAGCGCGCCGAGGCCGAGCGTGCCGCCCGGCCGCCGGTGCCGCCCGGACCCGCCCAGCCGACGTACTCGCTGCTGGAGCGCCAGGACGAACGCGAGCGGCTGGTCCGGCTGCTGGCCCGGGGCCGTTCCGTACGGCTGACCGGACCCGGCGGCTCCGGCCGTACCGCCCTTCTCGACCTGGTCGCCGAGGACTGCCACGACCTCGCCCCCGACGGTGTGGTCCGGCTGAGCGGCTTCCACCGCACGGCCGGAGAGGTCCTGTACGACCTCTTCCACACCGTCTACGACGCCCCCCGGTACCGCCCGGAACGGGACGAACTGCTCCCCCTGATGCGGGAGATCGGCGCGGTCGTCGTCCTGGACGACGTCGAGTTCGGCGGCACCGCCCTGGACGAACTGCTCGACGCCACCCCCGAGTGCGCCTTCCTGCTGGGCGCCACCCCCGACATCCCCGCGCCCTCCGCCGAGTCGGAGGTCGAGGAGGTCTTCCTCAGCGGCCTCGACCGCGCCGCGGGCGTGGAGATCCTGGAGCGGACCGTCGGCCGGGTCCTCACCGAGGAGGAGGCCAACTGGGCCGGCGACCTCTGGTTCGAGTCCGAAGGGCTGCCGCTGAGGTTCGTCCAGGCCGGCGCCCTGCTAGGGCAGCGCGACCAGCTGCGGGCCAGCACCGGGGCGGTGGACGAGTACGGCGTCTTCGAGGACGCACGCCGGCCGGCGGACATGCCCGTGGACCTCGAGGAGGGCGTCCCGCTGCCCTCCCTCGGCGAGGCCGCGGCCCCCGCCCCGCTGCTGGCCTCCCGGCTCAGCGCCTCCGCCCGCGGCGCCCTCCGCTTCGCGGTCGCCCTCGGCGGCGAGGTGCCCCACCAGGCACACCTGCCGGCCCTGGTCGGCGACACGCACGCCGACGCCGCCCTCGGTGAACTGGCGGCCTGCGGACTGGTCTCCCCGGTCGGCTCCCGCTACCGCCTCGCCGCCGGTGTACAGACCCAGCTGGAGGCCGCCGGATACGCCGACGACGCACCGGCCCAGGCACTCACCGCCGCCCGGCACTACGCCTGGTGGGCCGGCCACCCCTCGGTCACGCCCGAGCGGGTGTGCATGGAGGCCGACGCGGTGCTGGCCGCGCTCGCCGCCGTCGTGCCGCAGACCGCCCCGCCCGCCGAGGGCGAGGAGTCCTGCGCGATACGGCTCGCCCGGACGGCCGCGCCCGCCTTCGCCGCCGGACTCCACTGGACCGCCTGGGAACGGGCCCTGCGCTCCGGCGCGGAAGCCTCCCGGTCGGACGGCGAGGTGTCCGAACAAGCCTATTTCCACCATGAGTTGGGCGTCCTCGCGCTCTGCGGCGGGCAGCTCGACCGGGCGCGCTCCGAACTGGAGGCCTCCATCGGGCTGCGCGGGGCGCTCGCCGACAAGCGGGGCACCGTGGCCGGCCGGCGGGCGCTGGCCCTGGTCGCCGACCGCTCGGGCGAGGTCCCGGGGCTGGCGGCCACGGCGGGCGAGGAGACGCCCGAGGTACGGCACGAGGAGTCGACACCGCCGCCGTACGGCCTCGTCGGCGCCCCCCTGGTCACCCATCAGCCCCCGGCCCCCAAGCCACAGGGCTTCCGGCGCCTGGCCCGCCGCAACATGGTGGCGGCCGGCTCGGGCGCACTGCTCGCCGCCGTCCTCGGCACGGTCGTCACCCTCGGCATGACGTCGAACGACGACGCGGGCAAGAACCCGGCCGGCAAGGTCGACGTAAACCCGTCGGCGAGCCAGGATGTGGACGACGGCAGTCTGGGCGCGGACCCGAAGGACCCCGGCGGGGACGGCGGCACCGGCACGACGACCGGCCGCCCCACGGCACCGGGCCCCGACGGCACGTACGGCACGGCGGACGACCCGGCGCCGCCGGCGGACACGGCCCGGCCGTCGGAGAGCGTCAAGCCGTCCGGCTCCGGCACCTCCTCCGGCTCACCGTCCAAGCCGCCCAAGCCGTCGGGGTCGTCGACCTCGCCGGGCGGCGGTACGACGGGCGGCTCCACCGGCGGTACGACGGGCGGCTCCACCGGCGGTACCACGGGCGGTTCCACCACCGGCGGTACGACGGGTGGGACCACGGGGGGTACGCCCACCGGCGGTTCCACCGGCGGCAGCAGCACCGGCAGTACCACGGGCGGTTCCACCACCGGCGGTACGACGACGGGTGGCGGCACGGGGGGTACGTCCACCGGCGGCACCACGGGGGGCGACACCGGCGGGACGACGAGCGGCACGGACGGGGGCACGACGACCGGCACCGACGGCGGGACGTCGAGCAGCGCGTCGGCGAGCGCGCCGCAGGGCGGCGGCACGGGATCGCCGGACGGCTCCGCTCTGGTGATGTAGCGCGGGCCGCCCCACTGCGTCCGCCGCGACGGCGCGGTTGCGCGCCGTCGCGGCGGGGAGGCTACGGAGGCGGAGCCGCGGTCAGAACAGCCGCAGTTTGTCGTCCTCGATGCCGCGGAGCGCGTTGTAGTCGAGGATCTGGCAGTTGATGCCTCGGTCGGTGGCGAGGACGCGGGCCTGGGGCTTGATCTCCTGCGCGGCGAAGACGCCACGGACCGGAGCCAGGTGCGGGTCGCGGTTCAACAGCTCCAGGTACCGCGTGAGTTGCTCCACGCCGTCGATCTCACCGCGCCGCTTGATCTCCACGGCGACGGTCTGACCGTCGGCGTCCCGGCAGAGGATGTCCACCGGGCCGATCGCCGTCATGTACTCGCGGCGGATGAGCGAGTAGCCCTCGCCGAGCGTCTCGATGCGGTCGGCGAGCAGTTCCTGGAGGTGTGCTTCCACGCCGTCCTTGATCAGGCCGGGGTCCACGCCGAGTTCGTGCGAGGAGTCGTGGAGGATCTCCTCCATCGTGATGATCAGTTTCTCGCCCGCTTTGTTGACGACGGTCCACACACCCTCGTCCTCACCCGCGCCCTCCTTCAGCGTGCAGGGCGGCGACATCCAGTTGAGGGGCTTGTAGGCCCGGTCGTCGGCGTGGATGGAGACGCTGCCGTCCGCCTTGACCAGGATCAGGCGGGGCGCCGAGGGCAGGTGGGCGGTGAGCCGGCCGGCGTAGTCGACCGAGCACCGGGCAATGACGAGACGCATGGTCGGCAACGCTACTCGACGCCCGTCGGTGCGCGCGATCCGCCCGCCCCCCTCCCCGGGGAACACCCCATATGTCCCTGGAAACTCTTGTTCATCCCTGGCCGATTGTGGGCGTAACGGGACCGCTTCATATACGCAATCTGCTGGTGTGGTCACCGACGGTTGCCTACCGTAGTGAACTGGAGGTCGCGATGCCTGTACTGAGCGTGTTCGAAATCGCGAACTCCCTTATCTGTCCGGCAACCCCTGCTCTTTCGGGGGTGCGAGAGGAGAACCCATGTCGCTCGACGTCTCACCGGCCCTACTCGAACAGGCCGAGCGAGGCGAGGTCGACGAAGCAGCATTCGTCGACTGCGTCCGGACCTCCCTGCCCTACGCATGGGAGATGATCAGCTCCCTGGTGGCCCAGCTGAAGGTGGACGGCGGAACCTTCGCCGACAACCAGACGCCCCCGCCGGACGAGCAGGCACGCGGTCAGCTGCTGCGTGCGCTCGCGAGCGACGCCATACGCGGCGCGCTGCAGCGGCACTTCGGTGTGCGGCTGGCCTTCCAGAACTGCCACCGCGTGGCGGTGTTCCCGCTGGACGCCTCGGTGGACGAGACGTTGGCGCGCTTCACGTCGCCGCGTAACCAGTTGCTCAACCAGTCGCCGGAGCTTCGCGACTGCTGACCGGCGCTTCCGGTACGGCCGAGGCGCCGAGCCGCTTGCTTGCCGCTCCATCCGGGGGAGGTGCGTTCAGTACTGGGGCGGCAAGCCCCCCAGGTGGCTTGCGCGCTGGGGGCGGGTCAGCGCAACTGGGGCAGCACCTCGAGGCCGAGGCGGCGCAGATTCTCCTCCGTGGCGGCGAGGTCGCCCGAGCCCTCCATGAGGAGGGCGAAGCGGGAGATGCCGGTGCGCTCCGAGGTGGCCGCGAGCCGGTCGGCGGCGAGCCGCGGGGTGCCCACCGGGTGCAGCCCGCAGAGCAGTTCGGTGTAGGCGTGCGGGTCGCGCATCGCGCGGGCCCGTCCGTCCACCGTCACATGGGCCTCCAGGCCCTGCTTCAGCCAGCCCGGCATCGCCTTCTGCAGGCTCTCCACGGCGTCCGTGCGCCGGTCCGCGAGCTGGCATACCCCGGCCGACACATGGGCGGCAGCCGCGATCTCCTCGGCCGGCCGGCCCGCCGCGCGGGCACAGCGCCGCCACAGGGCGACCATCTCGGCCTTCTCCTCGTCTCCGACGTGCATCCCGAGCAGCATGGGCAGCCCGCGCTCGGCGGCCAGCCGCACGCTCGCCGGCGAGGTGCACGCGATCACGACCTCGGGCCCCGGGGCGTCCGTCAACGCCTCCGACGGGCGGGGCACGACCGGCACCTCGCGGAAGGAGAACCGCTCGCCGCAGGCCCCCACGGACGGTTCGCGCAGCCAGCGCAGCAGCAGATCGAGTGACTCCGGGAATCCGTGTTCGTACGCCTCGAGGCCCATTCCGAAGACCTCCAGGTCGACCCAGGGCCCGCCGCGGCCCACGCCCAGCGTGAACCGTCCGCCGCTCGTCACGTGCAGCAGCGCGGCCTGTTCGCCGAGGGCGACCGGGTGCGCGGTGGGCAGTACGCTGACCGCCGTGCCGACGCGGATGCGGCGGGTGCGACCCAGCAGCAGGGCGGCCAGGGTGACCGCCGAGGGGCATGTGCCGTAGGGCACGAAATGGTGCTCGGCCAGCCAGACGGTGTCCAGCCCGGCCTGCTCGGCGACCTCCGCCGAGCGGATCGCCCGGTGCAGGGCCTCCCCCTGGCCCTGGCCCGGGAACTGGGCGGCCAGCACAAAACTTCCTACGCGCATCGCTCTTCCTGCTTCCTTGGCTCCGACCCGGAGCTCCCCCACCCGGCATAACCGTCTGACACGTGCCCAGGACACGGTCTGGCGGAGAGATTTGCGGATTGTCTGCAGAATGGGCCGCCCTGGAGGGGGACTTGTACGGGTTGGTGCCGTACGCGTACCCCTCTCGGCGGCGCGTAGGCTGGACGTAGCCCGTGCTTCCTGTATAGCTCCGAGAGGTGTCCCGTGTCCCCGCGTCGCAACCGACCGAAGGCAGCCGGATCGTCGGGCCGGAGCGCCGAGGACGACCGCGCTGGCCGGTACGGCGGCTGGCAGTCCACGGAGAGCTGGCAGGGTGACGAGTGGAGCGTGCGCCATGTCGCGGGCGCCAGCGCGGCGGGCAAGGCGTACCGCTGCCCCGGTTGTGAGCAGATGATCCCCTCCGGCGTTCCGCACGTGGTGGCCTGGCCGGGGCACGCGGGCGTCGATGACCGCCGGCACTGGCACAAGGCGTGCTGGAACGCGAAGGACCGCCGCACCACGCGGGTGCAGCGGTCCCGTAACGCGCCGAGGTTCTAGCAGCGGCTAGACGTCCCGGTTCTGCAGCAGCGCGTACGCCCCGGCGTAGGCCGCCGCCGTCAGACCCAGGATGATCCACAGCGGGTCCCAGCCCGTGGGGCCGGAACGGGACAGCGAGTTGTCGTAGAAGACACCGAGCTGGCTCGGGATGGAGTACTCGAACAGCCACTCCTGCACCTTGTGCAGCGAGGACGAGGCCATGAAGAGCGCGATCACCAGCGGCGCGAGCACCGCCGCGATCATGATGGTGATGGCGCCCGCCGAGTGCCGGATGACCGAGCCGACGAGCAGCGAGAGCAGCCCGAGCAGCGCGATGTAGAGGCTGACGCCGACGGTGTCCTTGAGCCAGTCCCCGCCGGTCGGGGTCCGGGCGCCGGTGTTGCTCAGCATGGACGCGTGGAGCATGGCCACGAAGCCGGACGCGGCCAGCGTGACGACGAAGGCGACGGCGAGGAACACGATCGACTTGGCGGCGAGCACCCGGCCCCGGCTCGGGCACGCGGTCGCCGTCGTGCGGATCATGCCGGTGCCGTACTCGGAGGCCGTGGTCAGCACGCCCAGCGTGATGATGCACATGCTGCCGAGAAGCAGTCCGAAGAACCCGAACGACAGCGGATTCTCGCCGGTCAGGCTCGTCGAGTCGGAGTGGCCCTCGACCACCGCGCCGGCCAGCAGGCCGATGCCGACGACGAGCAGCAGGAACACGCCGAGCGTCCACATCGTCGACCGCACCGACTTGATCTTCGTCCACTCGGAGGCCAGCGCGTGCCCGAGGTGGGTGCGCACGACCGGGATCGGCGAGGTGTAGCCGGGATACGTGCCGCCGGGCGCCGCCTGCCAGTCGGGCGCGGCAGCGGGGGCCTGCGGCAGCGGGGGCTGGTGGGTGCTCATCGGGTGACGTCCTTGGGCTGGGTCTGGGCCGGGTCGGCAGGGGCGGAGGAGGCGGCCGGGGCCGGCGGAACCGCGGCGGCGGCCGGTGCGGCGGCGTGCACCGGGGGAGCGGCGGCGGGGGCCTGCTGCGGCGCGGGCGGGGCGGCGGCCGCGCCGGCCGGGGCCCCCGGAGCCGTGGCCGGCGGCTGGCCCTGCGAGGCGGGCTGGGCCGTGGCGGGCTGCGGGGCGTGCGCGGCGGACTGGGCCGTGGCGGGCTGGGCCTGGGCGGCAGGCTGTGCCTGGGCCGGCTGCGGCGCCGGGGCGGGCTGCTGGGCGTGGGCGTACGGGTTGGGGACCGGGGTGCCGGGAGCGGCGCCGTACGGCCCCGCGGGTGCAGCCGGCATCGCGAACGGCTGCCCGCCCTGCTGGGGCGGCGGCGGGGCGTACCAGCCGGGCTGGCCCTGGCCGGGCACCGGCATGGGCGGCTGGGCGCCTGGCGGCAGCGGCTGCCGCAGGCCCGCCTTCTGGTCGACGGTCGAGCGGTAGTCGACGGCGCCCTGCGTCATCCGCATGTACGCCTCCTCCAGCGAGGCCTGGTGCGGCGACAGCTCCCACAGCCGGACGCCCGCCTCGTGCGCCAGGTCGCTGATCCGGGGCAGCGGCAGCCCGGTCACGCGCAGCGCGCCGTCCTGCTCCGGCAGGACGTGGCCACCGGCCTCGGTGAGCGCGGAGGAGAGCTTCTCGCGCACCTGCGGCTCGGTGTCCGGGGTGCGCACGCGCGCGAAGTCCGCGGAGTTGGCCGAGATGAAGTCCGTCACGCTCATGTCGGCGAGCAGCTGTCCGCGGCCGATGACGATGAGGTGGTCGGCGGTGAGCGCCATCTCACTCATCAGGTGCGAGGAGACGAAGACCGTACGGCCCTCGGAGGCGAGGGCCCTCATCAGGTTGCGGACCCAGAGGATGCCCTCGGGGTCGAGGCCGTTGACCGGCTCGTCGAAGAGCAGCACCTGCGGGTCGCCGAGCAGCGCGACGGCGATGCCCAGGCGCTGGCCCATGCCGAGCGAGAAGCCCTTGGAGCGCTTTTTGGCCACGTCCTGCAGGCCGACGACCCCGAGCACCTCGTCCACCCGCCGGGCCGGGATGCCCGACAGCTGGGCCAGGCTCAGCAGGTGGTTGCGGGCGGACCGGCCGCCGTGCACGGCCTTGGCGTCGAGCAGCGCGCCGACCTGCCGCGGGGCGTTGGGCAGCTTGCGGTACGGGTAGCCGCCGATCGTCACCGAGCCGGACGTGGGATTGTCCAGCCCGAGGATCATCCGCATCGTCGTCGACTTGCCCGAGCCGTTCGGCCCGAGGAAGCCGGTGACGGCTCCCGGCCGCACCTGGAAGGAAAGGTTGTACACGGCGGTCTTGTCGCCGTACCGCTTCGTCAGGCCTACAGCCTCGATCATGCTCCGCACCCATCGAATGGTTCAGGACAGCGGGGCACACGCCCCCGTAAGGGTTAGGAGGATATCGAGGCGCTGACGGTTCCGCCCAAAACAAGGTAAAGGCAGAACATGACGGTGTGTGACAGGGGTGTCTACTGGGCGTCCCGGCGTTCGAGGAGGACGTAACCGCCCGTGAGCGCGGCGATCACCCACAGCACCATGATCCCGAGCCCGCCCCAGGGGCCGTAGGGCGTGTCGTCGACGATCGGCACCACCCGCATGACACGGCTGCCGGCCTGGTCGGGCAGGAAACGGCCGATCTTCTTCGTGGCGTCGACATTGCCGAGGATGTTGGAGATCAGGAAGAAGAAGGGCATCAGGATGCCCAGCGACAGCATCGGCGAGCGCAGCATCGCGGCGACACCCATGGAGAAGAGCGCGATCAGGGCCATGTACAGGCCGCCGCCGAACACCGCGCGCAGCACCCCCGGGTCGCCGATCGCGGCCCGGTGCGAGCCGAGCATCGCCTGCCCGAGGAAGAACGCGGCGAAGCTCGTCACCAGACCGACGACCAGCGCGAGCGCGGTGGCCACCGCGATCTTGCTGAACAGGAAGGTGCCGCGCCGCGGCACGGCGGCCAGCGAGACCCGGATCATGCCGGTGCTGTACTCGTTCGAGACGACCAGCACACCGAACACGATCATGGCGAGCTGGCCGAGGGTCATGCCCGCGAAGCTGATGACCGTCGGGTCGAAGGAGAGCCGCTCGCGCACGGGCATGTTGTCGTACTGGCTCCTCGACAGCGCCGAGATCAGCATCCCCAGCGCGATGGTGACGACCACCGCCAGCGACAGCGTCCACACCGTGGACGCCACCGACCGGATCTTGGTCCACTCGGACCGGATGACCTGGACGGCCGCCATGGTTCAGGCCCCTTTCCAGCCGGCGCCCCAGTCCTGCGGTGCGGGACCGGGACCGGCATGCGCGTGGTACTCCACCGTCTCCGCCGTCAGCTGCATGAACGCCTCCTCCAGCGAGGCCTGCCGCGGGCTCAGCTCATGCAGCACGAGCCCGTACCGGGCCGCCAGCTCGCCGATCCGCTCGGCCTTGCCGCCCTCCACCTCCAGGGCCCCGCTCCCCGCCTCCACCGCGGTGATTCCGGCCTCGTACAGCACGTCGAGCAGCCGCTCGCGCTGCGGGGAGCGGATCCGGACGTACGACCGCGAGTTCTGCCGGATGAAGTCGGCCATGGTGGTGTCCGCGAGCAACCGGCCCCGCCCGATGACGACCAGGTGATCCGCCGTCAGCGCCATCTCGCTCATCAGGTGGCTCGAGACGAACACCGTCCGCCCCTGCGAGGCCAGCGACTTCATCAGGGTCCGGATCCAGTGGATGCCCTCCGGGTCGAGCCCGTTGACCGGCTCGTCGAACATCAGGATCCGCGGATCGCCGAGCAGCGCCCCGGCGATCCCGAGCCGCTGCCCCATGCCCAGTGAGAATCCCTTGGCCTTCTTCCGCGCCACCGCGGTGAGCCCGACGGTGTCCAGCACCTCCGCCACCCGGCGCCGGGGAATCCCGTTGCTCTGGGCGAGGCACAGCAGATGGTTGTAGGCGCTCCGGCCACCGTGCACGGCCTTCGCGTCCAGCAGGGCGCCGAGGTACGTCAGCGGGTCCTTGAGCCGGTCGTAGTGCCTGCCGTCGATACGGACGTCGCCGGCGGTGGGGTGGTCGAGCCCGAGGATCATCCGCATGGTCGTGGACTTCCCGGCACCGTTGGGCCCGAGGAACCCGGTGACGATGCCCGGCCTGACCGTGAACGTCAGATGGTCGACCGCCACCTTGTCGCCGTACCGCTTGGTCAGCCCTTCCAGCTCGATCATGCGGCCACGCTAGGACGGGGTCCGGGGCCCTGCCACTCGGAGCGGTCGGCTCGGGGCACGGCCGTGCGCGGGGGTCCCCCTTCCCGGGCCGGACGGGTGCGCACCTGCCTGCGGTCCGCCCCGCCCCCCGAGGCCTGCGCTCCTTCCCTCACGCTACGCGCCACCCAAGGATTCACCCGGAACGGACGCCGGACACCGGTGTCCGACCGCGCCTTCGGACCCGCGCACACGAAAAGGGACGGCGGGACCTGGTCCCGTCGCCCCTCTCGGTGTGGTGCGGCTACCGGAAACTACCGGGACTGCTGCGCCGGGACGCCCCGGGAGATCGGCTCGTCGTCGGTCGACGTGCCGGCCGCGGCCACCGCGGCGCCGGTCAGCGTGGCGAGCATCTCGCGGACGTTCGTCAGCTGGGCGTTGATGGAGTCGCGGCGGTTGGTGAGGGCGGCCAGCTCGCGCTCGGATTCCGAACGGATCCGGTCGGCCTTGGCGTTGGCGTCGGCCACGATGTCCTCGGCCTGGCGCTGGGCCGTCTCCACCGTCTGGCGGGCGCGGCGCTCGGCGTCCGTGCGCAGCTTCTCCGCCTCCAGGCGCAGCTGCTCGGCGCGGTGCTCGATCTCGGCGAGACGCTTCTCGGCCTTCTGCTGACGCGAGGCCAGGTCACGCTCGGACTGCTCGCGGCGCTTGGCCAGGTTCGTCTCGAAGTCGGCGGCGGCCTGGGCGGCCTTGGCGCGGGTCTCCTCGAAGAGGGCGTCCGCCTCCTCGCGCTTGGACTGCGCGTCCTTCTGCGCCTCGGAACGCAGCTGGGAGGCGTCGGCCTTGGCCTTCTCGACGATCCGGACGCCCTCGTCCTCGGCCTTCGCCTTGCGCTCGGTGGCGTAGGTCTCGGCGTCGTTGCGGACCTGCTGGGCCGCCGACTCGGCGAGGTCGCGGTGCTGCTCGGCCGCGCGCCGGGCCTCCTCACGCAGCTCCTTGGCCTCTTCCTCGGCCAGGCGCAGGATCTTCTCGACCCGCGCGCCGAGACCCGCGTACGACGGCTCGGCGTCGGTGACCTGTGCCTGGGCGTTCTGCGTTTCGAGGTGCAGCTCCTCGATGCGCTTCTCCAGGGCGGTGATGCGGGCGAGAGCGCTGTCACGGTCGGAGACGAGCTTGGAGATACGTTCGTCCACCTGAGCGCGGTCGTACCCACGCCGCACAAGCTCGAAGCCGTAGGGGGAAGTGTCGCTCATGGGGTTCCTGTCGAATGAGACCGGTGAGGTGATAAGGGAATCCTAGGGGCCGAAGCGGTGTGTCATCGAGCGGATACGGTTTTGATCCGGAGAATGGCACCTCTTTTGAGTGGCTGACCGCCGGACGGCTTGCCAAGGAATCGGGCAAAGCCCCCAGAACGCAACGGAACGCACCTCGTCCGCTAGCCGTCTGACGACTTGCCACCCGATCGGGGGGCGCCCACGGTCGCGCCCGCCTTGACCCCGCCGTCCTTGCCGGCCGACGGGGCCTCGAAGGACTCCAGCGCCTCCAGGACGTCCTGGACACGGGAGATCTCGGCGTTGATGTCCTCGCGCCGCCGCACCAGGATCTCCAGCTCGCGCTTGCCCTCCTCGACCGTGTGCAGGGCCTCGCGGATCGCCTCCGCCTTCAGCTCCTCGGCCTCCTTGACCAGCCTGGCCTTCTTCAGCTCGGCCTCCTTGAGCAGCCCCTCCGCCTTCTTGACGGCGGCGATGCGCACCTTGCCCGCCTCCGAGCTGGCCTCCGACACCAGCTCCTTGGCCTTCGCCTGTGCCTTCTCCAGCTGCTCCTCGGCCGCCTTGATGAGCGCGTCGCAGCGGTCGCCGGCGGTCTTCATCGTCTCGGCGGCCTCGCGGCGGGCCCGCTCGTGCAGGTCCTCGATCTCGGTGGTGATGCGGTCGCGCAGCTCCTCCGCCCGCTCCCTTATGGCGGTGGCGTCCCGGCGGGCACCGACCAGCAGCTCGTCGGCGTCCGTACGGGCCTTCTCCACCAGGGAGTTGCCCTCTACGGTCGCCTCGGAGAGGATCCGCTCGGCCTCGCTGCGGGCGGCGCCGACCATCGTGTCGGCCTGCGACTCGGCGTCCGCGGTGGTCTGCAGCGCCTGCTGCTGCGCCTCGGTGAGCAGCTTGTCGGCCTCGGCCGTGGTCTCCGTGATGAGCTTGTCGACCTGCTCGGCCGCCTCCGAACGCCGCTTGTTGGCGTCCTTGCGGGCCTCGTCGAGGGTCCGCTCGGACTGCTCGCGCGCGGAGTTGACGAGCCGCTCGGCCTCCGCCGCCGCGTCCGCCCTGACCCGCTCGGCCTCGGCCCGCACCCGCTCGGCGTGCGCCTGCGCGGAGCCGACCGTCTCGGCGGCCTCCGCCCGCAGCCGCTCGGCCTCGCCGGTGGCGTCCCCGATGAGCTGCTCGGCCCCGGCCACGGCCTCCGTACGGACCCGGTCGGCCTCGGCGAGGGCCTCGGTGCGCACCCGGCCGGCCTCGGCGGCGGTCTCCGTCGTGAGCCGCTCGGCCTCGGTGATCGCCTCCGTGCGCACCCGGTCGGCCTCCGCGACCGTCTCGGTCTGCAGCCGCTCGGCCTCGTTGCGGGCCTCGGTGATGAGGGTGTCCGCCTGGGTCGCCGCGTCGGAGCGGATGCGGTTGGCGTCCTCGCGGGCGTCCGCCCGGGTACGGGCGGCCGCCTGGTCGGCCTCGGCGAGCGCGTCCGACGCCTCGGTGCGCACCCGCTGGGCGTAGTCCGACGCGTCCGAGCGCAGCCGCTCGGCCTCCTCGATCGCCTCCGCGACCGTACGCTCGGCGAGCGCCTGGGCGGCCTCGGACTCCTCGTTCGCCTGGCGCCGGATCCGGGAGGCGTCTTCGCCGGCCCGGTCCCGCTCGGCGTAGGCGTCGGTGCGGACCCGGTCCGCCTCCTCCTCGGCCTCCCGGCGGGTACGGTCCGCGGCGTGCTCGGCGGCCGAACGCAGCCCGGCGATCTCCTCCTGTGCCTGCTCGTGCAGCCCGGCGACGGAGTCCCGCACCTGCTGGGCGTGCTGCTCGGCGGCGGCGACCATCTCGGTGGCGCGCCGGTCGGCCTCCTCGACCAGCCGGGTCGCCTCGGCCTGTGCCTCCTCGACCCGCCTGCGCGCCGAGGCCAGCAGCTCCTCGCTCTGCGCGCGGGCCCGCTCACGCTCCTGGTCGGCCTCCTCCCGGGCGGCACCGAGGAGTTCCTCGGCCTCTCGGCGGCGCCGGGCGGCCTCCTCCTGCGCGGCGGCCAGCGTCTCGGACGCCTCGTTGCCGAGCCGCTCGGCGGCGGCCTGGGCCTCCGCGCGCACCCGGTCGGCGGTGTCCTGCGCCTCCACCTTCAGCCGCTCGGCCTCGGCGGCGGCCTCGGAGCGCAGCCGTACGGCGATGGCCTCGCCCTCGGCGCGGGAGGCGGACGCGTCGGACGCCGCCTCGTCGCGCAGCCGGTCCGCCTCCGCCTCGGCCTGCTGCTGCAGGCTGCGGATCCGCTCGGCGGACTCCGAGCGAAGCCGCTCGCTCTCCTCGGCGGCCTCCCGGCGGATCCGGGCGGCCTCCTCCCGGGCGTCGGTGAGCGCCTGTTCGGCGGCGGCCAGCCGCTCCTGGCCCTCGGTCTGCAGCCGGGTCAGTTCCTCGGCGGCCTCGGTGCGGCGGGCCTCGACGGCCCGCTCGGTCTCCTCGCGCAGCTCCCGCGCCGCCCGCTCGGCGTCCGCCCTGACCGACTCGGCCTGCTCGTCGGCCTCGGCGCGCAGCCGTTCGGCCTCCTTGCGGGTGCGTTCCAGGGTCTCCTCGGCCTGCCGGCGCAGCGCCGTGGCGCGCTCGATGGCCTCGGTGCGGACCTTCTCGCTGTCGGTGGTCGCCTTCTGCCGCAGCTCGTCGGCGTCCGCCTTGGCCTTGGCCAGCAGCTCCTCGGCGGACCTGGCCGCCTCCTCGATCTGCGCCACCGCCTCCCGGCGGGCCTCGGCGCGGATCGACTCGCCCTCGGCGACCGCGTCGGCGCGCAGCTGCTCGGCCTCGCCGCGCAGCCGGCGGGCCTCCTCCTGCAGCTCGACCGTCTTGGCGCGGTACTCCTTGGTGTCGTCCTTCGCCGCGCCCTTGAGCTGCTCGGCGATGTCGTGCGCCTCGGCCCGCAGCCGGTCCGCCTCGGTCTCGGCCTCCGTACGGATCCGCTCGGCCTCCTCGGCGGCGGCCCTGGTGGTCTTCTGGGCGTCCTCGGACGCCTTGTTCAGGACGTCCTCGGCGGTCCTGGCCGCCTTGGACAGCTGGCTGGCCGTCTCCTCCGCGGTGATGGAGCGGGCCTTCTCGGCGGCCTCGGCGACGATCTTCTCGGCCTCGGCCCGCGCGTCGGCGACCAGCTGCTCGGCCTCGGACTTGGTGTTCTCGGCCTCCTTGGTGGCCTCTTCGACCAACCGGGCGACCTGCTCCTTGGCGGTGCGCGTCCGCGTCTCGTTGGCGGCCTCGGCGCTCGAGAGGGTCTTGGCGGCCGACTCCTTCGCCTCGGTGACCACCTTCTCGGCCTCGGCCTGCGCCTTGCGCAGCGCCTCCTCGGCAGCCGTCATCCGCTCCTCGGCGGCCCGGCTCAGCTCGGCGGCCTGGCGGCGGGCGGTGTCCGACTCGGTGACGGTGGCGGTGCGCAGCTGCTCGGCGTGCTCGGTGGCCTCCTGGGCCTGCGTGGAGGCGGCGTTCAGCAGGCGCTCGGCGTCCGTGCGGGCGCGCCGCAGGATCTGCTCGGCCTCCGCTCGGGCGGCCTCGGCGTCGCTCTGCAGCCGCTCACGGGCCTCCCGGGTCAGCCGCTCGGCCTCCGCACGGGCGGTGGCCATGGCCTGCTCGGCCTCGGCGCGGGACTCCTCCAGCAGCCGGCGGGCCTGCTGCTCGGTGCGGGCCCGGAGCTGCTCCGCCCAGGCCACGTTCTCGTTGACGTGCGACTCGACGGTGGCGCGGCGCTCGGCCAGCTCCTGGTCGAGCTGCTGGCGCCGGGTCACCGCCTCCTGGTGCAGCTCGGCCTGGAGCCGGGCGGCCTGCTCGGCGTGCTCCTGCAGGATGCGCTGGGTCTGCGCGCGTGCCTGGCTCAGCTCACGCTCGGCGTCCTGGCGCAGCTGCTCGGCCTGCATCTGGGCGTTGCGGAGCAACTGCTCGGCCTGGTAGCCGATGTCACCGCCGTCGTAGGCGGGCCGGGTCATGAGGGTGCGCCGCGCCTCGTGCAGCTTGGCGCGCAGCACCTCGACCTGGTAGCCGAGGTCCTCGGCGTGCTGGATCGCCTTTTCCCGCTCGGTCTTCAGCCGCTTCATCTCGGCTTCGAACCGAGAGAGGTGGTCGACGTCAGCCGCCGGCTCTCGCTCCTGGCTCTCGTAGCCCCGCACTGCGCGGTCCCATCCGTCCCCTGGTCGGCTTCTGCAACGAGCTCCGTTCATCCGCCGAACGGGGCCCCCGGGGAATGGTGTCAGATCAACGGCGGAGCACGGGCTGCTGCCCCGACGCTCGTCCCCCGAAAACCGGACCCCGGCATGCGGTCGCCCCGGCATACAGAGACGACCGCCCCCAACCCTACCGGCCCTTATGTACGGGGGTCAGTGCTCGGGGGACTCAACAGGGGCCGAAGTGACCAGTTCCGTGAGGACGCCATGACAGTCCTTGGGGTGCAGGAAGGTGATTCGCGACCCCATGGAACCGCGCCGTGGCTCCTCGTACAGGACGCGTACGCCCTTGTCCCGGATGTCCTCGGAGTCGGTGTCCACGTCCGCCGTGCCGAAGGCGATGTGGTGGACGCCCTCCCCGTTCTTCGCCAGCCACTTGCCGACCGCCGAGTCCTCGCGGGTCGGTTCCAGCAGCTGGAGGTAGGAGGCGCCGCCGTCGGACGTCTCGTTGATCTTGAGCATGGCCTCGCGCACGCCCTGCTCCTCGTTGACCTCGGTGTGGAAGACCTCGAAGCCGTAGGTGGCCCGGTAGAACTCGACGGTCGCGTCGAGGTCGTGGCAGGCGATCCCGATGTGGTCGATTCGCGTCAGCATGGATTCAGTGCAGCGCTCATCGGGTGGTTACGCAACGTGCGCGCGATCACACCGACGGGCCGATGACGGCACGGAGTGCCACTCAGTACATTCGAAGTAAACCCTCGTTCACTCCTCGGCTGTGCAGGCCGGTAAGGGGATCGCAGCTCATGTCTTCTGGAACGACCAGCTCTGTGATTGTCGCGGGCGCCCGTACGCCCATGGGACGACTGCTGGGCTCCCTCAAGTCCTTCTCCGGAGCCGACCTCGGCGGCTTCGCGATCAAGGCCGCCCTCGACCGTGCGGGGATCGGCGGCGACCAGGTGCAGTACGTGATCATGGGCCAGGTGCTGCAGGCCGGGGCGGGGCAGATCCCGGCGCGCCAGGCGGCGGTCAAGGCCGGCATCCCGATGAGCGTCCCGGCGCTCACCATCAACAAGGTCTGCCTGTCCGGCCTGGACGCCATCGCGCTGGCCGACCAGCTGATCCGCGCGGGTGAATTCGACATCGTCGTCGCCGGCGGCCAGGAGTCCATGACCAACGCTCCGCACCTGCTGCCGAAGTCCCGCGAGGGCTTCAAGTACGGCGCGGTCGAGATGCTCGACGCGATGGCCTACGACGGCCTGACCGACTCCTTCGAGGGCATCGCCATGGGCGAGTCCACGGAGAAGCACAACACGCGCCTCGGCATCAAGCGCCCCGAGCAGGACGAGATCGCCGCCCTGTCCCACCAGCGGGCCGCCGCGGCACAGAAGAACGGCGTCTTCGAGGCCGAGATCACCCCGGTGGAGATCCCGCAGCGCAAGGGCGAGCCGGTCGTCTTCAGCAAGGACGAGGGCATCCGCGGCGACACCACCGCCGAGTCGCTCGGCAAGCTGCGCCCGGCGTTCAGCAAGGACGGCACGATCACCGCCGGCACCTCCTCGCAGATCTCGGACGGTGCGGCGGCCGTGGTCGTGATGAGCAAGGCCAAGGCCGAGGAGCTGGGCCTGGAGTGGCTCGCGGAGATCGGCGCCCACGGCAATGTGGCCGGCCCGGACAACTCCCTGCAGTCCCAGCCGTCCAACGCCATCCAGCACGCCCTGAAGAAGGAGGGCCTGGAGGTGTCCGACCTGGACCTCATCGAGATCAACGAGGCCTTCGCCGCGGTCGCCGTGCAGTCAATGAAGGACCTCGGCGTGTCCACGGAAAAGGTGAATGTCAACGGCGGCGCCATCGCGCTCGGTCACCCGATCGGCATGTCCGGCGCCCGTCTCGTGCTCCACTTGGCGCTGGAGCTCAAGCGGCGGGGCGGCGGTGTCGGCGCGGCCGCGCTGTGCGGTGGCGGTGGCCAGGGTGACGCGCTGATCGTGCGGGTACCGAAGGCCTGAGCGGTACTTTTCGGGGTTCCTCCGGTTCCTCCGGTTCCGCCGGGTTCCGCTGAGTTTCTCTAGGTGAACGGAGCTGTGATGCAGGACGTCTCCTCTCTGGTGGCCCAGGCCAGGGAAGGCCGGCCGCGGGCCGTGGCCCGGCTGATCTCCCTGGTGGAGGGGGCGTCCCCGCAGCTCAGGGAGGTCATGGCGGCGCTCGCCCCGCTGACCGGCAACGCCTACGTGGTGGGCCTCACGGGCTCACCGGGCGTCGGCAAGTCCACCTCGACCTCCGCGCTCGTCACGGCGTACCGCAAACAGGGCAAGCGGGTCGGCGTCCTGGCCGTCGACCCGTCGTCCCCGTTCTCCGGGGGCGCCCTGCTCGGCGACCGCGTCCGCATGTCGGATCACGCCTCCGACCCCGGCGTCTACATTCGCTCGATGGCCACCCGGGGCCACCTGGGCGGCCTGGCCTGGGCCGCACCGCAGGCGATCCGCGTACTGGACGCGGCGGGCTGCGAGGTGATCCTGGTGGAGACGGTCGGCGTCGGCCAGTCGGAGGTGGAGATCGCCTCCCAGGCGGACACCTCCGTGGTCCTCCTGGCCCCCGGCATGGGCGACGGCATCCAGGCGGCGAAGGCCGGCATCCTCGAGATCGGCGACGTCTACGTCGTCAACAAGGCCGACCGCGACGGCGCTGACGCCACGGCTCGCGAACTGAACCACATGCTGGGCCTCGGCGAGTCCCGCGGTCCCGGCGACTGGCGCCCGCCGATCGTGAAGACGGTCGCCGCGCGCTCCGAGGGCGTGGACGAGGTCGTCGAAGCCCTGGAGAAGCACCGCGCCTGGATGGAGGAGCGCGGCGTCCTCGCCGAGCGCCGCAGGGCCCGCGCGGCCCGCGAGGTGGAGACCATCGCGGTCACCGCGCTGCGCGAACGCATCGGCGACCTGCACGGCGACCGCCGCCTCAGCGCCCTGGCCGAGCGCATCGTGGCCGGTGAACTGGACCCGTACCGCGCGGCGGACGAGCTGGTGGCGGGTCTGACGGAGGGCTGAGGGTCGCCGACCCGGAGATCACGCTGCTAGGGCCTTTCGTTTGGATCATGCCGGGCTCGCGGGGCCTGGCGCCGCACCTCGCCGCGTTGTCGTCGGTTGCCATGGCTCCGCCATGACGCCCTCCTCCGCCTTGCGATGCACGGCGCCAGGCCCCGCTCCCTGATCCGGCATGATCCAAACGAAAGGCCCTAGGATGACCGGCATGTTCCTCTCCTTGGCGTAGGGCGCGCACCGGATCGCGGGGCCGGAAGTGACGGCCACCGCGTCCTTCGGTGTCCCCTCCTCCGCCTCCCCCAGAGGAACTTCGGCGTGTCCACGCATCCCTCGCGGCCCTCGTACGCCGCTGTCCTGCGCCTCCCGCACGCGCGGCGCACCTTCGCCTCCGCCCTGACCGCCCGCCTGTCCTACGGCACCGTCGCTCTCGCGGTGCTGCTGTCCGTCACCCGCTGCACCGGGTCCTACGCCGTCTCCGGCGTGGTGATGTCCCTGTTCGGCGCCACGACGGTCTTCCTGATGCCGCTACGGGCGTCCCTCGTCGACCGGCACGGCCCGCGCCGTGCCCTCCCGCCCATGTCGGTCCTCCACGGCACTGCGCTGTGCGTCCTGGCGGTCCTCACCTGGCGCCCCGGAGCCGCTCCCGCGGCCCTCGCCGCGGCCGCGGCCCTCGCCGGCGCCTGCGCACCCCCGCTGGGCCCGACCATGCGCGCCCTGTGGAGCGGACTGGTCCCGGACCGGGGGCTGTTGCCGCGCGCCTACAGCCTGGACGCAGTCGCCGAGGAACTGCTCTTCGTCTCCGGGCCGGCCCTGGTCGGCGCGCTGCTGGCCGTCGCGCCCCCGGCGTCCGGCATCGTGCTCAGCGCGTTCCTGAACGTCGCGGGCACCTGCGTCTTCGTCACCTCCCCGGCGCTGCCGGGTCCACGCTCCCGGCCCCGCGGGCAGCGGCCCGGCGGTGTCCGCGGTCTGCTGCCCCCGATCGCCGTCGCGCTGGGCGCCGGACTGGCCCTCAGCGGTGTCGAGCTGCTGGTGCCGGCCTTCGCCACCGAGCGGTCGTACGGCATCGCCCTGGTGCCCTGGGTCCTGGGCGCCCTGTCGGCGGGCAGCGCGGTGGGCGGCCTGGCCAACGGGGCGGTGGAGTGGCGGACGCCGGCCCGTGTACGGCTGTGCCGGCTCGCTGCGGGCCTCGGCCTGGTGATCGCGGCGGCGGGCCTGGCCCCCGGCCTGTGGACCCTCACGGCGGCCATGGCCTGCGCCGGAGCCTTCGTCGCCCCGACCCTGACGACGGCGTACCTGCTGGCCGAGGAGACGGCACCGAAGGGCGCCGGCACCCAGGCCGGCGCCTGGGTCAACACCGCGGTCAACGCGGGCAGCTCCGGGGGAGCGCTGGGGGCGGGCCTGCTGGTCGGCCACCTTCGGCTCGAGCTCTGCTTCCTGCTGGCGGGCGCGACCGCCCTCGTCTGCGCCGTCCTGGCCGCCGCGGTCGCACCCCGCCGGTGCCGGGTCCTCCCCGAGCTTCGTGCCGAGCGGCTCAGGGGCGCCCCCGCTGCCCCCTCAGATGCTCGGCGATCGGCTTGAGCGCCTTGTCCAGCTCGGTCAGCGCATCCGGCGAGAGCAGATCGATGAAGTGCCGCCGCACGGACGCCACATGGTGCGGCGCCACCTTCTTCATCGTCTCCATGCCGTGCTCGGTCAGCACGGCGTACAGCCCCCGCCGGTCGGACTCGCAGTTCTCGCGGCGCACCAGATTCGCGTTCTCCATCCGCGTGATCTGGTGCGACAGCCGGCTCTTGGACTGCAGGGTCGCGGAGGCGAGGTCACTCATCCGCATCCGTACGTCGTCCGACTCGGACAGGTTCACGAGGATCTCGTAGTCGTTCATGGTCAGGCCGAACGGCTGCAGATCCTTTTCGAGCTGGTACGTCAACAGCCTGTTGACCTCCAGGTGGGTGCGCCAGGCGCACTGCTCCGCATCGGTCAGCCAGCGCGTGGCCGTCTCGGTCTCCATAAATGAAGTCTACCTAAGAAGTTGAATGACGAACTACTTCGGGTGGTGTGACAGTGCGCACGCGTTCGACGTCACACTCCGCAGACTACCGCTCACAGCCCGAAGCGACGCTGGAGGTCCCCCAGCTGTCCGGGAAGGCGCGGTGCGCCCGACGATTGCGGACCGTGTCCACGCGGTGCCGGTCCGCCACCACCCGGCACCCCCGGCTGGGGCGGGACCACCCCCGTGGCCGCCTCGGCCATGAGGGTCTCCGTCGACTGCAGCAGGACCGTCCCCGCGCCCACGAACTCGAACTGGTGCTCCTCGCCGGACACCCCGCCCAGCCCCGTCATCGCACGTAGACCGCCCAGTACGCCCGTCAGGTACCCGTGGTCGTAGTGATGACACGGAGACGGGCAGTCGGCCCACCCGACGAGGGCCTGAGGGTCGACCCGGATCGGGGGTTCCATGAACACCACCGGACCGTTAGATGCGGCCACGAACTTTCCGGTTCCGATCAGGGTCAGAAAGCCCGGCACGATCGACTGCTTGAGCGCGAGACTTGGCTGAAAAGCGAGCAGGTTGCCCGCGCGAATGGTCAAGTTCCCGTCGTCCAGGTCATAGGAATTGACATCGAAGGCCCGGTCAGCCAGCAGCATCTTGCCGGAGCCCGCCGCCACGACCCAGTCGCTCGCGTGCAGTGGCGAATGGAACGAGGTACGGACAAGTCGGTCGAGTCGGCCATGCCCGATGCCGTTGAACTCGATCGCCCCGTAGTAGGCGATCATCTTGCCCTTCTGCAGGAACCACTGCCCGCTCTTGAGCTCGACACAGAACGTGTACGTGTTCACGTTGTCGTCGGCGGGCAGGGTCGCCGGGTCGTGGACCACCGGGCCGCCGGGGGTTCCGTACGCGCTCACAGCTTCTCCTCCGAGGCCTGGACGTACACCGTGCCGCTGCCGCTCAGCTCGAGCTGGAAGGCCTCGCCGGAGCCCCGGCCCACCATGTCCCGCCAGCCGAGCGCGGTGGACAGCTTGTTGCGGACGTCGCCGTGGTGGGCGACGTAGGCCTGCGGATCGACATGGACCGGGCGCTGCGGGGTGATCGGGATCTCGAAGACGCCGCCGTGCGCCATCACGGCGACGGAGCCGCCGCCCTGGAGGGTGGTGGTGAACAGCCCCTGCCCGGTGGCCTGGCCCCGGACCAGGCCCATGACCCCGCCCTGTGAGCCCATGAACATCGTGCCCTGCCGCAGCGTGCCCTCGAAGGCGAGCAGCCGGTCGGCCTCGACGTACAGGGTGTCGCCGGAGAGGTCGATGACGTGGACGTGGTGGCCGCCGTGCCCGAAGAAGACGGTGCCGCTGCCCTCGACCGACATGAGCGGGGTCGCCTCGCCGGCCACCCGGCGCCCGATCATGGACATCAGTCCGCCCTGGCCGCCCTGGACGCTGGGCGTGAAGGACACGTCCCCCTTGTAGGCGAGCATCGCCCCGCGCTGGCTGAACAGCCGCTGCCCGGGCAGCACGGTCGCCTCGACCATCTTGGAGTTGATCTCTCGGAAGGCCATGTCACAGATCCCCCGCGATCGTGTTCCGCTCGCTCGGCTGCACGTACACGAGCCCGTCGCCCTCGAAGCGGATCTGGAAAGCCTCGCCGCCGCCCTCCCCGAGGAGCGTGCGGAACGTCACACCGGACTGGAAGGACTGCCGCACATCGCCCTGGTGGGCGATGTAGGCGCCCGGGTCGACGATCAGTGGGTACTGCGGGCCGACCCGGAGCACCACGGCCGGCCCGTCGGACGTGATCGCCGCCTGGCCGTGCCCCTCGACGGTCGTCGTGAACAGGCCGCTGCCCTGCGAGGCGCCGCGCAGCCCCGTGAACGTCGTGCCCGTCCGGAGCCCCGCGTCGGTCGCCAGCAGGTTGCTCGACTCGACGTAGAGCTTGTCCCCCTGGAGGGCGACCAGGTTGATCTCGGCGGCCCGGTCCGCGAACCAGCAGGTCCCGTGCCCCCTCACCTCCATCACCGTCATCTGCTCGCCGGTGAGCCGCCGGGTCACCATCCCCCGCAGCCCCTCGCCGCCACCGCTCAGCTTCTTGAAGGCCATCTGCCCGTCGTACGCGACCATCGAGCCGTTCTTCGCCTTCACGGCGTCCCCGGTCATGTCGACGGCGAGCACCTTGCTCCCTTGGAGCCGGAACATCGCCACCCAGCGAAAGTAGCGGCGACGCGGGCGGGCGGAACAGAGCCCGTGGGTGGAGAGCCACCCTGGACGGTCCCCTGGGGGCGCCGTTTGTCACAATGGGGGAGCGCTTGTGCGTGCGTTCACAAACCGGCAGTCCGCAACCGGCAGCCGTCGTCGAAACTCCCACCGAAGGTGATCCGTGGACATCAAGACCGCCACCGCCCTCCGCCGCCTCCGCCTGGTCTCCGCCCCCGAGGCCGTGTCCTTCCTGATCCTGCTCGTCTGCTCGGTGCTCAAGCGGACCACGGACTTCAACGCGGTCCCCGTGATGGGCGCGGTCCACGGTGTTCTCTTCGTCCTGTACGTGATCTTCTGGGCGGACGCCTGGAACCGTGCCAAGTGGCCGCTGAGGACCGCGGCCTTCTACTTCGTCCTCTCGGTGCTGCCCACCGGCGGCTTCTTCGCCGAGCGCAGGCTGCGCCGTGAGGCCGAGGACGCCGTCATCGCGGCCCGGGCCCGCAACGAAGGAGTCGTCAACGCATGATCGTCGCCTTCTCCGTGACGCCCCTCGGCGTCGGCGAGGACGTGGGGGAGCACGTCGCCGAGGCCGTGCGCGTGGTCCGCGAGTCGGGCCTGCCGAACCGCACCGACGCCATGTTCACGTCCATCGAGGGGGAGTGGGACGAGGTCATGGACGTCGTCAAGCGTGCCGTCGCCGCCGTGGAGGAGCGCGCCCCGCGCGTCTCGCTCGTCCTCAAGGCGGACATCCGGCCCGGTGTGACCGACGGCCTCACCTCCAAGGTCGAGACCGTCGAGCGGCACCTGGCGGAGTAATCCCGGCACGAGCCCCCACCCGCGAGACCCCGGCCCCTGGAGGCCGGGGTTTTCCGTGCGGGCGACCGAAAGCCGAGACAAGGCTGCCCGGCATATGACCGGCCGGTAGGGTCTGATGACGTGCCGAAGCCACTCAGCCTCCCGTTCGACCCCATCGCCCGTGCCGACGAGCTCTGGAAGCAGCGCTGGGGAAACGTGCCGTCCATGGCCGCGATCACCTCGATCATGCGTGCCCAGCAGATCCTGCTGGCCGAGGTGGACGCGGTGGTCAAGCCGTACGAGCTGACGTTCGCCCGCTACGAGGCGCTGGTGCTGCTCACCTTCTCCAAGGCCGGTGAGCTGCCGATGTCCAAGATCGGCGAGCGGCTCATGGTGCATCCCACGTCCGTGACGAACACCGTGGACCGCCTGGTGAGGTCCGGTCTGGTCGCCAAGCGCCCCAACCCCAACGACGGCCGCGGCACCCTCGCCGTCATCACCGACAAGGGTCGAGAGGTGGTCGAGGCGGCCACCCGCGACCTCATGGCCATGGACTTCGGGCTCGGGGTGTACGACGCGGAGGAGTGCAAGGAGATCTTCGCGATGCTCCGCCCGCTGCGGATCGCGGCGGACGACTTCGACGCGGAGTGACCCGGGGCAAGATCTCCCGGAACGGGTGGTTACGCTCGACCGCATGAAAAAGAGCGTGCTGACCCGCTACCGCGTCATGGCCTACATCACCGGTGCCCTGCTGGTGCTGCTGTGCCTGAGCATGATCGCGAAGTACGGGCTGGACGTCGACGGTGCCGCCGACCTCACCAGGGTCGTCGCCATCGCCCACGGCTGGCTGTACGTCGTCTACCTCATCTTCGCCTTCGACCTGGGCTCCAAGGCGAAGTGGCCGGTCGGCAAGCAGCTGTGGGTGCTGCTCGCGGGGACCATCCCCACCGCGGCCTTCTTCGTCGAGCGGAAGATCAGCCACGAGCTGGAGGCCGGGGCCGACGACCGGGCCCCGGCCGTCGCCAAGGCGTAAGCCCCTACCGCCGTACGAGTGCCGTACGGCGGTCAGCCATCGACATTTACTAGGACGTCCTAGTAAATTCGAAGGTATGGACGCTCACGCCATCGAGGAGGGCCGCCGACGCTGGCAGGCCCGCTACGACGCCGCGCGCAAGCGCGACGCTGACTTCACCACGCTCTCCGGTGACCCCGTGGAGCCGGTGTACGGGCCCCGACCGGGCGACACCTATGACGGATTCGAGCGGATCGGCTGGCCCGGGGAGTACCCCTTCACGCGCGGGCTCCATCCGACCGGCTACCGCGGGCGTACCTGGACCATCCGGCAGTTCGCCGGGTTCGGCAACGCCGAGCAGACCAACGAGCGGTACAAGATGATCCTCGCCGCCGGTGGCGGGGGCCTGTCCGTCGCCTTCGACATGCCGACGCTGATGGGCCGCGACTCCGACGACCCCCGCTCGCTCGGCGAGGTCGGGCACTGCGGCGTCGCGATCGACTCCGCCGCCGACATGGAGGTGCTGTTCAAGGACATCCCGCTCGGGGACGTCACCACCTCCATGACCATCAGCGGGCCCGCCGTGCCCGTCTTCTGCATGTACCTGGTCGCCGCCGAGCGGCAGGGCGTGGATCCCGGGGTGCTCAACGGGACCCTGCAGACCGACATCTTCAAGGAGTACATCGCGCAGAAGGAGTGGCTCTTCCAGCCGGAGCCGCATCTGCGCCTGATCGGCGACCTGATGGAGTACTGCGCCGCCGGCATCCCCGCGTACAAGCCGCTGTCCGTCTCCGGCTACCACATCCGCGAGGCCGGGGCCACGGCCGCGCAGGAGCTGGCGTACACGCTCGCCGACGGCTTCGGATACGTGGAGCTGGGGCTCTCGCGCGGGCTCGACGTGGACGTCTTCGCGCCGGGTCTGTCCTTCTTCTTCGACGCGCACGTGGACTTCTTCGAGGAGATCGCCAAGTTCCGTGCCGCGCGGCGGATCTGGGCCCGCTGGATGCGGGACGTGTACGGCGCGCGGAGCGACAAGGCGCAGTGGCTGCGCTTCCACACCCAGACGGCCGGGGTCTCGCTGACCGCGCAGCAGCCGTACAACAACGTGGTGCGCACGGCCGTGGAGGCGCTGGCCGCAGTGCTCGGCGGCACCAACTCCCTGCACACCAACGCCCTGGACGAGACCCTCGCGCTGCCCAGCGAGCAGGCCGCCGAGATCGCGCTGCGCACCCAGCAGGTGCTGATGGAGGAGACCGGGGTCGCCAATGTGGCCGACCCGCTGGGTGGTTCGTGGTTCGTCGAGCAGCTGACCGACCGCATCGAGGCGGACGCGGAGAAGATCTTCGAGCAGATCAGGGAACGGGGCCTCAGGGCGCACCCGGACGGGCGGCACCCGATCGGGCCGATCACCTCCGGCATCCTGCGCGGGATCGAGGACGGCTGGTTCACCGGGGAGATCGCGGAGTCCGCCTTCCAGTACCAGCGGGCCCTGGAGAAGGGCGAGAAGCGGGTCGTGGGCGTCAACGTCCACACCGGATCGGTCACCGGCGACCTGGAGATCCTGCGGGTCAGCCATGAGGTGGAGCGGGAGCAGGTGCGGGTGCTGGGCGAGCGGAAGTCCGCTCGGGACGAGTCCGCCGTCCGCTCGGCCCTCGACGCCATGCTGGCCGCCGCCCGCGACGGTTCCAACATGATCGGACCGATGCTCGACGCGGTCCGCGCGGAGGCGACCCTGGGCGAGATCTGCGGGACGCTGCGGGACGAGTGGGGGGTGTACACGGAGCCCGCGGGCTTCTAGGCGCCGTCGCCTGGTGCGGGCGTACCAGGGGGCTCCGCCCCCTGGACCCCCGGCCTATGCCCACCCACCACCCGACCCGGTCGGCCGGGTGGTGGCCGTCGCGCGGGGCTCGGTCGGTCGGGTGGTGGCCGTCGCGGGCGGGACCGGCCCGGTGGTGGGCGTCGCGCGGGGCTCGGTCGGTCGGGTGGTGGCCGTCGCGGGCGGCACCGGCCCGGTGGTGGGCGTCGCGCCGGGCTCGGTCGGCCCGGTGGTGGGTGTCGTGTTGGGCTCGGTCGGCCGGGTGGTGGCGGTCGCGCCGGGGTTGGTCGGCCGGGTGGTGGCCGTTGCGCGGGGCTCGGTCGGTCGGGTGGTGGCCGTCGCGGGCGGGACCGGCCCGGTGGTGGGCGTCGCGCCGGGCTCGGTCGGCGGTGGTGGATGTTGCGCCCGGCTCGGTCGGCCCGGTGGTGGCCGTCGCGCCGGGCTCGGTCGGTCAGGTGGTGCGGGTTTCGTCCGGCTCGGTCGGTCGGGTGGTGGCCGTCTCGGGGGGGACGGGAGTGGGTGTCTCGGGTGAGGTCAAGCCCAGGAGCAGCATGCGGGTGAAACTGCGTACCCAGTCCTCGTCGGCCGGTTTGCCGCTCACCAGGGTGCGGTGGACCACCGCTCCCGCCACCACGTCGAAGATGAGGTCCACCGTTCGGGTGGCTTCGGCGGGATCCGGCTCCGGGGGAAGTTCACCACGGCGCTGGGCCCGCGCGCGCCCCTCCAATACCAGACACATCTGGCGGTCGACGATGGACGCGCGGATGCGCTCCCGCAGGGCGTCGTCGCGGGTCGACTCCGCGATCACCGCCATCAGGCCGCTCTTGGCCTCCGGGCGGGCCAGGATGGCCGCGAACTGCAGCACCACACCCTCGATGTCGGCGGCGAGGCTGCCGCGGTCGGGGAGCCGGAGTTCGTCGAACAACTCCGCCACGGCGTCGACGACCAGTTCGTTCTTGCCGGCCCAGCGGCGGTACAGCGTGGTCTTCGCGACCCCGGCCCGCGTCGCCACGTCTCCCAGGGTGAGCTTGGACCAGCCCAGTTCCACCAGCGCCTCCCGTGTCGCGGCCAGGATCGCGGTGTCCGCGGCGGCGCTGCGCGGACGTCCGGTACGGCTGGCGGGGGTGCGGCTCTGCATCCCCTGACCATAAACCGACGGTTCCTGTGGCGTCGTGAGGGAGATCACCGGGGTGTGGTGTCGCGAGGTGCCCGCATGCCATTACGCTACGAGTCGTAGCGAAAGCTGGCGACGGACGTACGCGAGCGACGACCACGGCGTGGGGTGGGGACCCGGCGCCGGACACACCTCTTTTTTCATTCCGGCGCGGTAACGGGGGAGGATAGGCGCATGCAGCCACGGAACATGTCCATGAGCGGCGTCGTCGACCTCGCCGCGGTCAAGGCGGCCCAAGAGGCCAAGGCCAAGGCCGAGCAGGCGCGCGCCGAAGCCGCCCGGCAGGGCGGGGCGGGGGCCGTCTCCCCGGCCGATCTCGTCATCGACGTCGATGAGGCCGGATTCGAGCGGGATGTCCTGCAACGATCCGCCGAAGTGCCGGTCGTCATCGACTTCTGGGCCGAGTGGTGTCAGCCCTGCAAGCAGCTGAGCCCGGTCCTGGAGCGGCTGGCCGTCGAGTACAACGGGCGCTTCCTGCTCGCCAAGATCGACGTCGACGCCAACCAGCTCCTGATGCAGCAGTTCGGGGTGCAGGGCATCCCGGCCGTGTTCGCCGTCGTCGCGGGGCAGGCGCTGCCGCTGTTCCAGGGGGCGGCCGACGAGCAGCAGATCCGGCAGACCCTGGACCAGCTGGTGCAGGTCGCCGAGCAGCGGTTCGGGCTGACCGGCCTGACCGTCGACCCGGACGCCGAGTCGGGCGGCGCCCCCGCCGCCGCGGTGGCGGAGGGGCCCTACGAGGCGACGCTGAACGCCGCCGCGCAGGCCCTGGACGCCGGCGACCTGGGCGGTGCCATCCAGGCCTACAAGAACGTGCTCGCCGACGACCCGGCCCACCCGGAGGCCAAACTCGGCCTCGCGCAGGCCGAGTTGCTCCAGCGGGTGCAGGGTTTCGATCCGCAGAAGGTGCGTCAGGAGGCGGCCGAGAGACCGGCCGACGCGGACGCGCAGATCGCCGCCGCCGACCTGGATCTGGTGGGCGGGCATGTCGAGGACGCCTTCGGGCGGCTGATCGAGACCGTGCAGCGCACGGCGGGTGACGGCCGGGACGCGGTACGGCGCCGACTGCTGGAGTTGTTCGAGGTCGTGGGTCCGGAGGACCCGAGGGTGATCATGGCGCGCCGGGCGCTGGCACGGGCGCTGTTCTGACCAGTCACTAAACGCCACGGCTCGTGACGCCGGGGTGAAAGATTCACCGATGAGCTGTCGGAGCGGCCGCGCTTTACCAAAACTTGGTAATCGCGGCCGCTGTTACTCGCAGTAAATCGAGGCCGTTGGTCTGTCTGGATTCGTCCAGGGATCAACGGCTTTGCTCTGCCCTTTGCTGCCACCGAGCGTGGCGCTCCGAGACCGGTCGGTCGTTGCCCGGTTACCCGGCCGTTACTAGCCAGTAACGAACCCCCTTGTGCCGGGGCCGAGAATGCACCACGATCGGCGACGCTCGGTCCATTCCCGCACCCCGGCAGCCGGCCGGGTCACGGGAGACTCTGGGTCCCCACCGAGCAGAGCCGGCGGCAGTGGCGCCGGCTCTAGGGCAGGGGGGTCTTCGCCGGCCGGTGAAGCCTGTCCAGCAAGGTTGTGCGTGATGCGTGTCAGGCGCGACCAGTGGTTGTCGCTCGGGGGTGATCGCCGGTGATTCGGGCGCGATGCGCGCCTCCGAGTACGGGCGCTCTCCTTCCCGAGGACGTAGCACTTCTCCCATCCCTGCCCGGCTAGCCGCCGACTGTGGCGAGTCCGGGAACAGGAGATGTACGTCCGAGAAGGAGGAAATATGGAGTCCCAGGTGCGTGGCGGGACCAGATGGAAGCGGTTCGCTGTGGTCATGGTGCCCAGCGTCGCCGCCACGGCGTGCATAGGTGTGGCCCTCGCACAGGGCGCTCTCGCCGCTTCGTTCAGCGTTTCGGGCCAGCAGTTCAAGGTGACGGCCGACCAGCTCCACGGCGAGGGTTTCGCGCAGTACGGGGCGATCGACAGTGGCTACACGCTCGACGGGAAGAAGACGGCCCACGCCGTCGCCGTCTCGTCGTTCAAGGACGCCACGATCACCAACATGTGCCAGTCCGTGGTCACGCCCGACGTGCCGCTGCTCGGCTCGATCACCCTCCGCCTGGAGGCGGGCGGGGCCGGGCACGACAAGGTGCAGGCCAACAACCTGTACATCGACGTCGACGACCTGAGCGCCGACGCGACCTTCCACGGTATCGACATCGGTGTGGCCGCCAAGGACGCCAGCAAGGGTCCGGGCATGAAGGGCAACGGCGAGCAGGCCAACCCGTACGGCTTCGCTCAGCAGGCCGACTCGGCAGACCTGGCCGGCGTGAAGCAGACGGCGTGGGCGACCACCGCCGGCACCTTCAAGCTCAGCGGTCTGCACATGTCGCTCCACAAGGGCGACGGCAAGGGAATCGAGTGCTACTAGGCACTCCTTGACGGGCGGGGGAGCCGACGGCGCCCCCGCCCGTTCCACCTTCGGCCGCGTCTTCACGCGCGGCACACTTCACCACCACAGCAACGCCGCACCAGGGAGCTGTTTTCCATGAGCGCCGAGACTCCTGCCGCCGCACCCGGCCAGTTCACCCGCCGGAGGCTGCAGTTCCGCGCCTGGCGGGGCACGCGTCCGTTCTGGGCCGGTCTGTTCGTCTTGCTCAGCGGCCTGCCGATCATGTACTTCCCGTACTTCCATCTTCAGCTCGGTCATCTGACGCTGGCGATGGCGACCACGGCGGGGGCCGGCTCTCTGATCATCGGCGTGCTGCTGGTCGTACTGGGCATCAGCCTCTGGTTCCAGAAGCACGTGCGGACGTTCGCGGGTATCGCCGCGATCCTGCTGGCGCTGGTGTCCCTCCCCGTGTCCAACTTCGGCGGCTTCGTCATGGGCTTCCTGCTCGCCCTCATCGGCGGAGCGATGGCCGTGGCCTGGGCGCCGGGCGTGCCCGAGCAGCCGCAGCCGCCGGCCGAGGCCGCACCGGGCCAGGGCGGTGCTCCGGAGGCGGCTTCGCTGCCCCACCAGGGCATGGGCCAGGCGAGTGAGTCGAACGACCTGTCAGGAACGAGCCCGGCCAACGGGGCGAACGGGAGGCACAGTGCCGGCTGACGAGGTGACCCGCGTGACCGATGTGGACGGGTCCCGCGCGAGAACCGGGCCCCGCCACGCGGCCCCCAAGAAGCCGCTGTTCACCAGGTTCCACATGCCGGCCGGCAAGGCGATAGCCTCCGTGGCGATGCCGACCGCTGTGCTCATGGGCATGGGCTTCACGTCTTCGCTCGCCCTTGCCGACAACAACGGCAGCCCGGCTCCGTCGACCTCGGCCAAGAGCCTGACGGCCGACGAGTACAAGGACTGCGTCAAGGCGCTGGAGGACTCCGGGGACGCCTCGGCCTCACCGTCGCCGTCCGCCTCGGACAGCAAGACCGCGGACACCGCCACGCCCTCGACGGACACCGGCGCCAAGGACGCGACCGACGGCAAGGACGCCACTGACACGGGCAAGGCCTCTTCGCCGGATTCAGGTTCCGGCGACAAGGCCACGCCCAAGCCGTCCCAGACCTCCGGCTCGGCCGACTCCGGCTCCGGTTCCGGCTCCTCGGACACCGGCACCGGATCGGGCACCGGCACCGGATCGGACACCGGCACCGCACCGGGCTCCGGCGGCGACACGGCCACGCCCAGCCCGTCCGCGTCCGAGAGCCACGGCGGCCTGCTGGACACCATCGGCGACATCCTCACCGGCGGCAAGGAGGACTCCGGTACGTCCTCCGCGAGCCCCACGCCGTCGGCGTCCCCGTCGTCCGCGTCCCCGTCGTCCGGCGCGCCCGCCGCCCCGACCGCCAAGAGCGACTCGCCGGCGTCCGGGTCCGGCACGGGCAGCGCCTCCGACACCGTCAAGGACACCGTCTCCGAGGCCGGCAAGACGGTCCAGGACACGGTGAAGAACACCACCGACACGGCGGCCAAGACGGCCGAGGACACCGCCAAGGCGGCCCAGGACGCGACCGGGTCGGCGACGCCGACCCCGTCCGCGAGCGCCGGCACCTCCGCGGACGACTGCCCGGTGGCGACCGACGACGAGAGCGGCGTCGACAACAAGACCCCGGTGGCGGACGACCCCTGGTACCTCAACGCCAGCTCCCTGCTGCTCAAGGGCGCCGACTACCAGGGCGTCGTCGAGGTGAAGACGGCCAACGGCACCAAGAAGAAGGTGCTCAAGTACGTCATCTCCGGCGGCACGGACATCGGCGACCTGCACCAGACGGTGAACGACAAGCAGGCCGGCAAGACCTACCACGTGCAGGCGTCCAAGGGCTCGACGTCCACCATCCGCGACGGCGACACCGTGATGTACACCGAGAGCATCTCGGGCAACCTGTTCGGGCTGATCCCGATCACCTTCAGCCCCGACAGCCCACCGCCGCTGAACATCCCGCTGATCTACTTCACCAACGTCAAGGTGGTCCAGGCGGCCCAGTTCGGCGGCACCCTGCACATACCCGGCATGCACGTGTTCACGACCGACTGAGCGGTCGCACAAGCCCGTTCGGGAGCCGCACACGGCTGAGGGCGCCCCCTGTCCCAGGGGGCGCCCTCAGTGCCGTACAGGGCCCTTGCGGCGCTTGTCAGTTGCTGCCGCCGAGGTGGTGGACGCGGAGCATGTTGGTGGTGCCCGGGACACCGGGGGGCGAGCCGGCGGTGATGATCACGGTGTCGCCCGCGTCGAACCGGCCCAGCTTGGCGACCTCCTGGTCCACCAGGTCGACCATCTCGTCGGTGCTGTTCACGAACGGCACGACGTGCGACTCCACGCCCCAGCTCAGGGTGAGCTGGTTGCGGGTGGCCTCCTCGGTGGTGAAGGCGATGATCGGCTGGCAGGCGCGGTAGCGGGAGAGCCGGCGCGCGGTGTCACCCGAGTTGGTGAAGGCGATCAGGCCCTTGCCGCCGAGGAAGTCGGCGATCTCGGCGGCCGCGCGGGCCACCGAACCGCCCTGCGTACGCGGCTTCTTGCCCGGCACCAGCGGCTGCAGGCCCTTGGAGAGCAGCTCCTGCTCGGCCGCCTGGACGATCTTCGACATGGTCTTGACCGTCTCGATCGGGTACGCGCCCACGCTCGACTCGGCCGACAGCATGACCGCGTCGGCACCGTCCAGAATCGCGTTGGCCACGTCGGAGGCCTCGGCGCGGGTCGGGCGCGAGTTGGTGATCATCGACTCCATCATCTGGGTCGCCACGATCACCGGCTTGGCGTTGCGCCGGCACAGCTCGATGAGGCGCTTCTGCACCATGGGGACCTTCTCGAGCGGGTACTCGACGGCGAGGTCACCACGGGCGACCATCACGGCGTCGAACGCCGCGACGACGTCCTCCATGTTCTCGACCGCCTGGGGCTTCTCCACCTTGGCGATGACGGGGACGCGGCGGCCCTCCTCGTCCATGACCTTGTGGACGTCCTGGACGTCCTTGGCGTCCCGGACGAAGGACAGGGCGACCATGTCGCAGCCCATGCGGAGGGCGAAGCGCAGGTCCTCGACGTCCTTCTCGCTCAGTGCGGGCACGTTGACGGCCGCGCCGGGCAGGTTGATGCCCTTGTGGTCGGAGACGACACCGCCCTCGATGACGATGGTCCGCACCCGGGGGCCCTCGACGTCCAGGACCTTCAGCTCGACGTTGCCGTCGTTGATCAGGATCTGGTCGCCGCGCGAGACGTCGCCCGGCAGCCCCTTGTACGTCGTACCGCACATGTGCTTGTCGCCCGGTACGTCCTCGGTCGTGATGACGAACTCGTCACCGCGCTCCAGCTCGACCGGACCCTCGGCGAAGGTCTCCAGACGGATCTTCGGGCCCTGCAGGTCGGCGAGGACACCGATGGCCCGGCGGGTCTCCTTGGCCGCGGCGCGGACGCGGTCGTACCGCGCCTGGTGCTCGGCGTGGGTGCCGTGGCTGAAGTTGAAACGGGCTACGTTCATGCCCGCCTCGATCATGGCGACGAGCATCTCGTGGGAGTCGACCGCGGGGCCGAGAGTACAGACGATTTTCGAACGGCGCATGGGGCGATCCTATCGGTTTGTTTCGCTACGGAATATTCCGTCTGGCGGAAGATACAAATGAGTGCCACACCGCTCAGGTGCTATTCAGTTGTTCTTTCCGACCAGTGCGTAGGTCTGCGTCGCGATCTCCAGTTCCTCGTCCGTCGGCACCACGGCCACGGCCACCCGCGCCGAGTCGGGCGAAATCAGCCGCGGCTCCCCGCCGCGCACGGCGTTGCGGTCCGGGTCGACCGCCAGGCCCAGGCTCCCCAGGCCCCCGATCGCGGCCTCCCGCACCGGCGCCGCGTTCTCGCCGACCCCGGCGGTGAAGGCCACCGCGTCGACCGTACCGAGCACGGCGTAATAGGCGCCGATGTACTTCCTGAGCCGGTGAACGTAAATGTCGAAGGCGAGCGCGGCCTCTTCGTCACCCTCGTCGATCCGGCGGCGGATCTCCCGCATGTCGTTGTCCCCGCACAGACCGAACAGGCCGCTCCTCTTGTTCAGAAGAGTGTCGATCTCGTCCATGGACATTCCGCCAACACGTGCCAAATGGAAGATGACCGCCGGATCCAGATCACCGGATCGCGTACCCATCACGAGGCCCTCCAAAGGCGTCAGACCCATGGAGGTGTCCACGCACCGGCCCCCCGCGACCGCGGACGCCGATGCGCCGTTGCCCAGGTGCAGGACGATGACGTTGACCTCGGACGGGTCCTTGCCCAGCAGCCGCGCGGTCTCCCGCGAGACGTACGCGTGCGAGGTGCCGTGGAAGCCGTAGCGGCGGATGCGGTGGCGGTCGGCGATCTTCGGATCGATCGCGTAACGCGCCGCGGACTCCGGCATGGTCGTGTGGAACGCCGTGTCGAAGACGGCGACCTGGGGCAGGTCGGGCCGCAGCGCCTGCGCGGTGCGGATGCCGGTGAGGTTCGCCGGGTTGTGCAGCGGGGCGACCGGGATCAGCCGCTCGATCTCGGAGAGCACCTCGTCGTCGATGACGGTGGGCTCGGTGAAGAACATCCCGCCGTGCACCACCCGGTGCCCGATCGCGGCCAGTTCCGGCGAGTCCAGTCCGAGCCCGTCCCGGCCCAGCTCCTCGGCGACCGCCTTCAGGGCGGCGTCGTGGTCGGCGATCGGCCCGCTGTGCTCGCGGGTGTCACCGGTGGTGAGGCAGGCGTGCTCGAGCCGGGAGGTCTGCTCGCCGATGCGCTCGACCAGGCCCACGGCCAGCCGGCTGCTGTCCCGCATGTCCAGCAGCTGGTACTTCACCGACGAGGAGCCGGAGTTGAGGACGAGGACGCGGGTGGGGGTGCTCACTGCTCGGATGCCTTCCCGTCGAGGGTCTGGGCCTGGATGGCCGTGATGGCGACGGTCGTCACGATGTCCTGGACGAGCGCGCCCCGGGACAGGTCGTTGACCGGCTTGCGCAGTCCCTGCAGGACCGGGCCGACGGCGATCGCGCCGGCCGAGCGCTGCACGGCCTTGTAGGTGTTGTTGCCGGTGTTGAGATCGGGGAAGATCAGCACGCTGGCCTGCCCCGCGACCTCGGAGCCGGGCAGCTTGGTGGCGGCGACGGACGGCTCCACGGCCGCGTCGTACTGGATCGGCCCCTCGATCTTCAGGTCCGGCCGCCGCGAGCGCGCCAGCTCGGTCGCCGCGCGCACCTTGTCCACGTCGGCGCCCGAACCGGACGTACCCGTCGAGTACGACAGCATCGCGATCCGCGGCTCCACGCCGAACTGCGCCGCCGTCCCCGCCGACTGGATGGCGATGTCCGCCAGCTGCTCGGCGTTCGGGTCCGGGTTCACCGCGCAGTCGCCGTAGACCAGCACCTTGTCGGCCAGGCACATGAAGAAGACGGAGGAGACGATCGAGGAGTCCGGCTTCGTCTTGATGATCTCGAAAGCGGGCCGGATGGTGGCCGCCGTGGAGTGCACCGAGCCGGACACCATGCCGTCCGCCAGGCCCTCCTGGACCATCAGGGTGCCGAAGTAGTTCGCGTCCGAGACGACGTCGTAGGCCAGCTCCACCGTCACGCCCTTGTGGGCGCGCAGCCGGGCGTACCGCTCGGCGAAGGAGTCGCGCAGCTCGGCGGTGGCCGGGTCGATCAGCTGGGTGTCGCCGAGGTCGATACCCAGGTCGGCGGCCTTCTTGCGGATCTGGTCGACCGGGCCGAGCAGGGTCAGGTCGCACACCCCGCGGCGCAGCAGCACCTCCGCCGCGTGCAGCACCCGCTCCTCGGTGCCCTCCGGGAGCACGACCCGCCGCTTGTCGGAGCGGGCCTGCTCCAGCAGCTTGTGCTCGAACATCATCGGGGTCACCCGGTCGCTGCTCGGTGCCGAGACCCGGCGGGCCAGATCGGCGGTGTCGGCGTACCGCTCGAACAGGCCGAGCGCGGTCTCCGCCTTGCGCGGGGTGGCCGCGTTCAGCTTGCCCTCCAGGGAGAACAGCTGCTCGGCGGTGGGGAAGCTGTTGCCGGTCACCGAGAGCACCGGCGTGCCGGGGGCGAGCCGGGCGGCGAGGGTGAGGATCTCCTCGCTCGGCACCTCGTTCAGGGTGAGCAGCACACCGGCTATCGGCGGGGTGCCGGCGCTGTGCGCGGCCAGCGAGCCGACGACCAGATCGGCGCGGTCGCCCGGGGTGACGACCAGGCAGCCCGGGGTCAGGGCGCCCAGGAAGTTCGGCAGCATCGCACCGCCGAAGACGAAGCCCAGCGCGTCCCGGGCGAGCCCCGAGTCGTCGCCGAGCAGCACCTTCGCGCCGAGGGTCTGGCCGATCTGCGCGACCGTCGGCGCGGACAGCGCGGGCTCGTCGGGCACCACGTAGCAGGGCACCGGCAGCCGGTTCGCGAGCCGCTCGGCGATCTCGTCGCGGTCCTCGCGGGCGACCCGGTTGGTGACCATGGCGAGCACGTCGCAGCCGAGGCCGTCGTAGGCGCGGTAGGCGTTGCGCGTCTCGGCGAGCACCGCCTCGGCGCTCTGCTTGCGGCCGCCGACCACCGGGATCACGGACGCGCCGAACTCGTTGGCGAGGCGGGCGTTGAGCGACAGCTCGTCCGGCAGCTGGGTGTCGGCGAAGTCGGTGCCGAGGACGAGGACGACGTCGTAGTCCCGCGCCACCAGGTGGAAGCGGTCGACGAGCGTGGAGACCAGCTCGTCGGTGCCCTGCTCGGCCTGGAGCGCGGACGCCTCGGGGTAGTCCATGCCGTAGACGGTCGCCGGGTCCTGCGACAGGCGGTACCGCGCCCGCAGCAACTCGAACAGCCGATCGGGGCCGTCATGGACGAGTGGACGGAAGACCCCCACCCGGTCGACCTGCCGGGTGAGGAGTTCCATGACTCCCAGCTCCACGACCTGACGGCCGTCACCGCGGTCGATCCCGGTCACGTACACGCTGCGCGTCACGTGTCCACTCCGTTCCTCATGTCTTGTATGGCCGTCTACGGCATAAAAATCGCCCACCAAGGTGAGCAGAACCCTCTTGACAATACCCCCGCTGCCGGATAAGGCGCCCGTCAGGACTTCAGTGCCCCTGTGGACGTGAAACAATCGACACCGGCTCACCGGTACCGACAGCGAGCAGGAGACACAGCACGATGCGCATCGGAGTTCTCACCGCAGGCGGCGACTGCCCCGGCCTGAACGCCGTGATCCGCTCGGTCGTGCACCGGGCGGTGACACAGTACGACGACGAGGTCATCGGCTTCGAGGACGGCTACCGGGGTCTGCTCGACCGGCACTACCGCTCACTCGACCTGGACGCGGTCAGCGGCATCCTGGCCCGCGGCGGCACCATCCTCGGCTCCTCCCGGCTGGAGCGCGACCGGCTGCGCGAGGCCTGCTCCCGGGCCACCGACATGGTCGAGGAGTTCGGCATCGACGCGCTGATCCCGATCGGCGGCGAGGGCACCCTGACGGCGGCCCGCATGCTCTCCGACGCGGGCCTGCCGGTCGTCGGCGTCCCCAAGACGATCGACAACGACATCTCCTCCACCGACCGCACCTTCGGCTTCGACACGGCCGTCGGTGTGGCGACCGAGGCGATGGACCGCCTGAAGACCACCGCCGAGTCCCACCAGCGCGTGATGGTCGTCGAGGTCATGGGCCGGCACGCCGGCTGGATCGCCCTGGAGTCCGGCATGGCCGCCGGCGCCCACGGCATCTGCCTGCCCGAGCGCCCCTTCGACCCCGCCGACCTGGTCAAGTTGGTCGAGGAGCGCTTCGCCCGCGGCAAGAAGTTCGCCGTCATCTGCGTCGCTGAGGGCGCCCACCCCGCCGAGGGCACCATGGACTACAGCAAGGGCGCGATCGACCAGTTCGGTCACGAGCGCTTCCAGGGCATCGGCACCGCCCTGGCGTACGAGCTGGAGCGGCGCCTCGGCAAGGAGGCCAAGCCGGTCATCCTCGGTCACGTCCAGCGCGGTGGCGTACCCACCGCCTACGACCGTGTCCTCGCCACCCGCTTCGGCTGGCACGCAGTGGAGGCCGCGCACCGCGGCGAGTTCGGCAGGATGACCGCGCTGCGCGGCACCGATGTCATGATGGTGCCGCTCGCCGAGGCGGTCACGGAGCTGAAGACCGTCCCGAAGGACCGGATGGACGAGGCGGAGTCCGTCTTCTAGGCGCTTGCCCGCCTCGGGGCCGCCTTCCGGGCGGTCCCCGTCTCCCCGCCCGTCCGGGCGGCGCTCCTGACCTCCACGGCCGTCCTTCTACGAGGTCCTGTCCTCCACGGCCGTCCAGAAGTTGTCGACGATCCGGTCGAGGAACTCCCGGCCGGACTCGCTGGCGCTCCTGGTGCCGCCACCCCAGCTGAGGGTGGCGGCCATGTGCCCCTGGTAGTCCTGGTGCAGTTCCTGGAGAACCTCCTCCAGGACGCCCTTGTCCAGGGGGGCCAGTCTGAGCACCGGCCGCACGTAGGCCTGCCAGCGGGTCGTCACCGCGCTGTGCAGCAGATCGGCGAGCTTCCCCTCGCGGCCCGTGACGGCCACGAAGTCCGGCAGGGCGAGGTCGAGCACCCGGGCGAGCCCGGCGGACTGGCGCTCGTTGCCCCGCCAGTCGCCGCGCTCCTCCATGCGCAGATACGCGCGCAGGTCCATGCCGACGGCGTGGGCGACGTTCTCGGGCGCGACGGCCCGGGCCATGCGATGCTCGCGCAGGGTCCGCGGCCGGCCGATGAGTTCGCCCGGGGAACACCACAACACGCCCGCGAGCGCGGTGAGTTCGGGGTTGCCGGGGGTCGCGGTGCCGCGTTCCCAGGCGATCACGAGATCAGGGGTGACGTACGGCAGCCCGTACGAGACACGCAGCCCGTGGGCGACGTGCTCGGGTCCCATGCCGAGCGCGGCGCGGAGCCTGCGGGCGGCCGGGGCGTTGAACGGAGGAGCCGAGGGGTTGGGTTGGGGTGAGGGTTGGCGCACCCGGACAAGGTAGGGGCGCGCCAGGACGCTGACTACGGTCGGTTCCGCCGAGATCACTGATCGTAGGAAGGTACGGCTTGATCGCCGAGAGTGATCTGGCACCCGGTGTCACCCGCGGTGACCTGGTGTTACCCGGTGTCACCCCGGCATCGCACCGCCCTGCGCGAAGCCATCGCCCGGTCGGCGTGCCACAGAACACACAAAAGTCACCGCCCCTGCGAGAGCCACCGGTACACCAGCTCCGGCCGCCCCACCTGCCCGTACAGCGGGCTCCGGCCCGACCGGCCGGTCGCGACCAGGTGTTCCAGATAACGGCGGGCGGTGATCCGTGAGATGCCGACCGCCTCCGCGACCCCGGCGGCCGTCAGTCCTTCCGCCGCCTCCCGCAGCGCGCCGGTCACCCGCTCCAGCGTCGGCCCGCTCAACCCCTTCGGCAGGGCCGCCGGTGACGGGGCGCGGAGCACCGCGAGGGCCCGGTCGACCTCGTCCTGGCCGCTCGCCTCGCCGACCGCCGCCTGGAACTCGGCGTAGCGGACCAGACGGTCCCGGAGGGTCGCGAAGGTGAAGGGCTTCAGGACGTACTGGACGACGCCCAGGGAGACACCCTCGCGGACCACCGCCAGGTCCCGGGCCGAGGTGACCGCTATGACGTCCGCGTGATGGCCGGCCGCGCGCAGGGAGCGGGCGAACTGCAGGCCGTGCACGTCCGGGAGGTGAAGGTCCAGCAGCAGAAGGTCCACCGCGGTGCGGTCCAGGACGCGGCGGGCCTCCGCGCCCGTGTGGGCCTTGCCGACGGCGACGAATCCCGGTACCCGGCCCACGTACATCACGTGCGCGTCGGCGGCCACCGGGTCGTCCTCCACCACCAGCACCCTGATCGGTCGGGTATCCGTCATGTCCTGCCGCCTCCCGGCACCGGGGAGGGACCGGCCGTCGTCGTGCGCAACGGCAACCGCGCCTCGAACACCGCTCCGCCCTCGCCGTCCTCGTCGGACTCCACCACCGTCAACGTGCCCTCGTGGCGGGTCACCGCCTGCCGGACCAGGGCCAGCCCGAGACCTCGCCCGCCGGGCCCGGCCGGCTTCGTCGTGAACCCCCGCTGGAATACCAGCTCCGCATGGGCCGGGTCGACCCCCGGGCCGGTGTCCGTCACCCGCAGGACGAGTTCGGTGTCCGACGCGTACGCCGTCACCGTCACCCGCGCCCCGGCGCTGCCCTGCGCCGCGTCCACCGCGTTGTCGATCAGGTTGCCGAGGACGGTCACGAGGTCCCGGGCGGACACGCTGCCCGGGAGCAGGCCGTCGTCCAGGCGGCTGTCCTGCGACACCAGCAGTTCCACGCCCCGCTCGTTGGCCTGGGCCGTCTTGCCCAGCAGCAGAGCGGCCAGTACCGGTTCGCTCACCGCCGCGACCACCTGGTCGGTCAGGGCCTGGGCCAGCTCCAGCTCCGCTGTCGCGAACTCCACCGCCTCCTCGGCCCGGCCCAGCTCGATCAGCGACACGACCGTGTGCAGACGGTTCGCCGCCTCGTGCGCCTGCGAGCGCAGGGCCTGGGTGAAGCCCCGCTCGGAGTCCAATTCGCCCATGAGTGACTGAAGTTCGGTCACGTCACGGAGAGTGACGACCGTGCCGCGTTGTTCCCCGCCCGACACCGGGGAGGTGTTCACCACCAGGACCCGGGACGCCGTCAGATGGACCTCGTCCACCCGGGGCCCGGACGCCAGCAGCGCGCCCGTCAGCGGGGCCGGCAGACCCAGGTCCGCCACCGAGCGGCCGATCACGTCCTCCTCGCCCACGCCCAGCAGCTCCCGGCCGCCGTCGTTGATCAGCGCCACCCTGTATCGCCCGTCCAGCATCAGCAGGCCCTCGCGTACCGCGTGCAGCGCCGCCTGGTGGTAGTCGTGCATCCGGCTCAGCTCGGTGGCGTTCATGCCGTGGGTGTGCCGGCGCAGCCGGGCGTTGACGACGTACGTGCCGACCGCGCCCAGCAGCAGGGCCCCGCCGGCCACCCCGAGCAGGGCGGTGACCTGGTCCTGCACCCGGGCGCTGATCGCCTCCACCTTGATCCCCGCGCTGACCAGGCCGATGATGCGGCCGTTCTCCTCCACCGGGGTCACCGCGCGGACGGAGGCGCCGAGCGTGCCGGTGTACGTCTCGGTGAAGGTGTGGCCGTGCTGGGCGGGGCCGATGCGGCCGAGGAAGCGCTTGCCGATCTGCTTGCGCTCGGGGTGGGTCCAGCGGATGCCGTCCGGGTTCATGATCGTGACGAAGTCGACGTCCGCGTCCCGCATGACCTGGAGCGCGTACGGCTCCAGCTCGGCCGTCGGGTCGGGGGTGTGGATGGCCGAGCGGACCGAGGGGGCGTCCGCGATCGAGCGGGCCACCGCCGTCACCTGGCGGACCGCCGCGTCCTCGGCCTGCCGCCGGTCGCTGACGTAGGTGAACAGCGCGTACCCGGCCACGACCACCGCTATCAGCACGGCCTGCATGGCGAACAGCTGGCCCGCCAGGCTGCGGGGCCGGCGGAGGGTGGGTACGCGCATGTCTGCAGTGTGCCTCTCGGTCAAGTGTGAACTAAATGAACGGAAGGGTGACCGGCCTCACAGGCCGGGAGATAGTCACGGCATTCCCCAACAACGCCCGGACGTGAGCCGCACGCCGGTTGTTCGCCGACGAAGACGTCAAGGAGGGCAGTCGTGGCCGCCAGCACCCCCGATACGGCACCTGCCGCAGCCCGCGTGAAGCGGGACCGGACCCATTACCTGTACATCGCCGTCATCGTGGCGGTCGCGCTCGGCATCGCCGTGGGCCTCATCTGGCCCGACGCGGGCGTCGAGCTGAAGCCGCTGGGCACCGGATTCGTGAACCTGATCAAGATGATGATCTCGCCGATCATCTTCTGCACGATCGTGCTCGGGATCGGTTCCGTACGGAAGGCCGCCAAGGTCGGCGCCGTCGGCGGTATCGCCCTCGGCTACTTCCTCGTGATGTCGCTCGTCGCGCTCGCCATCGGCCTCGTCGTCGGCAACGTGCTGCACCCGGGCGACGGGCTGCACCTGACCGACGCGCTCAAGCACACCGGGCACGCCCAGGTCTCCAGCGACGCGCTGCCGCCCGTCGACTTCGTGCTGTCGATCATCCCGATCACGTTCGTGTCCGCCTTCACCGAGGGCCAGGTCCTCCAGACGCTGCTGGTGGCCCTGCTCGCCGGGTTCGCGCTGCAGTCCATGGGGTCGGCCGGGCAGCCGGTGCTGCGCGGCATCGAGCACATCCAGCGGCTCGTCTTCCGCGTCCTGTCCATGGTCATGTGGGCCGCGCCGATCGGTGCGTTCGGCGCCATCGCGGCGGTCGTCGGTTCGGCCGGCCTGGACGCGCTGAAGAGCCTCGCCGTTCTGATGCTGGGCTTCTACCTCACCTGCTTCCTGTTCGTCTTCATCGTGCTCGGCGCGCTGCTGCGGATCGTCGCGGGACTGAACGTCCTGTCGCTGTTCAAGTACCTCGCCCGTGAGTTCCTGCTGATCCTGTCCACCTCCTCCTCCGAGTCCGCGCTGCCGCGGCTGATCGCGAAGATGGAGCACCTCGGGGTCAGCAAGCCGGTCGTCGGCATCACCGTGCCGACCGGCTACTCCTTCAACCTCGACGGCACGATGATCTACATGACCATGGCGTCGCTGTACATCGCCGACGCGCTGGGTACGCCGATGTCCATCGGGGAGCAGATTCCGCTGCTGCTCTTCCTGCTGTTGGCCTCGAAGGGCGCGGCGGGTGTCAGCGGTGCGGGTCTGGCCACCCTCGCCGGTGGTCTGCAGTCGCACAAGCCCGCGCTGGTCGACGGCGTCGGCCTGATCGTCGGCATCGACCGCTTCATGAGCGAGGCGCGGGCACTGACGAACTTCGCGGGCAACGCGGTCGCCACCGTGCTGGTGGGGACCTGGACCAAGGAGATCGACAAGGGCCGGGTGCGCCGAGTGCTCTCCGGTGAGCTGCCGTTCGACGAGACGACGCTTCTCGACGAGGGCGGGGCGGCGGGCACCAGGGTTCCCGAGCCCCGGGAAGAGGAGCTGGCCAAGGCATAGGGCCTCTCGTTTCGATCATGCCGGGCGCGGCGAGTCACCCGGCTGCGGGTCGGTGACGACCGGCCGCACGGCTCCCCGCGCCCCTCAGGGGGCGCTGCCCCTCGCCCCCTCGCGAGGCGCCCCCCTCACTCCGGACGTCCGGCCCCGCCTGAACCGGGGCCGGGCGTCCGGGCACCGCCGCCGGGCGGCCGAGTCTCCCCCGTACCTCGGCCGCCCGGCCCCTTTTCCATCCACTCACTCACCTCGGCCACCAGCGCGGTGGCCGTCGAGGCGGGCACGCCCGCCGCGGTCAGCACGGTGACCGTGGCCGAGCGGCCCGCCTCGTGCGCTGTCAGCAGCCCGTCGTTCACCGCCTCCATCACCGCGAACAGCATCTGCTCGTGCACGTACGCCAGCGCCGGCGCGGGCAGCGGGGAGCTGAACACGCCCTGGTCCAGGCCCCGCTGGAGGAGCCGGACCTTGGCCTCGCGCAGCGGTGCGAGGCGTTCGCGGATGCCCTGGACGGTGACCGTGCGCTGGGCCAGGGCGACCAGCAGCCGGTAGCGGTCGGCGATCTCCCAGATCGCGAGCACCGAGCGGGCCACCGCCTCCGCCGGGTCGCCCACCGCGTCCCGGGCGCGCGTGTCCGCGTCCGCCAGCGCCTCCACGGCCCCGTCGACCAGCGTGCTGATCAACGCCTCCCGGCTGGGGAAGTGGCCGTACACGGTGCGTCGTACGACGCCCGCGGCGCGCGCGATCTGGTCCATGGAGGCGTCGGGGTCGCGCAGCAGTTCCGCGAGGGCGACGTCGAGGATGCGGCGCCGGTTGGCGTCGGCGCGGCTGTTACCCGTGGTCATGGCGGTCATTGTGCCTTCCCCGGCGGACTTGCACAGCGTTGTGCAACGACGTACATTGCACATGGTTGTGCAATTGCACGTCACTGTGCAAGTCAATGTGCGCAACCCCGTGCAAGTTCTCGTCGCACACCTGAGGAAGGCGATCCCTGCCATGCGACTCGTCATGACCGAACCGGTCGAGAGGATGGACCGGCCCTACGCCCGGCGCTGGTGGGCACTGCTGGTGCTCTGCCTGAGCCTGCTGATCATCGTGATGGCGAACACCGCCCTCACGGTCGCGGCGCCCGACATGACGAAGGACCTCGGGCTCTCCAGCGCCGACCTGCAGTGGGTGATCGACGGCTACACCGTCCCCTACGCGGCGCTGATGCTGCTGCTCGGCGCGATCGGCGACAAGTACAGCCGGCGCGGGGCGCTCGTCCTCGGACTGGTCGTCTTCGGCGGGGGTGCCGTCTTCGGATACCTCGCCGACGGCTCCGCCACCGTCATCGCGGCCCGTGCCGTGATGGGCGTCGGCGCGGCGCTGATCATGCCGGCCACGCTCTCGCTGCTCGCCGCGACCTTCCCGCGGGCGGAACGGGCCAAGGCCATCACGCTGTGGACCGCCACCGCCGGGCTCGCCATCGCCGCCGGACCGGTGGTCGCCGGCGCCCTGCTGCGGGAGCACGGCTGGTCCTCGACCTTCCTGATCAACGTCCCCATCGCCGCGGTCGCCATCATCGGCGCCCTGGTCCTCGTACCGCCGTCCAGGGCCGGGCACCACGACCGCATCGACTACGTCGGCGGCCTGCTGTCGGTGATCTGGACCGGCTCGCTGATCTACATGATCATCGAAGGCCCGCACTTCGGCTGGGGCGTCAAGGCCGTGAGCGCCGCGGTCGTCGCGGGTGTCGGCCTGCTCGGCTTCGTCGTCTGGGAGCTGCGCCACCCCCGCCCGATCCTCGACGTCCGCCGCTTCACCAACCGCCGCTTCGCGGGCTCCAACCTCGCCGTCGCCCTGTTCTTCCTCGCCGTCTTCGGCGCCTTCTACTACCTCACCCAGCACCTTCAGTTCGTCCTCGGCTACGACGCCCTGGAGACCGGCGTGCGCATGCTGCCGCTGGCCGGCGCCGTCTTCGCCGGCTCGGCCCTGACCGGCTGGCTCACCCCCCGTGTCGGCATGAAGTGGACCGTCAGCGCGGGCATGGTCGGCGGTACGACCGCCCTCGCGCTGCTGACGCGGGTGGACGCGGGCTCGGCGTACGGCGACTTCGTGGCTCCCCTGATCATCCTGGGCCTCGCCATCGGCCTCGCCCTCTCGCCCTGCACCGACGCCATCATGGGCGCGTTCCCGGAGTCGGAGCTGGGCGTCGGCGGCGCCGTCAACGACACCTCCCTGGAACTGGGCGGCTCGCTCGGCATCGCCATCCTCGGCTCGCTGCTCGCGACCTCCTACGGCGACCACCTCACCGACGCCACCGCCGGCAGCAAGCTCCCGGCGAGCGCCCTGGACACCGCGCGGGACTCGGTCGGCGCCGGGTACGCCGTCGCGCAGGGCATCGGCGAGAAGGCGCACCGGCTGGGCGCTCAGGCGGCGCGGGCCAAGGACCCGCAGCAGGCCGCGCAGCTCAAGCAGCAGGCCGCCGAACTCGCCGGCGGAGCCCGTCGGATGGCCGACGCGGTGGGCTCCGCCTTCTCCGACGCCGTGGCCCACACCAGCCTGGTCGGCGCGGTGATCCTGGGCATCGGCACGATCCTTGTGGCCTTCCTGCTGCCGCGCCGCGAGGCCGCCGTACCCGAGGTGAAGGAAGAGGAGAGGGAACTCGCGGACAGCAGGGCCGGCTGACCACCGCCTGCTCCCATCCACTAACGTGCCGCTCCGGATCACCGGAACGGCACGTTAGTGCGTGGCGTCTGTATGTGTATGGAGGCACGGGGGATGAAGATCGACTGGGACCGGCGGACCTGCGCGCGCAAGGGCCATGTGACCTACGCGCCCGACGATCCCCGGCTGCGGGTACGGCTGCACGCCCCGACCGCGCTCGGGGACGTGTGGCGCTGCCTGCGCTGCGGTGACTTCGTGCTCGGCGAGCCGCGCGGCTCGGGACCGGCTTCGGACGCCCCGCTGGTTCCGCGCGGCAAGGTGCTGCGGGACCTGTTCATCCTGCGCTTCCTGGCGATCGAGCGGGCCGTGCGCGGGGTGTTCATCGTGCTCGTCGCGGTCGCGGTGTGGAAGTTCAGCAACAGCCAGGACGCGGTGCGCCGGCTCTTCAACGAGTACCTGGACGTCTTCCGCCCGGTGTTCCGGCACTTCCACTACGACCTCGACCACTCACCGGTCGTCGGTTCCATCCAGAAGGTCTTCGGCTACCGGCACTCCACGCTGCTGCTGGTGGCCGGACTCCTGCTGGCCTACGCGCTGATCGAACTGATCGAGGCGGTCGGTCTCTGGTACGCCAAGCGCTGGGCGGAGTACCTGACGGTGGTCGCGACGGCCGCCTTCCTCCCGCTGGAGATCTACGAACTCACCGAGCACATCAGCTGGCTGAAGATCACCACGCTCGTCCTCAACATCCTCGCGGTCCTCTACATCGCCCTGACCAAGCGCCTGTTCGGCCTGCGCGGAGGACGCCGCAGATTCGACGAGGAGCGACACAGCGCCTCCCTGATGGAGGTGGAGGAATCGGCCGGAATGACCGTCTGAGGGCTGCCCCGCCGATGCCCACGGTGCGACTGGAGAGAAGATGATCAAGCGAGTGGGCTTCTACCAGGAGTTCGGCGACCACGGCCACCCGTCGGCCCTCGCCCCTTCCCTTCGTGATGCGGTCAGCACCGAGGGGGCTTGGGACGAGGACCGGATCGTCGCCTACCTGGAATCGTCCACCGAGATCTACTCCACCATGGGGGCGGAGCGGGACGTGATCACCGGTGACGCGTGGATTCCCGGCGCGGGATCGCTGGTCACCGACGGTAGCTGGCTGTGGCCTGTCGAGCTGGTGCACTACGTACGCCATCACCACATCGCTCTCACCCCCGAGTTCCTCGCCCACATCCGGGACAACGGCTACGCAAGCCCTGCCCTTTCCCAGGAGCAGGCCCTCGAGATCTTCAACGAGTACTTCGGCCGGACGCCTCGGACGGCACCGGCGCACAGCACACCGCCCTGAAGCCCTTCTTCGTCTGGTAGGGCGATCTCCGCCTGGCGCGGGGTCGGTTCCGGGGGCCAGCTGTCCGTCTGGCCGGACATCGTCGGGATCCGGCGGGACCGCCTGTCCGCCCACCCGGAACTGGCCGCCGCGAAGTCCACGGCGTACGGCCTGCCGGGGGTCTTCCACCGGCCTGAGCGATGACCGCCGCCTGACGGCGGACGCGAGTCGGCCACCCGGTGTGGCCCCGGCAGGGTGCGGGTCAGTTGTCCCTGTCCTTCCGCAGGGCCTCGGCGACCGCCCCCGGCAGCCACTGCCGTACGTCGCCGAAGGGGAAGCCGAGCCGTGCGGCGCGGGAGTTGTCCATGCCGTAGTGGCGGCGGAAGGCGAACGGGGAGACCTCCGCGCCTTCCTTCACCTCGAACACCGCCTCGCCCGTACCGAGCTGGGAAACCACCTCCGTGCAGAGTTGCGCAACCGTCAGCTCGCCGTGCGAGGCCGCGTTGACCGGCCCCGAGAAGTCCTCGCCCGCCGTCCAGAACAGGAAGTCGGCGATCTCCTCGACGTGGATGTAGGTGGCCGGATGCGTCACAGGTGGTACGGCGATGGGGGCGCCGGTGCGCACGCGTTCGGTGTAGTGGGCGAGGCGGCCGGTGAAGTCGTCGTCACCGCCCAGCACATGGGCCACCCGGACCGAGACGAAGGGGAACCCCGGGTCGGCCGCGAACACCGCCTCAGCCTGCCGCTTCCCCTCACCGTAGTGCCGCTCCAGGAACTCGCCGTCGTCCCAGGGCAGTGCGAGGTCGACCGCGACCGTACGCGGATCCACCGCGCTCTCCGGCACCGGCGCAGGGGAGTCCTGGTGCTCGTAGACCTCCACCGTCGAGGTCATCACATAGCGCCCGGTGCGGCCCGTGAGGACGCGGCGGGCGATCTCCGCCTGGCGCGGGGTGTAACAGACCTGGTCGACGACGACGTCGAAGGTCCGGCCGCCCAGGGCCTCCGTCAGCGCCCGTTCGTCGTTCCGGTCGGCCGTCAGACGGGCCGCTCCCGGCGGTGGGGCCGACGATCCCCGGTTGAGGACCGTGACCCGGTCGCCGGCCGCCAGCAGGCGTGCGATGAGCCGCTTGCCGAAATAGCGGTTGCCGCCGATGACCAGTACCTCTCGTGCTTTTCGCATGACCATAATTCTCCGGGCGTCACAGCAGCCTCTGAAGGGGGAGACATGGGAGATACGGCCACCGCACCGAAAGAACCACGGCATCTGCGAGCCGTCGCCGGTGAAACAGCGATGGCCTTCGACGCGCTGGACCGGCAGATCCTCGAGCTGCTGCAGACCGACGGGCGGATCAAGCTCAGCGAGCTGGGCCGGCGGGTCAGCCTGAGCCCGGCGGCCGTCGCCGAGCGGGTGCGCCGACTGGAGGCGGCCGGGGTGGTCGAGGGGTACGGCGCCCAGGTCGCGCCCGGCCGGCTCGGCTACGGCATCCAGGCCTTCATCCGGGTCGACCCGCACGGCGGCTACACCCTCAAGCACCCGCGGACCCTGGAGCTGCTCGACCGCCCGGAGATCACCGAGGCGCATCACGTCGTCGGCGAGGACTGCTGGATCCTCAAGGCCGCCGTCACCGACACCGTGCACCTGGAGGAGATCCTGGAGCAGACGTCGGCGCTGGGGCGGACGACGACCTCGATCGTCCTGTCCTCACCCGTCCGCCGCAAGCCGCTGCTGCCTCCCGCCTTGACTTGACGTCGACGTCAACACCTACGGTCGTGGACATGCGAATCGGCGAGCTGGCCGCACGGGCCGGGACCACCACCCGCACCCTGCGCTACTACGAGACACGGGGACTGCTGCCCGCCCGGCGCGACGACAAGGGTTACCGCACGTACGACGAGAGCGACCTGCGGCTGCTGCGGCAGATCCGGACGCTGCAGGACTTCGGGTTCGACCTGGAGGAGACGCGGCCGTTCCTGGAGTGCCTGCGCGCCGGGCACCCGGCGGGTGACTCCTGCCCGGCCTCGCTCGTGGTCTACCGGCGCAAGCTGGACGAGCTGGACGCGCTCATCGGGCAATTGGCGGCGGTGCGGGAGACGGTCGCGGGACAGCTGCGCCGGGCCGAGCGGGCCCGGGACGAGCTGGCCGCCGAGGCGCTGGTTCCGGGGGGCCCGGAACCCGTGTGTGAGCTGGGAGGGTGACGCGATGAGCCTGGTGAGCGGACTGGCCGAGGTGACGGACGACAACTTCGAGACGGAGGTGCTCGGCGCCGGCCTGCCGGTGCTGGTGCAGTTCACGGCCGACTGGTGCGGGCCCTGCCGGCAGCTGGCGCCGGTGCTGAGGGACATCGCGACCGAGGAGGGCGACCGGCTGAAGATCGTCCAGCTGGACGTCGACCGCAATCCGGAGACGACGATCGCCTACGGCGTCCTGTCCACGCCGACCCTCCTGGTGTTCCGGGAAGGTGAGCCGGTGCGCTCGATGGTCGGGGTGCGGCCCAAGCGCCGGCTGCTGGAGGAACTCGCGGACGTGCTGTAAAGGGACCTGCTGTAGCGCGAGGGTCCCGCCCACAAAGAATCCCCCGAGCAATTGCGCTCGGGGGATTTCTGTGCGTATATTCAATGGTTCGCGTCTTCGATTCGGGAAGGCGCGGGAAGTTCAATGACCAGAGTATATCCGGGCGGGAGCGGAATTGTCAAACACCGACTTTCCAGATGATGAATTGCGGCACGAGCAGGAATTCATCGACGGACTGTACGCGCGCGTGGACGTGTTGCGCGGCGAGACCGAGACCTCGGTCGCGGACGCGCTCGCCCAGGGCGACAAGCCCATGCAGGCCCGGCTGGAGCGGGACATCCTGGTCGCCGAGCGCTCGGGGCTGCTCGCCGCGCTGAACGCCGTGGACGGCTCGCTCTGCTTCGGCCGGATCGACCTCTCCGACGGCGCCACACACCACATCGGCCGGATCGGGCTGCGCGAGGAGGACACCGAGCGCACCCCGGTCCTGATCGACTGGCGGGCCGACGTCGCACGCCCCTTCTACCTGGCCACCGGCCACACCCCGATGGGCCTGCGCCGCCGCCGGCACATCGCCACCGACGGCCGGACCGTCACCTCCCTGCACGACGAGATCCTCGACCTCGGCGACGCCACCCGCACCGGCCACGAGGACCCCAGCGGGGACGCCGTGCTGCTGGCCGCGCTGAACTCGGCGCGCACCGGCCGGATGAACGACATCGTGCAGACCATCCAGGCCGAGCAGGACGAGATCATCCGGGCGCCCTACCGCGGCGTCCTGGTCGTGGAGGGCGGCCCCGGCACCGGCAAGACCGCGGTGGCCCTGCACCGGGCGGCCTATCTGCTGTACGAGCACCGGGAACTGCTGGCGCGCCGGGCCGTGCTGATCGTCGGCCCCAACCCGGCCTTCCTCGGCTACATCGGCGAAGTACTGCCCTCCCTCGGTGAGACCGGGGTGCTGCTGGCCACGGTCGGCGAGCTGTTCCCCGGCGTGCGGGCGACCGCCACCGACACCCCCGAGGCGGCCGCCGTGAAGGGCCGCGCCGGCATGGCCGACGTGCTAGCCGCCGTCGTACGCGACCGGCAGGCCCTGCCCGACCCGGTCATCGCGATCGAGCACGACCGCGAGGTGCTGATGCTGGACGACGGCCTGGTGAGCGTCGCCCGGGAACGCACTCGCGCGGCCGGGCTGCCGCACAACGCGGCCCGGGAGCACTTCGAGGGGCACATCCTCAACACGCTCACCGAGCTGTACGCCGAGCGCGTGGGCACCGACCCGTACGACGGCAGCAGCCTGCTCGACGCCTCCGACGTCACCCAGATCCGCGACGAACTCGCCGAGAACCCCGAAGTCTGGTCCGCCATCGACCGGTTGTGGCCCCGGATCACACCACAGCGGCTGCTCGCCGACTTCCTCGCGGAGCCGGACGGCCACCTCGGCGAGGAGGACGCCGACGCGATCCGCCGCCCGGTGACCCGCGCCTGGACCGTGGCCGACGTGCCGCTCCTGGACGAGGCGGCCGAACTCCTCGGGGAGGACGACCGGCTGGCGCGGGCACGGGCGGAGCGCGAGCGCGAAACCCAGGTCGCCTATGCCCAGGGCGTTCTGGACGTCTCGTACGCCTCCCGCACCTACGAGTTCGACGGCAAGGAGGACAGCGACCCCGAGGCCTCGGAGGTGCTGTCGGCGCACGACATCATCGACGCCGAGCGATTCGCCGAGCGGCAGGAGGCGGCGGACCACCGCAGTGCCGCCGAGCGGGCCGCGGCCGACCGCGGCTGGGCGTTCGGGCACATCATCGTGGACGAGGCGCAGGAGCTGTCGCCGATGGCCTGGCGGCTGCTCATGCGGCGCAGCCCCACCCGCTCGATGACCCTGGTCGGCGACCCCGCGCAGACCGCCGAGGCGGCCGGCGTCGGCAGTTGGGCGGAGATCCTCGCCCCCTACGTCGAGGACCGCTGGGAGCACACCCGCCTCGGCGTCAACTACCGCACCCCGTCCGAGATCATGGATCTGGCCGCGGCCGTGGTCCGCGCCGAGCACCCCGACTTCGAACCGCCCCGCTCGGTCCGTTCGACGGGCGTACGGCCCTGGGTGCGGCAGGTCCTCGACGACCTGCCCGGCACGGTCGCCAAGGCGGTCGCCGAGCTGACCCCCACCGAGGGCCGGCTGGCCGTCATCGCCCCGCGCGAACTGCACCGGACGCTGGCCGCCCGGCTCGACGGGGTCACGGCCGGCGCGGAACCCGACCTGACACGGACGGTCGTCCTCCTCGATCCCCGGCAGGCGAAGGGACTGGAGTTCGACTCGGTGCTGGTGGTCGAGCCGTCCCGATACGGCACGAGCGACCTGTACGTGGCCCTGACCCGGGCCACCCAGCGGTTGGGGGTGCTGTACACCGGCGAGCCACCGAAGGCGCTGGCCGGCTGAGTCAGCCCGTTGGACGCTCGGGGAGCGCGGGGGCCCGGGGGGGGGCCCCCCCCCCCCCCCCCCCGGGGGGGGCCCCCCGGGGGGGGGGGGGGGGGGGACCGGGGGGGGCTGTGGCCGGGGCCCCCCCCAACACCCCCCGCGGGGGGCCGGGGACCAC